>JAWWBR010000005.1:0-63804 GCA_033720855.1 Alphaproteobacteria bacterium
CATGATGTCGCTTTCCTTCATGATCAGAAGGTCCTTGCCGTCAACCTTGACCTCGGTTCCGGACCATTTGCCGTAAAGCACGCGATCGTTCTTCTTGACGTCGGGCTTGTGCAGCTTGCCATCTTCGCCGCGCAGACCGGGGCCGACGGCGATCACCTTGCCCTCCGACGGCTTTTCCTGGGCCGTGTCGGGAATGATGATCCCGCCCGCGGTCTTCTGCTCTGCGCTGAGCGGCTCGACGATCACGCGATCGTGCAATGGCCTGATGTTCATTGGGGTGTTCTCCTTAACAGTTCACTCTTTTTACCGGTTGGTTTTGCCGATGGTCCGCTCAGCAGCAGTCCATCCCCGGCACATGGGTATGGCCGGTGGCGGTGCCGCCGGCCGCGGCCACCTTGCCCTTGGCCTGAACCACGGCCTTGCTGTCGAGAATGCCGAGGATGTCGCCTTCCTGAATGATCAGGAGATCCTTGCCCTCGACCTTGACCTCGGTGCCCGACCACTTGCCGTAAAGGATGCGGTCGCCTTTCTTGACCGAGAGCTTGTGGCGCTTGCCGTCGGCGTCCCGGGCCCCGGGCCCGACCGCGACGACCTTGCCTTCGGACGGTTTTTCTTGGGCGGTATCGGGAATGATGATGCCGCCGGCGGTTTTCTGCTCCGCTTCGAGCGGTTCGACAATGACGCGATCATGCAGGGGCCTGATGTTCATGACCTTCTCCCTTTAACTTTGTAAATGAGCAACTTACAGGGCGTCCCTGGGCGCTGTTAGCACTCTCCTGCGTTGAGTGCCAGTGATATACGTACTGGCTCCGGGGCTGTCAAGCGGGCCCGGGCAAAAAAATCGCGGGATCGCGGGATTTTTTCCCTTCTTGCGACGAAATGCGGGGGGGTGCCCCTACTCGGCGGCGCGGTCGTCCTCGTCAAAGCCGGCAAGGGCGGCGTGGCGGCGGCCGAACCGCTCGGCATCTTTGGGGTCCAGGCTGACGCTGAGGATTACCCCGCCATCGCCGAGATCGCGCCGGGCGCTGACCTCGCCATGCTCGTAAAGCCAGGCGAGCGCGGCGCCGTCGGCGGGCCCCAGGCGGTAGTGGTGCAGGGCGCGGTCGGCGGCAAGGCGCCGGTCGATCGCGTCCAGGAGATCGTCGATCCCCGCCCCGCTCAGCGCCGAGACGGCGACGAGATCGGGGTTGCGCCGGGCGCGGGCGCGAACGGCGGCGCGGGCGTCCGCATCCAGCAAATCGATCTTGTTCAGCGCCTCGATCACGCCGTCGCCGGCGGAGACATCCAACCCGAGGTCGGCGAGCACCTCCTCGACGTCGCGTTTCTGGGCCTCGGTATCGGCATGGGCGATGTCGCGGACGTGGATCACCAGGTCGGCGGCGAGCACCTCCTCCAAGGTGGCGCGGAAGGCGGCGATCAGGTCGGTGGGCAGGTCGGAGACGAAGCCGACGGTATCGGACAGGATGATCCTGCGCCCCGACGGCAGCTCGACCCCGCGCATGGTCGGGTCCAGGGTCGCGAACAAAAGGTCCTCGGCGCGCACGCGCGATTCGGTGAGGCGGTTGAACAGGGTCGACTTGCCGGCATTGGTGTAGCCGACGAAGGCGACCACCGGGAACGGGACCCGGCGGCGTGCCGCGCGGTGCAGTCCGCGGGTGCGCTTGACGTCCTCGAGATCGGATTTGATGCGGGCGATGCGGGTGTCGATCTGGCGGCGGTCGGCCTCGATCTGGGTTTCGCCGGGGCCGCCAAGGAAGCCGAAGCCGCCGCGCTGGCGCTCGAGATGGGTCCAGGACCGCACCAGGCGCGAGCGCTGATAGGTCAGCGCCGCCAGTTCCACCTGGAGGCTGCCTTCCCGGGTCTGGGCGCGGGCGCCGAAGATCTCCAGGATCAGGCCGGTGCGGTCGATGACCTTGCGTTTCCACGCGAGTTCGAGGTTGCGCTGCTGGATCGGCGTCAGCGTCCCGTCGACCACGACGACATCGATTTTCCGTCCCTTGAACTCGGCGCCGAGGGCCTCGACGGCGCCGCCACCCAACAGGGTCGGGGCGCGCGGCCGGGCGACGGTGACGGCCTTGGAAAAGGCGATGTCGAGATCGATGGCCTCGGCCAGGCCGCAGGCTTCGGCAAGCCGCGCCTCGCGGTCCCGGGGCGGCGCGCCGCGCCCGCGCAGCAGCGGTACGATGATGGCGGCACGCCCCGCGACCGGATCTTCGGTCCCCGGCGGAGTCCCGTTGGCCGGACGCTCGGAACGCGGATCAGTAGGCAAGACGCTGGCGCGGGGCCCCGGTCGGTTCAAGCATCGGCTTCCGCCGCGGCGGGCTCGCTTTCTTCCTCGCCCTCCCAAAGTTGCACCGGCGTCGCCGGCATGACCGTGGAAATGGCGTGCTTGTAGACCAGCTGAGAGTGATTATCCCGGCGCAGCAGGACCGAGAAATTGTCGAACCAGGTGACAATACCCTGAAGCTTGACGCCGTTGACGAGGAAGATCGTCACCGGGGTCTTGTTCTTCCGGATATTGTTGAGAAATACATCTTGAAGGTTCTGAGATTTTTCAGCAGCCATTTTATGTTCTTTCCGGTAATGCGCGTTTCATTCGCGTGATTGGCGAACGCCCCTCATGGGCGCCGCTACCGTATGTTTCCACCCTAATACCGTCCGGATATGGGAGCCAGCCGGCCTTTTACAAGGCTTTTCAACCCCTCCATGCTCCGCACGCGGCATTGTTGGGCCACAAATTGGACGAGATTATGACGAAGCAGTTCCGCTTCCGTGTCCTCGCGCAGGAGCGCCACCGGCGTCAGGCCCGAATTCACCGCGCATTCAACATCGATGGCGCCGTCGCCGACGAACCAGACCGCCGGCCCCGGGCCGATGCCGCTGCCATCCAGCGCCATGCGGACGGGCGCCCCGTCGGGCTTGTCCGCCGCGGCGTCGGTGGCGCCGACGATCTTGCCGAAATACCCGTCCCAGCCGAGCCGCGCCGCCTCTTCGCGGAGGTAGCCCCCGGCCTTGTTGCTGACCACGCCGAGATAGAGCCCTTCGCCGGCGAGCCAGGCAAGGACCTCCCCGGCGCCGTCCAGGGGCCACAGGAAATCCAGATGGACCGCGGCGAAACGGTCGTAGAAGATCTCGCGCGCCTCGGTCCAGCGCGCGCCGAACATTTCGGGGAAGCTGTCGCGCAGCGACTTGCGCACCCGTGCCCGGGTCTCTTCCAGGGTCCAGGGCGCGTGGCCCATGGCGCGGAAGGTGGTGTTGAGCGCCTCGTGCACCGCCGGCCAGTTGTCGACCAGGGTGTTGTCCCAGTCGAACAGGATGGCCCGCGGCCGGGCGGGGCCGCCCGGTGCCGGCGGGGCGCTCACCGGCCGCTCCCGGAGCGCGCGGCATAGGCGGTGTACTCCGCGAACAAGCGCAGGGCGAACGGCCCCGGGGTACCGGCGCCGACGGGATCGTCGTCGATTCGGGTGACCGGCATGACGAAGGTGGTGGTGCCGGTCAGGAAAACCTCGTCCGCCGCCTTGGCCTCGGCGACGGTGAAGGGGCGCTCTTCGACGCTGAGGCCGTCCTCGGCGGCGAGGGCAAGGACGGCGCGGCGGGTGACGCCGTCGAGAATCGCGTAATCGGCGGGCCGGGTCACGAGCACCCCGTCATCGGTGATGATCCAGGCGTTGGCCGCACTGGCTTCGGTGACGAAACCCTCGGCATCCACCTGCAGGGCTTCGAAGGCGCCGGCGTCCTTGGCCTGCTGCT
Organism: Alphaproteobacteria bacterium; assembly: GCA_033720855.1. GTDB lineage: Bacteria > Pseudomonadota > Alphaproteobacteria > SMXQ01 > SMXQ01 > SMXQ01. The sequence continues at coordinate 3,751 of JAWWBR010000005.1, forward strand.
TGGCCAGCACGTTGGCGAGCAGCGACACCGACTTGATGTCGCACCGCTTCCAGCGGATGTCGGGCACCGTGATCACGCTGCAGCCTTGCTCGACCCGTTTGGGATCGGGCGCCGGCACGCTGCGCGCCGTCATCACCAAAGAGGGCTTCGCCGCGGCGGGGAACGCGTGATTCCGCGGCGCCGCACCGCGGGTCACCTGGACATAGAGGATGCCGTTTCTGACGCGGTTGCGCCGCACCGTCTGGCGCATGACGTGGCGCAGCGCCGGCATCCCCATGGGCGCCGTGATCGACAGCGCCCCCAGCGACCGGGCCAGGCGCTCCAGATGCGGCCCCTCGTCGACCAAGCGGCCGTCCTGGACGCCGATCACCTCGTAGACCCCGTCGGCGAATTGGAATCCGCGGTCCTCGATATGCACCGCGGCCAAGCGGTGGGGCACGAAACGCCCGTTGACGTAGGCTGTTCTGGACATTGGCGAGCGAAAAGCGTTTCCGGCTTATGGGCGGCGCGGGCCGATCAAAAGAACTCGAGGGTGACGGCGAACATCCGTTCGACCTGCTTGATGGCCTCGCGCCTGGCGAACAGCACGACCCGGTCGTCGGGCCGCACCACGGTGTCGCCCCGGGGCATGATGACCTCGCCCTCACGCACCAGGGCGCCGATGATCAGGCCCGCGGGCAGTTTGATGTCGCGGAGCGGCGTGCCCACCAGGTCCGACGACTCCACCGCCTCCGCTTCCATGACCTCGCCGAAGCCCTCGTGCACGGCATAGGCGGCGCGGATCCGGCCGCGCCGAATGTGCTGCAGGATCGTCGATACCGTGATCGCCCGCGGCGAGACGACGACGTCGATACCCAGCGTCGTCACCAGGGGCGAATAGGTGGAGTTGTTGATCAGGGCGATGGCCTTTTCGCTGCCGTAGCGCTTGGCCAGGAGCGAAGCCAGGATGTTGACCTCGTCCTCGTTGGTGACCGCCACCACCGCCTCGGCGGCGGCGACGTTGGCTTCCTCGAGGATCTCCGGGTCCAGGGCATCGCCATGGATGACGACGGTGCCCTCCAGGGCGTTGGCGGCACGTTCCGCCCGCTCCCGGTTGTACTCGATAAGCTTCGCCGAAACGCCGGGGTGGTGTTGCTCGATCTCGCGGGCGAGATAGCTTCCGATATTGCCGCCGCCGAGGATGATGACCCGGCGCGCTTCCGGCTCTTCATGGCCGAACGCGGCCATCACCCGGGGAATGTGCCGGGTATCGACGATCATGTAGGCCTCGTCGCCGAGCAGCAGGTGTTCCGACGAATCGGGAACCAGCCCCACGCCGTCGCGGACGATGCCGACGATGGTGATGTGCAGATCCGGAAACAGCTCGGAAAGCTGGCCCAGTGGCGTATCGACGATCGGGCAGTCTTCGCCGCAGCGCACGCCGAGCAGATGGACGAGCCCGTCGGCGAGGGGCAGCGCATCGAAGGCGCCGGGCGCGTGCAGGCGCCGGGAGATCGCCCGTCCGACCTCGATCTCCGGCGAAATGATCACGTCGATGGGCATGTGGTCGCGGCTGAACAGGTCGGCCCAGATCGGCAGCAGATAGCTCTGATGGCGTACCCGGGCGATTTTGGTCGGCACCTCGAAAAGGGAATGGGCGACCTGGCAGGCGACCATGTTGACCTCGTCGGCATAGGTGACGGCTATGATCATATCCGTATCGGCCGCGCCGGCGCGTTCCAGCACGTCGGGATGGGATGCAAACCCCTCCATCGCCTTGACGTCCATGGAATCGCCGATCTTTTTGATCAGTTCCGCCGACTGGTCGATGACGGTAACGTCGTTGTTCTCGGCCACCAGGTGACGGACGATGCTCGTCCCGACCTGACCGGCACCACAGACTATGACCTTCATGGGATGGGCCTACCGCTGCCGTTTGTCCTGGAAATCAATGGCGTCATGTTCCGGTTTTTTCGCGCTCCCCGCCGTCGCTGCCGAGGCCGAGGGTTTTGAGCTTGCGATGCAGCGCCGAGCGCTCCATGCCGACGAACTGGGCGGTGCGCGAGACGTTGCCGCCGAAACGCTGAATCTGGGCCGACAGGTATTCGCGCTCGAACATTTCCCGCGCCGCCCTGAGGTCGAGCCCCATCATGCGGCTGCCGCTGTCGCCGCGCAGCAGGGTCGGCCCGGCACCGCCGAACTCCGGCGGCAGGCTGTCGGCGTGGATCATGCCGTCGGCATCCCGCGGGGCCATGATCAACAGCCGCTCGACGACATTGCGCAGCTGGCGCACGTTGCCGGGCCAATCATGCGCCCTGAGCGCCGCCAACACGTCGTCGCCGATCACCCGGCCCGTCAGCCCCGAGGACTGCGCCGCACGCTCCATGAAGTGTTCGACCAATTCGGAAATATCCTCGCGGCGGCGATCCAGGGGCGGAATGGCGATGGGCACGACGGCAAGCCGGTAATAGAGGTCTTCCCGGAAATGACCCAGCTCCATCTCCCGCTCGAGATCGCGGCTGGTCGCCGCGATCACCCGCACATCGACCTCGATGAGGCTGCTGCCCCCCACCCTTTCGAAGGTCTGCTCCTGCAGCACCCGGACGATCTTGCCCTGGGTCTCTATGGGCATATCGCCGACCTCGTCGAGGAACAGCGTCCCGTTATGGGCGGCCTCGAACAGTCCGGTCCGCCGCGGCTGGTCGGCGCCCTCGGTCCCGAACAGGACCTCGGCCAGGCGATCGGGGTGCATCGATGCGCAGTTGATGGCGACGAACGGTCCCGCGGCGCGGGCCGATTCGGCATGGATCAGCCGCGCCGCGACCTCCTTGCCCGACCCGGCGGGACCGCTGATCAGGACCCGGCTGCCGGTCGGCGCGACCTGGCTGATGGCGGCGCGCACCTGCCGGATCGCCGCCGAGCTTCCGACCATGGCGATATCGCCGCCGGCGCGCTGGCGCAGATCCAGGTTTTCGCGCCTGAGCCGCGCCGTTTCGATGGCCCGCTCGGCGAGATGCAACAGGCGATCGGACTTGAAGGGCTTTTCGATATAGTCGTAGGCGCCGCGCTTGATGGCGGCCACCGCCGTCTCCACATTGCCGTGGCCGGAGATCATGATCACCGGTATGTCCGGGTAGTCCTCCCTGAGAACGTTGAGGATCTCGAGCCCGTCGAGATCGCTGCCCTGCAGCCAGATGTCCAGGATCACGAGGCTCGGACGCCGATGGTTGATCTCGCTCAGCGCGGTGTCGGAATCGCCCGCCTCCCTGGTCGCATAGCCTTCGTCGTTGAGGACCCCCGCGATCAGCATGCGGATGTCCTCTTCGTCGTCCACCACCAGGATGTCGTGAGTCAAATCCGTCATTTCGCCAACTCTTCCGCACTGGCGGCCGCGGGCCGGGGCGTCGCCGCATCGGGATCCCGGTCGGCGGCGAATATCAAACTGACCCTGGCGCCGCCGGCCTCCGCATCCTCAAGCACCAGCGTGCCGCCGTGATCCTCCATAATCTTGCGAACGATGGCAAGGCCGAGTCCGGTCCCCTGTGCGCGTGTCGTCACATAGGGATCGGTGATATCCCGATCCACGTCCTTGGGCAATCCGATGCCGTCGTCGGTAACCGTCACCACGGTGTGTTTGTCGTCTTGGGCGACATCGACCGTGATATGGCCCGACGCCTGGCTCGCCCCCGGGTCCTTGCCGCTTAGGGCATCGGCCGCGTTCTGCAGCAGATTGGTCAGCGCCTGGCCGATCAGGCGGTCGTCGCAGATCAGCTCGACCTTCTCCTCGGGCAGGTGAATGTCGTAGGCGATCCCGGCATTGGCGCTTTTCTGCAGGAACACCGCGCGCCGCACGATATCGCCGATGTCGTGGGTCGCCAGGACCGGCGACGGCATCCGCGCGAAGTCGGAAAACTCGCTGATCATGTTGCCGATATCGCCGACCTGGCGGATGATCGTGTCGATACAGGTCGAAAACGTCTCGCGGTCCGACGTCACCTGATCGAGGTAGCGGCGTTTGAGCCGTTCCGCCGCCAGCTGGATCGGCGTCAGGGGGTTCTTGATCTCATGGGCGAGGCGCCGGGCAACGTCGGACCAGGCCGCCTTGCGCTGCGCCGAGATCAATTCGGTAATATCGTCGAAGGTCAGGACGAAACCGCCGCTGTCGTCCTTTCCCCCCTCGACGGCGAGGCGCACCAACAGCGTCCGCGGCCGGCCCCGGCGCAAAATCTGGATTTCGGTTTCGACCACCTGGGCCGGGCTGGAGCGCGCGCGGTTGAGCAAATTGCCGATATCGGGAACGAAATCCGTGATTGGCTGGCCCAGGGCGACGCTTAAATCGGCCGCCAGCAATTCGGAGGCCGACTGATTGGGAAACTTGATCCGCCCGCGCTCGTCGAGGCCGATGACACCGGCGGAGACGCCCGACAACACCGTCTCGATGAAGCGTCTTCGCGCGTCGATCTGCTCGTTGGCGTCGACCAGCTCGGCGCGCTGGCTCGCCAGCTGATTGGTCATGCGGTTGAAGGCGGCGCTGAGCGCCCCGAGCTCGTCCGCGCCCTCCTCCTGCACGTGGGCGCTGAGATCCCCGGCACGGACCCGGTCGGTGGCGGCGACCAGGGCGGCGATGGGTTGGGCCAGGCGGTTGGCGAAGTTCAGTCCCACCCAGATGGCGACGAACAGCAGCAGGAGGGCGACAACGACGAAGATCAGGGCGAACAGTATCTGCATATCGGTCCGCATCTGCTCGAGCGACTGGTAGCCGCTGACCGCGGACCGGGTTTCCTGCACGCGGTTCAACACCCTGGCGTCGACGAAGCGTCCGACCATCAGAAAGGTATCGGGCAGCCTCTCGAGTTTCATCAGCGCCCGGATGCGGTCGTCGTCTTCTTCGTCCGACGACAGGTAGACCACTCCGCCCTGCCGGGCGCGTTCCATGGCCTCCAGAGGGGTGCGCTCGAAGGCCAGGGAAAAGCTGAGGCGGGAGCGCCCGAAGACGCGGCCGGTGCCGTCGAAGACGACGGCTTCGGACAGGCCCCTGAGCTCGGTCTGCAGTTGGACCAGGCGGGAAAAAGCCCGGCGGTTGTTGATCAGCCCCGGCGCCTGACGACTGAGGTCGCTGGCCATGCCGATGATATCGCCGGTAATGTTGCGGCGATGTTCCTGCAGGTAGGATTCGGCGACCGCCTGCGATTGCGTCAGCGCCGTGCGCACCCGTTCGCTGAACCAGTTCTGCATGCCGAAATTGAACACCAGGGCCGAGAACACGGCGACGATCACGGCCGGCGTCAGGGCCACCAAGCTGAACAGGACGACCAGGCGAATATGCAGCCGTGACCCGGCCAGGCCGCGCCTGCGCTGCTGCCACACGGTGATCAGCCGGCGCACCACCAGGGCGCCCAGCGCCAGCAGCAGAGCCAGATCCAGGCACAGCAGGATCACCACCAGGTCGTTGGCCCGCGGCGCCACGGCCGAGGTGTTGGTGAACGCGACATAGGTGGCGACGCCCGACAGGGTCGCGCAAATGGCGAGACCCACGGCGACCTTGCCCATCAAGCCCACGCGGGTCGCCCACCGCACCAACTCGCCGATTGTCCAGGAAGCGGTCTTGGTCGCGTTCTCTGTCATCCGAACATCAAGCCGCAAAACCAGCGCTCGGCGCCCGTATCCAGCACCGTCCGCAACAGGTTGTCATTTTACGCCCCGAACCACCTGAATGTCCAACTCACGCAGCTTCTTTCGCAAGGTATTGCGATTGAGGCCGAGAAGCTCGGAAGCTTTAATCTGGTTGCCCCGGGTGGCGCCGAGGCAAACCGTGAGCAGCGGCTTTTCGACCTCCTTGACGATGCGCTCGTAAAGGCCGGGCGGGGGCAAGCCGTCCTTATGGGCGGAAAAGTAATTGCGCAGGTGGCGTTCCACCGCGGAGCCCAGGTTTTCGCTGTCCATGTCCTCGCCGTTTCCGGTGGCGACGGCGGTGTCCGACAGCTCGGCCTCGATCACGTCGGCGCCGATGACCTCCTGGGAATAAAGCGCCGCCAGGCGGCGGACCAGGTTTTCGAGCTCCCGCACATTGCCCGGCCAGCGGTAGGCCCTGAGCCGCTCCATCGCGGCCTCATCGACGCGCTTGGCCGGCAAGCCCTCCTCCTCGGCCTGGGCCAGGAAATGCCGCACCAGGGCGGGCACGTCTTCGGCCCTTTCGCGCAGGGGCGGCAAACGGATGGGTACGACGTTGAGACGATAGAACAGGTCTTCGCGGAACAGTCCCTGGGACACCAGGCGCCGCAGGTTGTGGTGGGTCGCGGCAATGATCCGCACATTGGTGCGGATCGGCGTGCGGCCGCCCACGGTGGTGTATTCACTTTCCTGGAGAACCCGCAGCAGGCGGGTCTGGGCCTCCAGCGGCATGTCCCCGATCTCGTCGAGGAACAGGGTGCCGCCCTCGGCCTGTTCGAACCGGCCGATATGGCGCTGGGTGGCGCCGGTGAAGGCCCCCCGTTCATGGCCGAAGAGCTCGCTTTCGATCAGTTCCCGGGGGATCGCCGCCATGTTGATGGCGACGAACGGCCCCGACCGGCGCGGCCCGTAATCATGCAACGCCTTGGCGACGAGCTCCTTGCCGGTTCCCGATTCGCCGCTGATCATCACCGTGAGATCGGTGGCGATCAGCCTGGCGAGGGTGCGGTAGATCTCCTGCATCGCCGGGGAGCTGCCGATCAGCGGCAGCTGCTCCTCTTCCGCGACGGCGGCCTCGCGCCGCTCGCCCTGGGCGACCGGCTTGGACAGGGCCTTCTTGACCACGGCGACCAGCTCGCCGAGATCGAAGGGCTTGGGCAGGTATTCGAACGCGCCGCGCTGGGCCGCCTTGACCGCGGTCAGCAGGGTGTTCTGCGCGCTCATCACGACGATCCGGAGATCGGGCCGCAGCTTGCGTACGCGGGGCAGAAGGTCGAGCCCGTTCTCGTCGGGCAGGACCACGTCGGTGATCACCAGATCGCCTTCGCCGTCCTCGACCCATTTCCATAGCGTTGCCGCGTTGGAGGTGGCGCGAACCGTGTAGCCGTTGCGCGTCAGCGCCTGGGTCACAACCACACGGATCGCCTGATCGTCGTCTGCAACAAGAACCGTACTCTCTGCCATCAGGCGCCCTCCGTTTCCCGGTAGGCCGGGAGATAGACCCGGAAGGTGGTGCAACCGGGTTCGCTGGTGAATTCGATCATGCCGCCGTGATCCCCGATGATCTTGGCCACCAGGGCCAGGCCCAGGCCGGTCCCCCCCGACTTGGTGGTGACGAAGGGATCGAACAGGTGGCTTTGGATGTCCTCGGGAATGCCCTCGCCGTTGTCGGAAACGGTGATGACCAGGGGCAACTGGGTGCGCCGGTCCGAGCCCGGCCGGGCGATGCGCAAGCCATGCTGGTAGCCGGTGGTGATGGTGATCTCGCCGCCCTTATCGTCCAGGGCCTCGGCGGCGTTCTTGATCAGGTTGAGAAACACCTGGACCAGCTGGTCGCGGTCCCCGCCCACCGGCGGCAATGACGGGTCATAGCGTTCGCGGAAGCGGACGCCGCGGGCGAATCCGTTCTCGGCGATCCTGCGCACATGGTCCAGCACCTGATGGATATTGACCGCCTGGGCGGCGATGGGGGGCTGTTCGGAAAAGGCTTCCATGCTGTCGACAAGGGCACAGATGCGGTCGGTCTCGTCGCAGATCAGGTGGGTCAGCTTGCGGTCCTCCTCCCCGGCGCCGTGTTCGAGAAGCTGCGCCGCGCCGCGAATGCCGGACAGCGGGTTCTTGACCTCGTGGGCGAGTACCGCCGCCATCCCCGTGAGCGAGCGCACCGCGCTTCTGGAGCTGATCTCGCCGGTCATCTTCGAGGTGATGGTGCGGTCGTGGAACGACACCACCACCGCCCCCGGTTCATCGCTGATGGGGGCGACCTGGATGGTCACCAGGCGGGTGCCGGTGCGTGGCGTTTGCAGGGTGACGCCGTATTCCGAGAGGCTGCTGCCGGATTTGCGCACCTGGTCGATCATCACGAACAGCGGCCCGTCGGGCGGGATCAGGTCGCTCAGCATGCGCGAGGACAGCCACGACTGGCTGGCGTCGAAGAACTGCTCGGTCGCCTGATTGACGTATCTCACCTCGCCGTCGCGCCCGATCACGAGGATCGGGTCCGAAAGCGAATTGAGGACCGCCTCGAAGGGCGCGTCGCTCTCCCGGGATTTCGTCCTGGCGTCGCTCACGCCGCCGCCCCCCGCAAGCGCCGATGATCCGCGGCACGGTTGAAGAAAGCGCGCACCGCCTGCCTGACGCGCTCGGCATCGTCGATCTCGAACAATTCGGCGCGGAACTTGGCGCCGCCGGGCAGGCCGTGAACGTACCAGCCGAAATGCTTGCGCGCGATGCGGACGCCGCGGACCATACCGTGGTGTTGGAGGATGTCCTCGAAATGGGCGAGCGCCATCCGGCACCGGGCCACGGGGTCGGGATCCGGCAGGCGCGTGCCGTCCCTGAGGAAGCGCATGACCTGCCCGAGGAACCATGGCCGGCCGCAGGCGCCGCGCCCGATCATCACGCCGTCGGCGCCCGAATCGGCGATCGCGCGGGCGGCCCCGTCGACATCGGTGATGTCGCCGTTGACGATCACCGGGATCGATACCGCCGCCTTGACCGCGCGCACCGCACGCCAATCGGCCCGGCCGGTATAGAACTGGCAGCGCGTGCGGCCATGAACCGTCACCATCCGCACGCCCGTCTCCTCGGCGATGCGGGCGATGCGCGGCGCATTGAGGCTGTCGGCGTCCCAGCCCAGGCGCATCTTCAGGGTCACCGGCAGCTCGACCGCCGCCACCGCGGCCTCGAGGATCCGTCCCACCAGGACCTCGTCGCGCATCAGCGCCGAGCCCGCCTGCTTGTTCACGACCTTCTTCACCGGGCAGCCCATGTTGATGTCGATGATGGCGGCGCCGCGATCGGCATTGAGCCGCGCCGCCTCGGCGATGACGCCGGGTTCGCATCCGGCGAGCTGCACCGCCATCGGGAATTCCTCCGGCTCGGTGCGTCCGAGCTTGAGCGACTGCGCCGTCTCGCGCACCATCGCCTGGCTCGCGATCATCTCCGACACCACCAAACCGGCGCCCTGCCCCTTGACCAGGCGCCGGAACGGCAAATCGGAGACCCCCGACATCGGCGCCAGGAATACCGGATCTTCAATGGCCACGGGGCCAATCGCGATGGTCATAATTTATGCAGAAACCGAATTGTGATTAATCGGAAGGCAAACTACTGACAAAAGCGGTGAAGAACAAGCTCTTCTCCACCCCTTTTTGCCTTTTGCGGCACCAATTGGTCATCCGATGATCACATCGGTCACCAGCTTGACGCCGGGATACCCGAGGGTCAGCAACAGGTAGGCCAGCAACAGCGCGCGGGCCGCACGGCGCCCGGCGACACCGCTCAGGCGATGGGCGACAAGCAGGCCGAGGATGACAACGAAGGCCAGCATCGAGAGCAAAGTCTTGTGGGTAAAGGCGAGCGGGCTTCCCGTCTCCATGTACTCGATCACCATGCCGGTCGCCAGGCCCAGCCCCAAGACCACCGCCGAGGCCGTCAACAGGTTGAGCTGCAGGCGTTCGCCGTCGGACACCGAGGGCAGAATCGCGGTCAGGCGGTTGGGGCTGCGCGCCTTCAGCGCCCGCTCCTGCAGATAGACCGCGAGCGCCGCCATCGCCGCCAGCGTCACCAGTGCATAGGTCGTCACCGAGATGCCGATATGGAGGTTGAGCCAGGCGCCGGAGACCGACCCCGGTTGGGCGCGGGCGGGCACTTGCGCCCACAGCGTCGCCAGGGCGCCCAACACCAGCATGTAGGGCCCGAAAACGGCGAGCAGCCGGGCCAAGGCGGCGCTCATGGCCGAAAGGGCCAGGAACAGGACGAAGGAGAGCGAGATGGTGATCCACAGGCTCGGCGCGATCCCGGTCTGCCAGCCCGAGGCGAAAATCGTCCAGGTCCAGGCCACGGTACCGCCGGTCGCCGCCGCGGTCACGGCCCAGAATCCGAGGTCGCGGACGTCGTCGCCGGTGCCCGCGCCGCGGTGGGGCAGCAGCGCGGCGGGAATCAACGCAGCCAAGGCTGCCAGATTGAGAAAGAGCGGGTTCATCGCGAACGAACTATACACCCGATTGCGTGCCCATAGCGGCCAATCACCCCGCCGCGGGCGGGCCCGTCACGGGAAAATTTCGAATTTGTGGTAATGAAAACGCGTCTGCCCTGCCCATATAAGATAGAGTAACGCCTTTACCGCCTTCGATGCAGTGGAGCAGGAACATGTCTTTACGCAATCAATCGTCCCGATCCGTGGGCCACCGGATGGCAACCGCCGGGGCCGTCGCCATCGTCACCTTCGGCCTGATGGCCTGCGCCGAGGATGCCGGCCGCAAGGAGCGCGCGGGCACCGTGGTCGGCGCCGTCGCCGGCGGCCTGCTGGGTTCCACCATCGGCAAGGGATCGGGCAAGGCCATCGCCATCGGCGCCGGCATCGTGCTGGGCGGCATCGTCGGCTCCGAGGTCGGGCGCTCGCTGGACCGCGCGGACCGCGCCTACATGGCCCGGACCACCGAGGAGTCGCTCGAGCGCGGCCGCTCGGGTGAAACCTCGACCTGGGTCAACCCCGACAGCCAGCATTCGGGCACGGTCACGCCGCAACCGGCCTACCGCGGGAGCGACGGCCGGTACTGCCGCGAGTTTCAGCAGACGGTGACCATCGACGGCCGCACCGAGCGCGCCTACGGCACGGCCTGCCGCCAGCCCGACGGCAGCTGGCAGATCGTGAGCTGAGGCTCGGGCCCCGGCCCCACCCCCTTTTCCCGAGCGCAGCCGCGCGCCATCGCCCTTGGCAGGCGCTGGTGCCGCGGCTAGTCTCGTTCCCCGATGACTGAGGATGTGCCATGCCCGGCGCGGTGGCGCTGATCGTCGCCGCCGGCCGCGGCGCGCGGTTCGGCGCCGGCGCAGACGGAACCGCCAAACAGTATCGCCGGCTCGGCGGTCGGCCCCTGCTTGCCCGCGCCGTCCAGGCCTTCGCCGAAGCCGAGGGCATCGACGCGGTGCGGGTGGTCATCCACGAGGACGATCGCGCGCTCTACGACGACGCCGTCGGCCATATGGACCTGCTGGCCCCGGTCGTCGGCGGCGCGACGCGCCAGGACTCGGTCCGCCTCGGCCTCGAAAGCCTGGCCGATGACGGTTTCCAGACCGTTCTCATCCACGATGCGGTCCGGCCCCTGGTGGACGCCGGCGTCATTGCCCGGGTGCTGGCGGCGCTCGCCACCCACGCGGGCGCGGTCCCTGCCCTGGCCGCGGTCGACAGCCTCGCGCGGGCGGCGGACGGGATCGTCACCGATATCGTCCCACGCGACGCGCTGTGGCGCGCGCAAACCCCCCAGGGCTTCGCCTTCGCGGCGATCCTGGCCGCCCATCGCGACGCCCAGGACCAAGGCCAGGGCGATTTCAGCGACGATGCTGCGGTCGCCACCTGGGCCGGGCTCGAGGTCGCCGTGGTCGCGGGGTCGGAGGACAATCTCAAGATCACCACCGAGGACGACCTGGCGCGCGCCGAGCGGCTGCTCGCGGCGGCGGGCGGCTATCGCCTGGGCCAGGGGTTCGACGTCCATGCCTTCGGGCCCGAGGGCAGCGGGCCGCTCCGGCTCGGCGGCATCGACCTCCCCTTCGATCGCGGCCTCGGCGGCCATTCGGACGCCGATGCGGTCCTGCACGCGGTCACCGACGCCATCCTCGGCGCCCTGGCCGAAGGCGACATCGGCAGCCACTTCCCGCCCGGCGACCCCGCCTGGAAGGACGCCGATTCGGCCCGCTTCCTCGGCTTCGCCCGCGACCGGCTCGGCGCCCGGGGCGGGCGAGTCTCCCATGTCGACGTCACCATCATCTGCGAACGGCCGAAGATCGCCCCCCATCGCGACGACATGCGCCGGCGCCTCGCCGAGCTGCTGGAGACCGAGACGGACCGCATCAGCATCAAGGCGACCACCACCGAAGGGCTCGGCGCCTTGGGCAAGGGCGATGGGATCGCCGCCCAGGCCGCCGTCACGGTGTTTTTCGAAGGCCCGGCGCGATGAGCCCGACGCCGACGCCCCAGACCGGCCGCCACCCGGCGCTTCCCCAGGGGCTTTCGTTCTGGAGCCCGCCGGCCCTTATCGCCACCTGGTTCGGGACCGGCCTGCTGCCCAAGGCGCCGGGCACCTGGGGCGCGATGGCGGCGCTGCCGGTGGCCTGGGTCCTGGCGCTCAGGATCGGCCCATGGGCGGTGCTCGCCGCCGCCGGCGTGCTGTTCCTGGCCGGCCTGTGGGCGGCCAAGGCCTACCTCGCCCACGCCCGCGAAGACGACCCGGGCCCGGTCGTCATCGACGAGGTGGCGGCGCAGCTTCTGGTGCTGGCCCCCGCCGCGCTCGACCCGTTGGACTACGCGCTCGGCTTCCTCCTGTTCCGTCTCTTCGACATCATGAAGCCATGGCCGATCAAGGAGATCGAGCGGCGGTTGCCCGGCGCCCTCGGGGTGATGGCCGACGACATCGCCGCCGCAATTTATGCCAGCATTTGCCTCGGCGTCTATTTCGTCCTATCAGGACGGCCACATGTATTTTTCTGATACATCCCTCGACCTCGCCCGCCGGGTGGTCGAAGCGGCAACGGCCAAGGGGCTGATGGTGGCGACCGCCGAATCGTGCACCGGCGGGCTGATCGCCGCCTGCCTGACCGAGGTGCCCGGCGCCTCCCATGTCTTCATGCGCGGCTTCGTCACCTACGCCAACGAGGCCAAGGCCGAGCTCCTGGGCGTGCCGGAGGACGCCTTGGCCCAATTCGGCGCCGTCAGCGAAGAGGTGGCCCGGGCCATGGCCGAGGGCGCGGCCGCCCGCGCCGGCGCCGATCTCGCAGTCTCGGCCACCGGCATCGCCGGGCCCGGCGGCGCCACCGAGAGCAAACCGGTGGGCCTTGTGCACATGGCCGCCGCCCGCGCCGGCGGCGAGACCCTGCACCGCAAGGCGGTGTTCGCCGGCGACCGCCAGGCGGTGCGCGCCCAGGCCGTGGAAGCGGCCCTTGCGCTTCTCCTTGAACAGGCCGAAACTGCGCCGCCGCCGCGATGACGGCACCGCCACCATTGAGCCCGCGAAGCTGACGCCCGACCCCATGTCGCCACCCGCCGATCCCGCCCCGCCCTACCGCATCACCATCCGCAACTTCATCGGCATCACCCTGCTTTCGGTGCTGATCTTCGTCATCGGCGGCATCGTCCTGGTCAAGCTCGACCCGTCGATCTTCGCCCCGGAGCGGGCGGTGCTGGACAAGCTGATCTGGGCCTCGATGCTGGCCACCATCGGCGTGCTGGCCTCGACCGGATACGTGCTGGCCTCGCGCACCGCCATGGGCTGGGGCATCATCGGCCTCAACCGCCCCGATCCGCGCTGGATCCTGATCGGCATGGGCGTCGCGGTGGTGGTGTTCTTCGCCGGCGAGCGCCTCGATGCGCTCCTCGGTTTCGGCATCATGGAGACCACCCGCGCCAATTACGGCCCGACGCTGGCGACCCAGACCGGGTTCATCGGCCTGATCCTGGTGCTGGCGGTGGTGCTGCCGATCCCGCTCGAGATCTACTTCCGCGGCGTGCTGTTCAATTTCCTCCGCGGCATGACCGGGACCGAGGTGGCGATCGGCTTCTCGGCGCTGGTCTACGGGCTCCTCTTCTTCAATCCCGAGACCCCGGTCTATATCGCCTACGGCGTCGTCCACGGCGCCGTCCTGTGCCTCCTCTACGTCCGCTCGGGCACCCTTTGGACGGCGATCGTCGCCAACGGCACCATCGCCGCCCTGAACCTGGCCGCAGCCGCCTGGCTGTAAGCCCGCGGGCTACCCGGGGCCCCCGCTTTCGGCTATCCTCCCGACACAAGGACGGGAGGTTCGAAATGAAGACGCGCGCAGCCGTCGCCCTCAAGGCGGGCGACCCCCTGGAAATCACCGAGGTCGACCTCGCGGGCCCCAAGGCCGGCGAGGTGCTGGTCGAGATCAAGGCCACCGGCATCTGCCACACCGACGAGTTCACCCTGTCCGGCGCCGACCCCGCGGGGCTGTTCCCGGCCATCCTCGGCCACGAAGGCGCCGGCGTCGTGGTCGAGACCGGGCCCAGGGTCGAGAGCGTCAAAGCGGGCGATCACGTGATCCCCCTCTATACCCCCGAATGCGGCGAATGCGAGTTCTGCCTCAACCCCAAGACCAACCTGTGCCAGGCCATCCGCGAGACCCAGGGCGCCGGGCTGATGCCCGACGGCACCTCGCGCTTTTCCCTCGATGGCGCGCCGCTCTACCACTACATGGGCACCTCGACCTTCTCCAACTTCACCGTGCTGCCGGAGATCGCCGTCGCCAAGATCCGCGAGGACGCGCCCTTCGACAAGGTCTGCTACATCGGCTGCGGCGTCACCACCGGCATCGGCGCGGTGATCAACACCGCCAAGGTCGAGGCGGGATCCAACTGCGTCGTCTTCGGCCTCGGCGGCATCGGCCTCAACGTCATCCAGGGCTTGCGCATGGTCGGCGCGGAGATGATCGTCGGCGTCGATACCAACCCGGCCAAGCGCGAGTTCGGCGAGCGCTTCGGCATGACCCATTTCGTCAACCCCGCCGAGGTCGAGGGCGATCTCGTCCCCTACCTGGTCGACCTGACCCAGGGCGGCGCCGATTATTCTTTCGAATGCATCGGCAACGTGAACGTGATGCGCACGGCGCTGGAATGCTGCCACAAGGGCTGGGGCGAATCGGTCATCATCGGCGTTGCCGGCGCCGGCGAGGAGATCTCGACCCGCCCCTTCCAGCTGGTCACCGGCCGGGTCTGGCGCGGCACCGCCTTCGGCGGCGCCCGGGGGCGGACCGACGTGCCCAAGATCGTCGATTGGTACATGGAGGGGAAGATCGAGATCGACCCCATGATCACCCATCACCTGGGCTTGGACGAGATCAATACCGGCTTCGACCTGATGCACGCGGGCCAGTCGATCCGCGCCGTGGTGAGCTATTGAGCAGCCGCCCGCGCGTCGGTCCCCCGCCGCGGCGTCACCCTAAAGAGCGGACGTCTTATTCAACCAACTGGTTAATTAACCACCTGGTTGAATACGGCGGTTTCCGCGGCGGACGGGCGCCCCGCCCTCACGCCGCCGCGCCGTAGAGGGTATCGGCGCGCTTCAAGAAGGCGTCGACCATCTGCATCACCGTATGGTCGAAGAAGCCGTGCATCATCGCGTCCAGCATGCGCGACTTGAACTCGAACTCGACCATGAAGTCGATCTCGGTGCCGCCGTCGGCGCCTTGGCGGAAGACCCAGTGGTTGGACATCTCGCGCATCGGCCCCTTGATGTAATCGACATCGATGCGCGGGTCGCCGCCGCCCCCGCCGTCATCGAGCATCACCTTGGAGGTGAAGGTCTCGCGGAACGGTCCCTTGCCCACCACCAGGTCCGCCCACAGCATGCCGTCGGCGCGGTCGGTGATGCGCACGGCGAGGCACCAGGGGAGAAACTCGGCGTAGGACCCGACATCGGAGACGAGGTCGAACATCTGCTTCGGCGTATAGGGAACGGTGCGGGTCTCCGCGTGGCGGTGCATGCGGGCGGGGCTTTCAGTCTCTGCCTTGGGCCGCGTCCCTGGCCGCGCGCAGGCGGGCGAAATCGTCGCCGGCGAAATAGGACGAGCGCGTCAAGGGCGAGGCCGAGACCAGCAGGAAGCCCTTGCCGTAGGCCATCTTCTCCAAGGCGGCGAACTCGTCGGGGGTGACGAAGCGGGCGACCGGCGCATGGCGCGGGGTCGGCTGCAGGTACTGACCGATGGTGAGGAAATCGACATCGGCGGCGCGCAGGTCGTCCATCACCTGATGCACCTCGGCGATCTCCTCGCCGAGGCCGACCATCAGGCCCGATTTGGTGAACATCGAAGGGTCGGAGGCCTTGACCGTGTCCAGCAGCTTGAGTGAGTGGAAGTAGCGCGCGCCCGGGCGGATCGACGGATAGAGCCTGGGCACGGTCTCGAGGTTGTGGTTGAAGACGTCGGGCCTGGCCGCGGCGACGGTCTCGATCGCCCCTGGCTTGCGCAGGAAATCCGGCGTCAGGATCTCGATGGTGGCTTCGGGCGCGGCGGCGCGAATGGCTTCGATGCATTTGACGAACTGATCGGCGCCGCCGTCCTCGAGATCGTCGCGGTCGACCGAGGTGATGACGACATGGGAGAGGCCGAGCGCCGCCACCGCTTCCGCCAGGTGCCGGGGCTCGTCGGCATCCACCGCGTTGGGCTTGCCGGTCTTGACGTTGCAGAAGGCGCAGGCCCGGGTGCAGGTGTCGCCCAGGATCATCACCGTGGCGTGGCCCTTGGACCAGCACTGGCCGATATTGGGGCAGGCGGCCTCCTCGCAGACGGTGTTGAGCGACAGATCCCGCATCAGCTTGCGGGTGGCGAAGTATTCGGGCGAGGTCGGCGCCTTGACCCGGATCCAGTCGGGCTTGGGAATCCTCGGGGCCTTGTCGCCCTTGATGTTCTCGACCTTGGCCATGGCCTCTTGCGCGTCCGCCTTCCTCAGATATGGATCACCCGGCCGAAGGCGGCAAGGGTCGATTCGTGCATCATTTCCGACAAAGTCGGGTGCGGGAACACGGTCTGCATCAGCTCCGCCTCGGTGGTCTCGAGCGTCCGGGCGACGGCGAAGCCCTGGATCAGCTCGGTCACCTCGGCGCCGATCATATGCGCGCCCAAAAGCGCCCCGGTGTCGGCGTCGAACACCGTCTTGACCAGGCCTTCCGGCTCGCCCAAGGCGATCGCCTTGCCGTTGCCGATGAAGGGAAACTTGCCGACCTTGACGCTATGGCCCTTCTCCTTGGCCTCGGCCTCGGTCAGGCCGACGCTGGCGACCTGGGGCCGGCAATAGGTGCAGCCCGGCACGTTGCCGAGATCGAGGGGATGGACGCCTTCGACGCCGGCCAGGTGCTCGACGCAGGCGACCCCCTCGTGGCTCGCCTTGTGGGCCAGCCAGGGCGGCCCGGCGACGTCGCCGATGGCATAGACGCCGGGCTCGCCGGTCTCGCCCCATTTGTTGATCTGGATGTGGCCCCTGTCGACCCTGACCCGGGTGCCTTCGAGGCCCAGGTCCTCGGTATTGCCGGTGATGCCGACGGCGAGGATGACGCGATCGAAGCTCTCCTTCGCGGCCTTGCCCCCGCCCTTGGCCGGGGCGATCTCGGCGCTCACCTTGCCGCGCGCGACCTTGAGGCTCTTGACCGTGGTCCCGGTCTTGAGGGTCATCCCCTGGTCCTCGAACGCCTTTGCGGCGAAGGCGGAGATGTCGGCGTCCTCGACCGGGAGGATGCGATCGAGCACCTCGACCACGGTGACTTGCGAACCCAGATCCGAATAGAAGCTCGCGAACTCCATGCCGATCGCGCCCGAGCCCACCACCAGGAGCTTCTTGGGAAGCGTCTCCGGCACCATCGCCTCCTTATAGGTGACGATGGCCTTGCCGTCGGGCTCGAGCCCGGGAAGCGTGCGCGCACGCGCCCCGGTGGCGAGGATCACGTGCTTGGCCGCGACATTCTCGAGCCCCTTGCCGTCGGCGTCCGTGACCGCGACCTGGCGGACGCCGCCCGGGCCGATGCCGTCGAGCCTCGCGCTCCCCTCGATGACCGTGACCTTGTTCTTCTTCATCAGACCGGCGACGCCCTTGCTGAGCTGCCCGGCCACGTCGCGCGAGCGCGCCACCACCTTCTTGAGGTCGATCCCCTCGAGCTTGCCCTTGAGGCCGAACTCGCCGGCCCGGCCCATGAGATGGGCGAGCTCGGAGGTGCGCAACAGCGCCTTGGTCGGGATGCAGCCCCAGTTGAGGCAGATGCCGCCCAGGTGCTCGCGCTCGATCACCGCCGTCTCGAGGCCGAGCTGGGCGGCGCGGATGGCGGCGACGTAGCCGCCCGGCCCGCCGCCGATGACGATCACATCGTATGAGGTTTCAGCCACGAATGTCTCCTAAGCGGGCTAGAGGATGAGGCGGACCGGATGCTGGATCAATTCCTTGAAGGCGGCGAGGAACTGGGCGCCGACGGCGCCGTCCACGGCGCGGTGATCGCAGCTCAGGGTGCAGCTCATCAGGGTCGCGGTCATGATCTCGCCGTCGCGCACGACGACGCGCTCCTCGCCGGCGCCGATGGCCAGGATGCAGGCCTGGGGCGGGTTGATGACGGCGGCGAAATCGCGCACCCCCATCATGCCCATGTTGGAGATGGTGAAGGTGCCGCCCTGGAATTCCTCGGGCGCGAGCTTGCCGTCCCGCGCCCGCTGGGCCAGGTCCCTGACCTCCGCCGATATGGCGGCGAGCCCCTTCTTCTCGGCCGAGCGCACGATCGGCGTGATCAGCCCGCCCTCGATGGCGACGGCGACCGAGACGTCGGCCGCGTTGTAGATCTGCATGCCGTCATCGGACCACGACGCGTTGGCCGCCGGCACCTCTTTGAGCGCCAGGGCGGCGGCGCGGATGATGAAGTCGTTGACCGAGACGTTGAGCGTCTCGTCGCTCTCGTTGATCTCCCGGCGCAGGGCCAGGAGCGCGTCGATGTCGCAATCCACCGTGGCATAGAAATGGGGGACCGTCTGCTTCGATTCGGTCAGGCGCTTGGCGATGACCTTGCGCATGGTCGAATGGGGCTCGCTGCGCGCGGCCGCCGCCGGGAAGCTCTGGCCGAGGCCGGCGAAGATGCCGCCGCCCCCGCCGAACGCCGCGCCGGAGGCGATCGCCGCCTCGACATCGGCCTTGACGATGCGGCCATGGGGGCCGCTGCCGGAGAGGCGCGCGATGTCGATCCCCTCCTCCTTGGCCATGCGCCGGGCCAGCGGCGAGGCGATGACGCGGCCCGTGGCGGGACGGGCCGGCGCCGGGGCCGGTTTGGCCGCCTCGCGCGCCGCCGGCTCCGGTTTCGGGGCCGGTTTCGGGGCCTCGGGCTCGGCCTTTGCGCCGTCCTTGCCCTCGGCGGGCGCCGCTTCGGGTTCCTCGTCTTCTGCGGCCTCCGCGTCCTCGGCCCCGGCTTCCGGTTCCTCGGGCTTTGGCGCCGCCTCGGCCTCGGCTTCGGCGGCCTTCACCGCCGCGCTGAGGGCGTCGTCGTCCTCGCCCTCCTCGACGATCACGGCGATCGGCGCGTTGACGGCGATGGCGTCGCTTCCGGCGTCGGCGAGGATCTTGCCGAGACGGCCCTCGTCGGTGGCCTCGACCTCCATGGTCGCCTTGTCGGTCTCGATCTCGGCCAAGAGGTCGCCGGAGCGCACCTCGTCGCCCTCCTTCTTCAGCCACTGGGCGATCTTGCCCTCGGTCATGGTCGGCGACAGGGCCGGCATTCTTACGGTCACGGGCATGACGACCTCCCCTCAGTCGCGGTAGGTCACGGCGCGGGCGCCGGCCACCTCCTCTTCCACCTTGGGCAGGGCGAGCGCCTCGAGATTGGCGGCATAGGGCAACGGCACGTCGGCGGCGCAGACGCGGTAGAGCGGCGCATCGAGATCGTCGAAGGAGGTTTCCATGATCGACGCCGCGATTTCGGCATTGATCCCGGCATAGGGCCACCCCTCCTCGACGGAGACGATGCGGTTGGTCTTGGCGACCGAGCGGGCGATCGCCTCGCGGTCCAGCGGCCTCAGCGTGCGCAGGTCGATGACCTCGGCGTCGATGCCCTCGCCCGCCAGGTGCTCCGCCGCCTCGAGGCCGAGCTCGACCATGCGCGAGAAGGCGGTGATGGTGACATCATTGCCTTCGCGCAGGACCCGCGCCCTGCCGATGGGCACGACGAAATCGGGGTCGACCGGCACCTCGGCGCTGCGCCCGTAGAGGATCTCGTTCTCCAGGAAGATGATCGGGTTGGGATCGCGGATCGCCGCCTTGAGGAGCCCCTTGGCGTCGTCGGCGGCCGACGGCGCGATCACCTTGAAGCCGGGGATATGGGCATACCAGCTGGCGTAGCACTGGGAGTGCTGGGCGGCGACCCGGGCGGCGGCGCCGTTGGGGCCGCGGAAGACGACGGGGCAGGACATCTGGCCGCCGGACATATAGCGCGTCTTGGCCGCCGAGTTGATCAACTGGTCCATCGCCTGCATCGAGAAGTTGAAGGTCATGAACTCGACGATCGGCTTGAGGCCGCCGAAGGCGGCGCCGACGCCGAGCCCGGTGAAGCCGGCCTCGGTGATCGGCGTATCGACCACCCGCCTGGCGCCGAATTCCTCGAGCAGCCCCTGGCTGACCTTGTAGGCGCCCTGGTATTCGGCGACCTCCTCGCCCATCAGGAAGACGGCCTCGTCGCGCCGCATCTCCTCGGCCATGGCGTCGCGCAGGGCCTCGCGCACGGTCAGGGTGGTGGTGTTTTCATAGAATGCCGGATCGACGTCGCCCGGCACCGGCGCCGCCGGCGCCGGCGGACGCGCGGCCTTGGGCTTGGGGGCCTCGGCCTTGGCGGTCGCGGCGGGTTTCTCCGCCTTCGCCTCGTCCGCGTCGGCCTCGGACTCTTTCGCCTTCTCTTTCTCTTTCTCTTTCTCTTTCTCCTTATCGGTCTCCGACTCGGCCTCCGACGCGGCCGCCTCGGCGGCGGCGGCATCCTCGCCCTCCTCCAGCAGCACCGCGATCGGCGCGTTGACGGCGACGTTCTCGGTCCCTTCGGCGACCAGTATGCGCCCGAGGGTGCCCTCGTCGGTCGCCTCCACCTCCATGGTGGCCTTGTCGGTTTCGATCTCGGCCAAGAGGTCGCCGGCCCGCACCTCGTCGCCCTCCTGCTTCAGCCATTTGGCCAGCTTGCCCTCGGTCATGGTCGGCGACAGGGCCGGCATCAGTACGTTGACGGCCATGGATCACGCCTCCGCCAAGACGTCGGTATAGAGCTCGGCGGGATCCGGCTCGGGATCGCTGATGGCGAACTCGGCGGCTTCGGTGACCACCTTCTTCACCCGCTCGTCGATCTTCTTGAGGTCGTCGCCGGTCGCCAGCTTGTGCTCGAACAGAAGGTCCGACAGGTGGTCGATGGGGTCGCGTTCCTCGCGCACCTTCTGCACCTCCTCGCGGGTGCGGTAGCGCGCGGGATCCGACATCGAATGGCCGCGATAGCGATAGGTTTCCATCTGCAGGATCTGCGGGCCCTTGCCGGCGCGGCAATAGGCCACGGCTTCGGCGCCGGCCTCCTTGACCGCGAGCACGTCCATGCCGTCGACCTTGCGCCCGGGAATGCCGAAGGGTTCGCCGCGGCGGAAGAAATCGGGGCTGGCGGAGGCGCGGCTGACCGAGGTCCCCATGCCGTACTGGTTGTTCTCGATGATGAAGATGACCGGCAGCTTCCACAGCGCCGCCATGTTGAAGCTTTCGAACACCTGGCCCTGGTTGGCGGCGCCGTCGCCGTAATAGGTCAGCGAGATGCCGCCGTCGTCGCGGTAGCGGTGGGCGAAGGCGAGGCCGGCGCCGATCGGCACCCCGGCGCCGACGATGCCGTGGCCGCCGTAGAAATTCTTCTCCTTGGAGAACATGTGCATGGAGCCGCCCTTGCCGCGGGAATAGCCGCCCCGCCGTCCGGTCAGCTCCGCCATCACCCCCTTGGGGTCCATGCCGCAGGCGAGCATATGGCCGTGGTCGCGATAGGAGGTGAGGACCGAATCCTTGCTCTCGAGATTGGCCTGCATGCCAACCACCACGGCCTCCTGGCCGATATAGAGATGGCAGAACCCGGCGATCTCGCCTTGGCCGTAGAGCTGCCCGGCCTTCTCCTCGAAGCGGCGGATCAGAAGCATGTCCTCGTAGAGGCCGAGCAGCTGGCTGCGGCTCTCCTTCGGTTTCTGCACCTTGGCCTTGGTCTTGACCTTGGTCGTCCGCGCCGTCTTGGCCGCGGCCTTTCCGCCGCCGGCGCCGCTTTTCGTCGATGTCGATTTCTTGGATTTGGTTGCCGCTCGAGCCATTTTTCCGTTCCGTGTCCACCCTGGTTTGGCGGCCCGATGAGGCGGGCCTTGTGATGAGACCGGCTAGCGGTCGCGGCGGTCATAAGCCATCCGCAGGGCCAACATACACCGCTTTTCCTTAACGAGAAAAGAACAAAAAAACATGAGAATTCAAAGGGATATATAGGATTAACTTCCTTTCAGTTAATTAGGAAATTTTTGACCCGAAATCGCGCCCGGCACGCAACAATGCAGAGCCCTTGCCGACAAATCCGACAGATTGCCACCCCGCCATCGCGGCCCGGGCGGGGGCCGGGCGATCGCGGCGGCGGGTTTCCGGCCCGGGCGGCGGTCTAGCGGCTGAGGGTGGTGGTAATCAGATCGTCGAGGCCGCGGCGGTCGAAGCCGGGCGGCGTCGGCGGGAGCGTAGCGGCCTTGCGCGGCGCATGGGGGACACCCGCGGCCGGGCGGGCCTGCGGCTTGAGGATGACGATGTCGTCGGGATGGACGACGCCGAGCACCGCGCGGGCGCGCTCCTCCAGAAGGTCGGGGTCGAGACTGCTCGGCTGCAACAGGCGCACGCGGTGGGCGAACTCGATGCGCTCGGCTCGGACCGCCCGGTACTGGGCCTCGGCGGCGTCGACCTGTTGGCTCAGCCTCAACCAGGCGAACAGGCCGCGGTCCCCTTGGACCACGTGATAGGCGAAATAGCCGAAAAGGGTGAGTCCCAAAACCGGGCCGACGATGTGGCGCGCGCGGCGCTTGAGTTCGCCGAGGAAATTCATGGCGCGAGGGAATCACAGGCCGCCGGGCCCGTCAACAGAAAAAATTCATTAGAATCCGGCCGCTAGCGGATGGATCTGCCACGCCGGGGCAAAAAACGTCACGGAAGAGTCATGGTCTGCGCGAGCCCCCGCGCCCCGACCCGGAAGTCCCCCGGCGATCTCTGGCGGCGCGGAGCCCGGTCACGGTCCGGCATCACCTGCCGCGCAACGCCCCGTGTCCGGCGTAGCGGCCGAGCGGTTCCAGCTGTTCCTCGATGCGGATCAGCTGGTTGTATTTGGCCAGGCGATCGGAGCGGGCCAGCGAGCCGGTCTTGATCTGCCCGCAATTGGTGGCCACGGCGAGATCGGCGATGGTGGCGTCCTCGGTCTCCCCCGAACGGTGCGACATCACCGCCCGGTATCCGCCCTTATGGGCGATCTCGACCGCCTCCAGGGTCTCGCTCAGGGTGCCGATCTGGTTGACCTTAATCAGGATCGCATTGGCGACGCCGAGATCGATGCCGTGCTTGAGGCGCTCGGGGTTGGTGACGAAGAGGTCGTCGCCGACCAGCTGCGCGCGGTCGCCGATGGCCGCAGTCAGGGCCGCCCAGCCGTCCCAGTCGTCCTCGGCCATGCCGTCCTCGACGGAAACGATGGGATAGCGGTCGACCAGATCGGCGATGTAATCGACCATCGCCTCCGAAGACAGCGCCTTGCCTTCGCCGCTGAGCTTGTAGGTCCCGTCCTCGAAAAATTCGGTCGCCGCCACGTCGAGGGCGAGGACGACGTCCTTGCCGGCGGCGAAGCCGCTTGCGTCGATCGCTTCCATGACGAAGCCGAGCGCCTCGTCGGCGCTGGCGAGGTTGGGGGCGAAGCCGCCCTCGTCGCCGACCCCGGTGGCCAGGCCCGCCGCCTTGAGCCGGCCGGCCAGGCCGTGAAAGATCTCGGCCCCCCAGCGCACCGCTTCGACCATGGTCGGGGCGCCCACCGGCATGATCATGAATTCCTGGATGTCGATGGGATTGTCGGCGTGGACGCCGCCGTTGAGGATGTTCATCAGCGGCACCGGCAGGGTGCGGGCATGGACACCGCCGACATAGGCATAGAGCGGCAGGCTCGCCTCTTCGGCGGCGGCCTTGGCCGCGGCCAGGCTGACGCCGAGGATGGCATTGGCGCCGAGGCGGCCCTTGTTGGGGGTCCCGTCGAGATCGATCATCGCCTGGTCCAGGGCGAGCTGATCCTCCACATCCATGCCCGAGAGGGCATCGAAGATCTCGCCGTTGACCGCCTCCACCGCCCGTTGCACGCCCTTGCCGCCATAGCGCGCCTGATCGCCGTCCCGCAGCTCCACCGCCTCATGGGCCCCGGTCGAGGCGCCCGACGGCACCGCCGCCCGGCCCATCACCCCGGTCTCCAGGAGGACGTCCACCTCGATCGTGGGGTTGCCGCGGGAATCGAGGATCTCGCGGCCGTAGATATCGGCGATTTCCGTCATCGGCGAGGTCCTCCCGTCACAGCGCCGCCGGCCGGCCCTTGGCGACGCGGTCGATCTCCATCAGGGTTTCCACCAGGGTCTCCAAGCGGTCGAAGGGCACCATGTTGGGTCCGTCGGACGGCGCGTTATCGGGATCCTGATGGGTTTCCATGAAGACCCCGGCGACGCCGACCGCCACCGCGGCCCGGGCCAGGGTCGGGACGAAGCGGCGGTCTCCCCCGGAAGACGTGCCCTGGCCGCCCGGCTGCTGCACCGAATGGGTGGCGTCGAACACCACCGGAAATCCGGTTTCCGCCATGATCGGCAGGGAGCGCATGTCCGAGACCAGGGTGTTGTACCCGAAGCTGGCACCGCGTTCGCACAGGAGCACGCGCTCGTTGCCGCCGTCGACCAGTTTGGCCAGCACGTTCTTCATGTCCCAGGGGGCGAGGAACTGCCCCTTCTTGACGTGGATCGCCCGCCCGGTGGCCGCGGCCGCCGCCAGCAGGTCGGTCTGACGGCACAGGAAGGCCGGGATCTGCAGGACGTCCACGACCTCGCCGACGCGCGCGCATTGGGCCTCGGTATGAACGTCGGTCAGCACCGGCAGCCCGGTCACCTCGCGGACCTCGGCGAAGATCGGCAAGGCCTCGTCCAGGCCCACGCCGCGGGGGCTCCGATTGCTGGTCCGGTTGGCCTTGTCGAAGGAGGTCTTGTAGATCACCCCGATGCCCAGGCGGTCGGACATTTCCCTCAGCCGCCCCGCCATCTCGAGGGCGTGGTCGCGGCTCTCCATGGCACAGGGGCCGGCGATCAGGGCGATCGGCAGATCGTTGCCGAAGGTGACGCCGCCCACCTCCACGTGGCGAACCGATGCCCCCTCCTCCGCCATCGGCTAGACCAGCCTCGACTGCCGGACGGCGGCGCCGATGAACGACGAGAACAGGGGGTGCGGGTCGAAGGGCTTCGACTTCAACTCGGGATGGAACTGCACGCCGATGAACCAGGGATGCCCCTCGAGCTCGACGATCTCCGGCAGGCGGCCGTCGGGCGACAGGCCGGAGACCCTGAGCCCCGCCGCCTCCAGCCGGTCGCAGTAATTGATGTTGACCTCGTAGCGGTGGCGGTGGCGTTCGAACACCGTTTCGGCCCCGAAGATCTCCGCCGCCCGGCTGTTGGGCTGGACGCGGCACTCGTAGGCCCCGAGCCGCATGGTTCCGCCCAGGTTGTCCTCGGCGCTGCGCCGCTCGAGCTCGTCGCCGCGCATCCATTCGGTCAGCAATCCCACCACCGCTTCCTTGGCGGGGCCGAACTCGGTCGATCCCGCACCCTTGATTCCGGCGAGGTTGCGGGCCACCTCGATGACCGCCATCTGCATGCCGAAACAGATGCCGAAATAGGGCACCCGGTGCTCGCGGGCGAAGCGCGCGGCCTCGATCTTGCCTTCGGTGCCGCGCTCGCCGAAACCGCCCGGCACCAGGATGCCGTTGACGGCCTCGAGCTTCTCCAGGGTTCCTTCCTGCTCGAAGATTTCCGACTCGATCCAGTCGAGCTCCACCTTCACGTTGTTGGCGATGCCGCCGTGGGTCAGCGCCTCGGAGAGCGATTTGTAGGCGTCCAACAGGTTGGTGTACTTGCCGACCACGGCAATCCGCACCTCGCCCTCGGGCTTGCGGATGCGGTCGAGGATGTCGAACCAGCGGCCGAGATCGGGCTCGGGCGCGTCTTCGATGCCGAAATGCTTGAGCACCACCTGGTCGAAACCCTGCTGGTGATAGCTGATGGGCACCTGGTAGATGGTATCGACGTCGAGCCCCTCGATCACGGCGTCGGCACGGACGTTGCAGAACTGGGCGATCTTGCGCCGCTCCTCGGGCGGCAGCGGCCGGTCCGAGCGGCACAGCAAGGCATCGGGCTGGATGCCGAGGGACAAGAGCTCCTTGACCGAATGCTGGGTCGGCTTGGTCTTGAGCTCGCCGGCGGTGGGAATGTAGGGCAGCAGCGTCAGGTGGATATACATGGCGCGGTCCTCGCCCACCTCGTTGCCGAATTGGCGGATCGCCTCGAGGAACGGCAGCCCTTCGATGTCGCCGACGGTGCCGCCGATTTCGCAGAGCACGAAATCCGCATCGTCGCAGTCGCTGGCGATGAATTCCTGGATCGCGTCGGTGACATGGGGGATGACCTGGACCGTCGCCCCGAGATAGTCGCCGTGGCGTTCGCGGGCGATGACGGTGGAATAGATGCGCCCGGTGGTGACGTTGTCGGCCTGGCGCGAGGGCACGCCGGTGAAGCGCTCGTAATGGCCGAGGTCGAGATCGGTCTCGGCGCCGTCGTCGGTGACGTAGACCTCGCCATGCTGGGTCGGGGACATGGTCCCGGGATCGACATTGATATAGGGATCGAGCTTTCTCAGCCGGACCTTGTAGCCGCGGGCCTGGAGCAGCGCGCCCAGGGCCGCCGAAGCGAGGCCCTTGCCCAGGGATGACACCACGCCGCCGGTGATAAAAATGAACCGCGTCATGGGTCGTTAGGATACATCATCGGCCGTCACCGACCCATCCAAATCTTGCCCGCCCATCAAAAAAGGGCGGCTCACCCGTCACCGCCCCTGGAAACGCGGCGGGGCCATGCCCCGCGCGATCGCACCTAGCGCCCAAGGGGCACGCCTCCGGGTTCGGCCGGCGCGCTCGGCGCCGCCGGCGCCGTCGGCACCGGCGTGACGCCCTCCTCCAGAACCGAACGGGGCGCGCGTTGCTGGGAGGCGAGGATGGCCAGGATCAGGGAGGTCGCCATGAAGGCCGCGGCGAGGATCGCCGTCGCCCGCGTGAGAAGGTTGGCCTGCGCGCGCCCGGTCATGAAGCCGCCGCCGCCGGAGCCGCCGATGCCGAGCGCACCACCCTCGGAGCGCTGCATCAGAACGGCAACCACCAGCGCCAGCGCCAGAAACAGGTGGATGGTGAGGATGATCGTGGTCATAGCATTCCCGAATTTGGCCTGAACATAAGGCCATCGCCGCTGATTTTAAAGGGCAAAAGCGCCCGTCCGCGGGCGCCGGCGCGACGCCGTCACGGCGCCGCCCGGGCGATCGCGAGGAAATCCGCGGCATCGAGGCTGGCGCCGCCGACAAGCGCCCCGTTGACGTCGGCGACGGCGAGCAGCTCGGCCGCATTCTCGGGCTTGACCGAGCCCCCGTAGAGCAGGCGGCAGGCGTCCGCATCGGCGACCGGCCCGGCGATCTCGGCGCGGATGTGGCGGTGGGCCTCGGCCACCTCCTCAACGGTCGGGGTCCGGCCGGTGCCGATGGCCCAGACCGGCTCGTAGGCGATCACGGTATTGGCGGCATCGGCGCCCGAGGGAATGGAACCGGCGATCTGGCGGCTCAGCACCGCCAGCGTGTCGCCGGCGTCCCGCTCGGCCTCGGTCTCGCCGATGCAGACGATGGCGATCAGCCCGGCCCCGTGGGCGGCGGCGGCCTTCCCGCGCACCGTTTCGTCGCTCTCCCCATGGTCGGTGCGGCGCTCCGAATGGCCGACGATGACGAAACCGGCCCCCGCCTCGGCCAGCATCGGCGCCGAAATATCCCCGGTGTGGGCGCCCGCCGCGCTGGCGTGGCAATCCTGACCGCCGAGCGCAATGCCGGTTCCCGACAGGGCTTCGGCGACGGCAGCGAGGTTGACCGCCGGCGGGCACAGCAGAAGGTCGCACCCTGCCCCTGGCCCTTCGGCGCCGGCGGCGACGGCGCGGGCCAGGGCGAGCCCGTCGGCGCCGCCGCAATTCATCTTCCAGTTCCCCGCGATCAACGCCCTCACCGCCACTTCTCCCTCCCAATATTGACGCGCCCCCGCGCGCGGCCTGCGACAGACGCTGTTTAGCATGGGCCGGGGCGGCGGCCAAGGCGGGCCCGGCGGCACCCGGCAAGGCGGGGAATAGGGTGTTGCAGGCGCCCGACCCCGCTTCTATGATGCCGCGCGACGGCGGTCGTTCCCGGCGCGGGAATACCCGCCATTTGCTTTCAAGACAGCCGCGAGTGGTCGCAAAAATGCTTCAGGTCCTTCGTGAAAAAGCCAGCTCCTGGGTCATCAAGATCCTTCTCGGCCTGCTGATCGTCGCCTTCGCGATCTGGGGCATCAACGACGTCTTTCTCGGCGAACGCGATCCCGCCGTGGCCAAGGTGGGAGGGGTCAAGATTCCCCGATCCGAGGCCGATCAGGCGCTCAGGGACGAACTCAACCGCCTGCGCCCGGTGTTGGGGTCCATCGACCGCGACACCGCCTTCCGCATGGGGCTCGCCGCCCAGGTCCTGAACCGCCTGGTCAACCGCACCGCCATCAATCTCGGCGCCCACGATCTCGGTATCGCGGTTTCCGACCAGATGGTCAGCCGCATGATCCGGAGCGACCGCAGGTTCCATGATTCCCACGGCCATTTTAACCGCAACCTGTTCTACCAGGCGCTGTCCAACGCCAACATGACCGAGGCCTATTACGTCGCCTCGCTCAAGGAAAGCATGGCCTCGGAACAGTTGAACGGGGTCATCTCGGCCAACGTTCCGGTGCCCAAGGCCCTGGTCGACCCCTTGGTGCGGTTCCGGTCGGAGGAGCGCAGCGCCCGCACCGTGCTGGTGCAACCGGCGCCCCTCGGGCAGCAGCGCGACCCGACCGCCCAGGAACTGGAGGCGTTCTACAAAGCCAATACCCAGCGCTTCATGGCCCCGGAACTGCGCAGCGTCACCTTCGTCCATATCGATCCCGCCGAGCTGGCCAAGGAGATTCAGGTTTCGGAGGAAAGGATCAAGGCGGCCTACCAGCAGCGGCGCGACGAATTCACCCTCAGGGACCGGCGCAAGGTGTCGCAGGTCGTGTTCCGCACCCAGTCGGCGGCCCAGGCCGCGGCGGCGGCCGTAAAGGCGGGCAAGGCCCTGGCCGAGGTGGCCAAGGAGGACGGCAAAAGCCTGAAGGTCGTCAAGCTGGGCTGGGTGGAGAAAACCGACCTGGTGACCGACATCGCCGATCCGGTCTTCGCCCTCAAGAAGGGCGAAACCAGCGGCGTTCTCAAGAGCCCGCTGGGCTGGCACATCGTTGCGGTCGAGGAGTCCGAACTGGGCCGGGTCAAGCCGCTTTCGGAAGTGCGCAAGCAGGTGCGCGACTCACTCGCCCTGGCCGAGGCGCAGAACAGCGTCTTCGCGCTGGCCAACCAGCTCGAGGACGCGCTCGCCGGCGGCGCCGATATCAATGCCGCGGCGGGGCGCATCAACCTCAAGGCGGTGACCGTGCCCGCCCTCGACAGCCAGGGGCGGGATCGCGCCGGGAAGGCGGTGCCCAATTTGCCCATCGGCGGCAGCTTCCTGCGCACCGCCTTCGAGGTCGGCGAGGGCGAGCTGTCGACCCTGATGGAGACCCAGGGCGGCGGCTATTACATCCTCATCGTCAACAAGGTGACGCCGCCCGAAGCCAAGCCGCTGGACGAGGTGCGCAGCACCGCGATCATCGAATGGAAGGCCGAGGTTCTCGCCAAGGCGGCTGAGGAACGGGCGCGGGGCATCCTTGACCGCCTGAAGAAGGGCGAGAAGCTCGAGGCCGTCGCCAAGGCCGAAAAATTGGAGATCAAGGCGACGAAGCCCTTCACCCGCTTGAGCCACGAGGCGCAGAGCGGCGTTCCCGCGGCGCTCGCCGAAAAGCTCTTTTCCCTCAAGGTCGGCGAAGCGGCGATGGCGGAATCGGCAAAAGGCTTCGTGGTCGGCGTCTTGGAGTCGATCAAACCGGGCGCGGGCGAGCGGAAGACGGCGGTGAAGGACGGCACCCTCAACGAGATCCGCGAGGGCATCACCGCCGATCTTTCCGACCAACTCGTGGACGCTTTCCGCAAGCGCGTCTCCATCACGACCTATCCCGACCTCCTCCGAGATCGGCTCTAAGGCCATGGACTGCCTGCCGGAGTACGGCGCATTCAGCGATGCGTATACGGCAGGCCGTCCGCAACTGGTCTGGACCCGCCTGGTCGCCGATCTCGAGACCCCGGTTTCGGCCTTCCTCAAGCTCGCCCACGGCGATGCCATGAGCTTCCTGTTCGAATCGGTGGAAGGCGGCGCCACCCGCGGCCGCTATTCCTTCATCGGGCTCAAGCCCGACCTGATCTGGCGCTGCCGCGGCGACAGCGCCGAAATCAACCGCCAGGCCATCGCCCGGCCCGACGACTTCGTCCCCTGCGAGAGCCCGACGCTGGCCGCGCTCAAGGCGCTGATCGAAGAATGCGCCATCGACACGCCCGAGGAACTGCCGCCGATGGCGGCCGGCCTGTTCGGCTATATGGGCTACGACACGGTCCGCCTCATCGAGCGCCTGCCCGACGACAACCCCGATACCCTGGGGGTGCCCGACGGCATGTTCCTGCGCCCGACGGTGATCGCCATCTTCGACAATATCGAGGACGTGGTGACCCTGATCACCCCGGTCTGGCCGGATCCCTCGGTGGACGCGGAGGCGGCCTTCGCCGCCGCCCGGACGCGGCTCGAGGAAATGGTCGAGGCCTTCGCCGCGCCGCTCGACCACACGTTGCTGAGCGCGCCCGAGGGCAGCGCGGCGGCCCCCGTCGCGGTCTCCAACACCAGCCGCGAGGCCTATCACGAGATGGTGCGCCGCGCCAAGGAGTACATCCTTGCCGGCGACATCTTCCAGGTGGTGCCGTCCCAGCGCTTTGCCGTGCCCTTCAACCTGCCGCCGTTCGCGCTCTACCGCTCGCTCAGGCGGCTCAACCCCTCGCCGTTCCTGTTCTTCCTGGATTTCGGCGCCTTCTCCGTGGTCGGCTCGAGCCCGGAGATCCTGGTGCGCCTGCGCGACACCACCGTCACCATCCGCCCCATCGCCGGCACCCGGCCCCGCGGCGCGGACGCCGCCGAGGACAAGCGCCTGGAAGACGACCTGCTGGCCGATCCCAAGGAGATCGCCGAACACCTGATGCTGCTCGATCTCGGGCGCAACGATGTCGGCCGCGTCGCCAAGGTCGGCACCGTGCGCGTCACCGAGCAGATGGTGATCGAGCGCTATTCCCATGTCATGCACATCGTCTCCAACGTCGAAGGCGAAATCGCCGACGGCCTGACGGCGCTGGATGCCTTGGGCGCTGGGTTCCCGGCGGGCACCGTCTCCGGCGCGCCCAAGGTGCGGGCGATGGAGATCATCGACGAGCTGGAATGCGCCCGGCGCGGCATCTACGGGGGTTCGGTCGGCTATTTCGCCGCCAACGGCTCGATGGACCAGTGCATCGCGCTGCGCACGGCGGTGGTCAAGGACGGCACCATCTTCGTCCAGGCCGGCGGCGGCGTCGTCGCCGATTCGGACCCGGAAGCGGAGTACCAGGAAAGCTGCAACAAGGCCCGGGCCCTGATCCGCGCCGCCGAGGAGGCGGTCGCCTTCGCCGCCGAGACGGACTGAGTCCGACGCCCCGATGACCGGCCCGGCCGGCGCAGGGGCAAATTGCCCCGGCGCGCCGGTGTTGGCATAATCGGCGCCGTCCCCGCGCCACCCAGGAGGTCGCCCATGCGCCGTCTTGCTTTTCTCATCCTGCTCCCCGCCCTCGCCCTTGCGGCGCCCGGCCATCCCGCCCGGGCGCAGCTGCTCGACGTCCTGACCGCGCCCAAGACCCTGGTCGACCGCGCCATCGAAGCACGCTCGTCCAAGGATATCCTCGAGGACAACCGCATCGTCGGCGACGTCAATCGCATCATGGTCGATCTCGGCACCATCGAGGCGTCGACCGAGATCTACGAGCAACACCTCTTGATCACCGGAATCTTCAGCGAGAAAAAGACCTACGACAAGTTCCTCGCCGAGGTGAAGAAGGTCAAGGGGGTGAAGAAGCTCTATTGGCACGTCACCCACATGCCGGAAAAGGAACAGGAGGAACGCAAGAAGAAGGGGGAGCTGCTGGCCTGGGGCGATGCGCTGAAGCTCGACGCCAGTGTCGGCCTCAATCTGGTCGGCACCCGCGGCATCGCCGACGTCAATTTCCGCGTCGCCGTCGATTCGTACTCCAACGTCTACCTCATGGGCCGCGCCCGCTCGGGCGAGGAAATGAAGAAGGCGGTCAAGGTGGCGCGCGAAACCAAGGGCGTGAAGAAGCTTTACAACTACGCCATCGTCAAACCCTAGGCCGGGACCGCCGGCCGCCGCCGCCGGCGCGGTGCCGCGGGCCGCGAGGACCGGCCGCGCGGGGCGTGCTTTCTTCGCCGCGGGCAAGCTGCTATAAGGGGAATCCAAACTTTGAATTTGAGTTTAGGAAAATATCCTAAATCGCTGAAATGTATCTGATTATCGACAACTACGATAGCTTCACCTACAACCTCCTCCACTTCATGGGCGAGATGGGGGCGGAACTGGTCGTGCGCCGCAACGACACCGTGACCACAGACGAGGCGTTGGCGCTGGGCGACCAGGGCATCGTGCTCTCGCCCGGGCCCTGCGACCCCGACCGCGCCGGAATCTGCCTCGATCTGGTCGCCGCCGCCGCCGGCAAGCGGCCGATGCTGGGGGTCTGCCTCGGGCATCAGGCCATCGGCCAGGCCTTCGGCGGCCGCATCATCCGCGCGCCCGTCCCCATGCACGGCAAGATCAGCCCCATCCACCATGACGGCAGCGGCGTGTTCGAGGGCCTGCCGACGCCGTTCGAGGCCACCCGCTACCATTCCCTGATCATCGACCGCGACGGGCTTCCCGACTGCCTCGAGGTCACGGCCGAGACCGAGGACGGGCTGATCATGGGGATCGCCCACAAGGAGTTCCCGATCTTCGGCATCCAGTTCCATCCCGAGAGCATCGCATCGGAACACGGCCATCAGCTCTTGAAGAACTTCCTCACCATCGCCGCCCGGGGGGGCATCGCCGCATGAACGAAGAACCGCAGGATTTTAAGGGGTTGATCGCCCAGGTGGCGGACGGCACCAGCCTCAGCCGCGCCCAGGCCGAGGAGGCCTTCGAGATCATCATGTCGGGCGACGCGACGCCGTCGCAGATGGGCGCCTTCCTGATGGCGCTCCGGGTGCGCGGCGAGACCGTCGAGGAGATCACCGGCGCCGCCACGGTGATGCGGGCCAAGGCGCTTTCGGTCGCGGCGCCGGCCGGCGCCATCGACACCTGCGGCACCGGCGGCGATGCCAGCGGCACCTACAACATCTCCACCGGGGCCGCGCTGGTGGTGGCGGCCTGCGGCGTGCCCGTGGCCAAGCACGGCAATCGGGCGCTGAGCTCGAAATCGGGCTCGGCCGACGTGCTGGCGGCGCTGGGGGTCAATATCGAGGCCGAGATGGCCCGGGTCGAGCAATCCATGACCGAGGCCAATATCGGCTTCCTGATGGCGCCCCGCCACCACGCCGCCATGCGCCATGTCGGCCCTACCCGGGTCGAGCTCGGCACCCGCACCATCTTCAACCTGCTGGGGCCGCTCTCCAACCCGGCCGGCGCCAAGCGCCAGCTGATCGGCGTGTTCCACCATCAGTGGACCGGACCCCTGGCCGAGGTGCTGGGGCAATTGGGCACCGAGCGGGCCTGGGTGGTGCACGGCTCCGACGGGCTCGACGAGATCACCACCACCGGCGCGAGCTATGTCGCCGAGCTCAAGGACGGCAAGGTGACGGCCTTCGAGGTGACGCCGGAGGATGCCGGGCTTGCCCGCGCCGACCCGGCCGACCTCAAGGGCGGCGATGCCGAGACCAACGCGCGGGCGATCACCGATCTCCTGGCCGGCGCCGAGGGGCCCTATCGCGACATCGTGCTGCTCAACGCCGCCGCCGCCCTGGTCGTCGCCGATAAGGCGGAGGACCTCACCGCCGGCGTCGGACTCGCCGCCGAGGCCATCGCTTCGGGCAAGGCCAAGGACACCCTTGCCCGCCTCGTCGCCATCACCAACGCGGACTGAGCCCGAGGGGCGGGGAAGGCATGTCCGACAAGCTGCAAGAGATTTGCGCGCGCAAGCGGGACCATGTCGCCGCCTGCAAGGCGTCGCGGCCGCGGGCTGCGGTCGAGGAGGCCGCCGGCGCCGCCGGTCCGGTCCGCGGCTTCCGCGCCGCGCTCGAGGCCAAGCTCGCCGGCGGCGGGCTCGGGCTCATCGCCGAGATCAAGAGGGCGAGCCCGTCGGCCGGCCTGATCCGCGCCGATTTCGACGCCGCGGGGCTGGCCCGCGCCTACGCCTCGGGCGGCGCCGCCTGCCTCTCGGTGCTGACCGATACCCCGTATTTCCAGGGCAGCGACGACGACCTCGCGGCGGCGCGCGGCGCCGTCGACCTGCCGGCGCTGCGCAAGGACTTCATGGTCGACCCCTACCAGATCGCCGAATCCCGGGCGCTCGGCGCCGATTGCGTGCTGCTGATCCTGGCCGTGCTCGATGACGGCCTGGCGGCGGAGCTGGCGGCGGCGGCCCGAAGCTTGGGCATGGACGCGCTTGTCGAGGTCCACGACGAGGCCGAGCTCGAACGCGCCGCCCGGCTCGAGACCGGGCTGATCGGCATCAACAACCGCAATCTCAAGACCCTTGAAACCGACCTCGCGGTCACCGAACGGCTGGCGCCGCGGGCGCCCAAGGACGCGGTGCTGGTCTGCGAAAGCGGCATCTCCGGGCCCCAGGACATCAGCCGCATGGCCGCCGCGGGGCCGCGCTGTTTCCTGGTCGGCGAGTCGCTGATGCGCGAGGCCGACGTGGCCGCCGCCGCCCGCGCCCTGCTCGCGGCCGAGGTGCCCGGGGCCCAGGCGATGGAGGCCTGAACCATGGCGGAATTCACCCATCTCGACGAAAAGGGCAATGCGCGGATGGTCGACGTCGGCGACAAGGAAGTGACCGAGCGCAGCGCCACGGCCAAGGGCCGCATCCATGTCTCGCCGGAGACGCTGGCGGCGATCCGCGAGGGCGGCGTCGCCAAGGGCGACGTCTTCTCGGTCTCGCGCCTGGCCGGGATCATGGGGGCCAAGAAGACGCCCGAGCTGATCCCGCTGTGCCATCCCTTGCCGCTGAGCTCGGTCGCCGTCGAGCTGGCCGAGGCGGCGGACGGGGCGAGCGCCATCGACATCACCGCCACCTGCAAGGTCACCGCCAGGACCGGGGTCGAGATGGAGGCGCTCACCGCCGTCGCCGTCGCCGCGCTGACCGTCTACGACATGTGCAAGGCGGCCGACCGCTCCATGCGCATCACCGATGTCCGGCTGATCCACAAGGCCGGCGGCCGGTCGGGGACCTACCGGGCCGAGGAGCCCGAAGCGGGCACCGACGATGGCTGAGATGATCTCCGTCGCCGAGGCGCGGAGCCGCATCTCTGACGCCTTCGCACCGCTGGCCACGGAACTGGTGGGCCTCAGCGACGCCGTCGGCCGGGCCTTGGCCGAGGATCTCGCCGCCCGGCGCACCCAGCCGCCCAGCGCGGTTTCGGCGATGGACGGCTACGCCGTCAGGGCGGCGGATGTGGCCGAGGTGCCGGCGACGCTCGAGGTCATCGGCGAGGCGCCGGCGGGCGGCGCCTTCGCGGGCACCCTCGGCCCCGGCCAGGCGGTCCGCATCTTCACCGGCGGTCCGGTGCCGGCCGGCGCCGACGCCATCGTCATCCAGGAGGATACCGACCTCGGCGACCCGGACGTCACGGTCAAGGAAGCCGCGCCCGCGGGCCAGCATATCCGCGCCGCCGGCATCGATTTTTCCGAGGGCGAGGTGCTGCTCACCGCGGGCCGCCGCCTGGGCGCCCGCGACATCGGCCTTGCCGCCTCCATGAACCATCCCTGGATCCCGGTCATCCGCCGGCCCCGCATCGCCCTGCTGGCCACCGGCGACGAGGTGGTGCGGCCGGGCGATCCCCTCGGCCCCAACCAGATCGTCAGTTCCAACGGCCCAGCCCTCGCCGCCTTCATCGAAAGCCGCGGCGGCATCGCCGTCGACCTCGGCATCGCCCGCGACGACGAGGCCTCGATCCGGGCCCTGGCCGGGGGCGCGCGGGGCGCCGACCTCCTGATCACCATGGGCGGGGTCTCGGTGGGCGACCGCGACCTGGTGCAGAAGGTGCTGGGCGAGGTCGGGCTCGAGGTCGATTTCTGGCGCATCGCCATGAAGCCGGGCAAGCCGCTGATGTTCGGCCTCCTCGGCGGCACGCCGGTCCTCGGCCTGCCCGGCAACCCGGTCTCCTCCATGGTCTGCGCCATGCTGTTCCTGGGCCCGGCGATGGACCGGATGCTGGGCCTACCGGGCTCCGGCCTGCCCCTGATCCGCGCCCGCCTGGGCGCCGATGTCGCGGCCAACAATTTCCGCGAGGACTACATGCGCGCGACCGTCACCACCGGCGAGGACGGCACATTGGTGGCGACGCCGCTCAAGATCCAGGATTCGTCGATGATGTCGGCGCTGGCGCGCGCCGACGGGCTCATCATACGCCCGCCCGATGCGCCGCCGGCAGCGGCCGGCGACTGGGCCGACGTCATACCGCTCGGCGAGATCCGCGGCGCCTGAGCCGCCACCCGCCCGAATCGCAAAAATACGGGGCGATTTTCGCCTTGACCCGGCATGAGAACTAAACTAGAACATGGGGTGCGTTTTTGTTTTGTTCTATATCTTGTGCCTGCGGCCCACCGGCCACACCATCATTGAGACCCATCGACCTCACGGATCGCCCGCCATGTTGACCAAGAAACAGCACGAACTTCTCGTCTATATCGATGCCCGCCTCAAGAAGACCGGCGTCTGCCCGTCCTTCGACGAGATGAAGGATGCGCTGGGACTGAAATCCAAGTCCGGCATCCACCGCCTGATCACCGGCCTCGAGGAGCGCGGCTTCATCCGCCGCCTGCCCCATCGCGCCCGCGCGCTCGAGGTGCTGCGCCTGGCCGACAGCACCGCCAGCCCCGCCGCCGCCAACTTCGACGCCAAGGTGATCAAGGGCGAGTTCAATGCCGGGCCCCGCGGCGCCCCCACCGCGCCCACCGAAGAGGCGGTGGAACTGCCGCTGTTCGGCCGCATCGCCGCGGGCACGCCGATCGAGGCCCTGCGCGATCCGGAAAACGCCGTCGCCGTGCCGCCGGGCATGGTCGGACGGGGCAAGCACTACGCGTTGGAGATCGAGGGCGATTCGATGGTCGAGGCCGGCATCCTCGACGGCGACATCGCCATCATCCGCGAAGGCCAGACCGCCGATAACGGCACCATCGTCGTCGCCCTGGTCGACGACAACGAGGTGACCCTCAAGCGGCTCCGGCGCAAGGGCCAGTCGGTGGCCCTCGAGCCCGCCAACGCCGCCTACGAGACCCGCATCTTCGGCCCCGACCAGGTCAAGGTCCAGGGCACCCTGGTCGGCCTGATCCGAACCTATCACTGACCGCCGTCGAGGGGCGGCCCAGCGGCGGCCGCCCGCCTAGCGCAGGGCGCGCCCCGCCGTCCACGGCCTCTCGCCGCGCCGTCCGGCGACACTCTCGATCCTGATTGCGCCCTCGCCTTCGAACCACACCGCGTGGCTGCCCTCGCGGGCGAGCGCCCGGCGCGAGATCAGGCGCGCCCCGCCCCGGCACGGGAAGCGGTAGAGCGAGGTCAGGGCGATGACCAGGTCGGCGCGGGGACAGTCCTCGGCAACCGCCGCCGGATGGCGGATCACGCTGGTGACGAAGCCGCGGATGTGGGCGACGCAGGCCAAGGCATCGCAGCGCAAGACACCTTCTTGCGCGGCGTCCCGGCCGTCGGCTTTGCGCGCGCGCCTGGCTGCGGCGGGCGGCGCGAGATCCCCGGCCAGTCCGCTGCGCCGGAGCCAAATGTTCCGCTGGAAGCGCGAGCCCGCGCCATCGGCGAAGACAAGGTTGCCATCGGCCTTGCGCACCGCGAAGGCGCGCCCGTCGCCGGCGATCAGGAGATCGGGCGCGGGCGCCCAAAGGACGGAGAGCAGGCCCGCCGCCACCGCCGCCAGCCCGGCGAGCCGCCAGGGCCGTCGCCACAGGATCAGCCACAGCCCGCCCAAAGTGATGAGCCCGAGCCCCCAGACCGGCATGGTCGGAACGAACAGGGACGCCCCGGGGCTGTCGGCGATGGTTCGGGCGATGGCGAGCACCCCGTCGATGCCCCAGCCCATGGGCCGAAGCGCGATCTCCTCCAGCCCCAGCGGCATCAACAAATAGGCCAAGGTCGCGAGCGGCATGATCCAAAACGCGGTCAGCGGCACGGCACCGAGATTGGCGGCGATGCCATAGGCGGCCAGGCGATTGAAGTGGTAGAGCGCGAACGGCGCCGTGGCGAGGCCGGCGATCAGGGTCGTGATCAGGACGCCCAGCAGGTAGACCAGCGCCCGGCGTCCCACCCCGCCCTCGCCGTGGAGCCGCGTGAGCGGCCCGCGCAGAACCTCGTAGCCGGCGATCAGCGCGGCGACGGCGGCGAACGACATCTGGAAGCTGGGCCCGGTAAGGCTGTCGGGCGCGAGCAGGAGGATCACCGCCGCGGCGAAGGCCACCAGGCGCATCGACAGCGCCGAACGGTCGAGCATCACCGCGCCCAGGACCAGGGCCACCATGAGGAAGGCGCGCTGGGTCGGAACCGTGGCGCCGGTGAGAAGCATGTAGGCGAAGGCGCCGGCGAGCGCCGCCGCCGCCGCCCATTTCTTGATCGGATGCCTGACGGCGATGCGCGGCATCAGCGCCAGCACCGCCCGCAGGCCGAAGAACAGGATCCCCGTCACCAGGCCGATATGGAGGCCGGAGATCGCCAGCAGATGCGCGAGGCCCGCGGCCCGCATCGCTTCCATGGCGTCTTCCGGGATATGCCCCCTTTGGCCCGTCATCAGGGCCCCGGCGATGCCGCCCGCGGCACCGGGGAGGGCAGCGGTGATGCGGGCGAACAGGCGGCCCCGCAGGCCCTCGACGGCCTCGGCCGCCCAGGCCCAAGCCCCGGCCAGGACGCCCGGCCCGGCGCCCGCCGCCGGGCGCGGTTGCGGCGGCCTGACGGCGAAGCCGACGGCGCCGACGCCGTCGAACCAGGCCGCCCGGGCGAAATCATAGCCGCCGGGGACCGCCGGCGCCGGCGGCGGCAGGAGGATCGCCAGCACCTCGACGCCGGCCCCGGGACGTAGCGCTCCGGCGCCGTCCGGCGTCAGCGCCGGACGCACCCGGACGCGGACGCGGTGCGGCGTCTTTTCCGCCGGCAGGCGGTCGATGCCGGAGACCTCCAGGGTCAGGCGCACGCCCTTGAGGGCGGGCTCGCTCTGGGCGATGCGGCCCGTCACCATGACCGGGCCGAGGCGCTCGGCGAGGACCGGCGCGGCCACCCGGGCGCTCTGACCCTTGACGGCGAGGAAGCCGAGCGCCGGCGCCCCGATCAGGAAGGCGGCCACGATCCAGCCGCCGCCCTGCCCGCCCTTGCCGGTCCGATGCATGCCGAAGAGGCCCAGGGCGAGAGCGAGGGCGAGCAGCCCCGCCGCCGCGCCGAAGCCGGGCTCGAAGGGAAGCGCGAAATAGACGCCGATGCCGGCGCCGATGCCGACCGGCAACCACAAGGGCCAGCGCTCCCGCTCGGCGGCGAAGGCCGAGCGGACGCCGCCGACCCAGGCGGCAACCGGAACTCTCCTCAACGTCTCCGCCACCGTCATCAACGCCTATCCCCCGGGCGCGGCAACAAAGCCCTGCGCAGCCGCCTGCCGATATGCTAGTAACGGGTCCTCCGCGTCCAAAGCTTAGCAACAGATCTGCCCGGGAGCCATGGCCCAACCCTCCGACGTCGTCACCCGTTTCGCACCGAGCCCGACCGGATTCCTGCATATCGGCGGGGTGCGGACGGCGCTCTTCAACTGGCTGTTCGCCCGCCACCACCAGGGCCGCTATCTGCTCCGGATCGAGGATACCGACCGCAAGCGCTCGACCGACGACGCCATCGCCGCGATCCTCGACGGGCTTGAGTGGATGGGGCTCGATTGGGACGGCGACGTGGTCTACCAGTCGAAACGGGCCGAGCGCCACGCCGAGGCCGCCCGCGGG
This sequence comes from Alphaproteobacteria bacterium, assembly GCA_033720855.1. GTDB lineage: Bacteria > Pseudomonadota > Alphaproteobacteria > SMXQ01 > SMXQ01 > SMXQ01. The sequence continues at coordinate 43,926 of JAWWBR010000005.1, forward strand.
CTGCTCGCGCGCGGCGGCGCCTATCTCTGTTTCGCCACGCCCGAGGAGCTCGCCGAGATGCGCGAGCTCGCCAAGGCCGAGGGGCGCTCGATGCGCTACGACGGGCGCTGGCGCGACCGCGATCCCGCCGACGCGCCGCCGGGCATCGAGCCGGTGGTCCGCTTCAAGGCGCCGCGGGACGGCGAGACCGTCATCGAGGACCGCATCCAGGGCACGGTCCGGGTCGCCAATGCCGAGCTCGACGACATGATCCTGCTGCGCTCCGACGGGACGCCCACCTATATGCTGTCGGTGGTGGTGGACGACCATGTCATGGGCATAACCGTGGTCATCCGCGGCGTCGACCACCTGACCAACAGCTTCCGCCAGGCCCAGCTCTATGCCGCCCTCGGCTTCGCGGTTCCCACCTTCGCCCATATGCCGCTGCTCCACGGCGCCGACGGCGCCAAACTGTCGAAGCGCCACGGGGCGCTCGGCGTCGAGGCCTATCGCGACATGGGAATCCTGCCCGAAGCGATGTTCAACTACCTCCTCAGGCTGGGCTGGAGCCACGGCGACGACGAGATCATTTCCCGCGACGATGCCATCCGCTGGTTCACCCTGGAGGCGGTGGGCCGGTCTGCGGCACGTTTCGACATGGAGCGGCTCAGGAGCCTGAATGCCCATTACATCCGCGAGTCCGACGATGAGCGCCTGCTGGAGCTTGCCCTGCCCCAGATCGAGGCGGCCATCGGCGGCCCCGTGGACGCCGCCGGACGGGAGCGCCTCGCCCGTGGCCTCGCCGGCCTCAAACCGCGCGCGGCGACCGTCAACGAACTCGCCGAGAAGGCGGCATTCTACGTCGCCCCCAGGCCGCTGGCGCTGACCGCCAAGGCGCAAAAGCAACTAAGCGGGGAGGCGCTCGCCCACCTGGCGGCACTGGCCCCCGGGCTCGCCGCCCTCGAAACCTGGGATGCGGACAGCGTCGAGACCCAAATCCGCGCCTTCGTCGAGGACCGCGGCCTCAAGCTCGGCGCGGTGGCGCAACCCCTGCGCGCGGCGCTGACGGGGAAGACCGAATCGCCCGGCCTGTTCGAGCTCCTGGACGTGCTCGGCCGCGACGAATCACTCGCCCGGCTGGCCGATGTTACGGCCCCTACCGACGCCTGAACGGGAAACCCGGATCAAGCCGGATTTTTTGCCGTAATCCGCGTCCTCACCGGTTTGATAAATGCGAACGGGCACTATATGCTGGCCCACCGATCGTGCAGGACTACCGCGAACGGCCCGGCGGGGGCCGGTTTGCACCGCGGGCTTATCAGGGAAGGACGAGCATGGCGAGAACCACGTCGCGCAAGGGTAAAAAGGAAAGCGTTACCCTCACGGACAATTCGACCGGGAAGACGGCGGAGTTTCCGCTATTGAAGGGCCGGTTGGGGCCCAAGGTCATCGATATCCGCTCTCTCTACGCCGAGACCGGGTATTTCACCTACGACCCCGGCTATACCGCCACCGGCTCCACCGAATCGACCATCACCTATATCGACGGCGACAAGGGGGTTCTTCTCCACCGCGGCTATTCCATCGAGGAACTGGCCGAGAAAAGCGACTACATGGAGGTCTGCTACCTGCTGCTCAACGGCGAGTTGCCCAACCGCGCCGAAAAGCGTGCGTTCGAGGAGATCATCACCCGCCACACCATGGTGCACGAGCAGCTCAATTACTTCTTTCGCGGCTTCCGGCGCGACGCCCACCCCATGGCCATCATGTGCGGCGTGGTGGGCGCGCTCTCGGCCTTCTACCACGATTCCACCGATATCAACGATCCGCACCAGCGCATGATCGCCTCCTACCGGCTGGTGGCGAAGATGCCGACCATCGCCGCCATGGCCTACAAGTTCTCCATCGGCCAGCCCTTCATGTATCCGCGCAACGACCTCAAATACGCGGAAAATTTCCTCTACATGATGTTCGGCGTGCCGTGCGAGGACTACGAGGTCAACCCGGTGCTGGCCGAGGCCATGGATCGCATCTTCATCCTCCACGCCGATCACGAGCAGAACGCTTCGACCTCGACCGTTCGGCTGGCCGGCTCGACCGGCGCCAACCCGTTCGCCTGCATCGCCGCCGGCATCGCCTCGTTGTGGGGCCCCGCCCATGGCGGCGCCAACGAAGCGGTGCTGAACATGCTGGGCGAGATCGGCCACACGCGAAACATCAAATCCTATCTCGCACGGGTCAAGGACCGGACCGACCCGACCATGCTGATGGGCTTCGGCCACCGCGTCTACAAGAACTACGACCCGCGCGCCAAGGTTCTGCAGAAGTCGTGCCATGCGGTGCTGAAGGAACTCAAGATCAAGAACGAGCCGCTTTTGGACCTGGCCCTGGAGCTCGAGCACATGGCGCTCAACGACAGCTACTTCGTCGACCGCAAGCTCTACCCCAATGTCGATTTCTATTCGGGGATCATCCTCAAGGCGATGGGTTTCCCGACCTCGATGTTCACCGTCCTGTTCGCGGTGGCAAGGACCGTGGGCTGGATCGCCCAATGGAACGAGCTGATCGAGGACAAGGAACAGAAGATCGGCCGGCCGCGCCAGATCTACACCGGCAAGGGCCGGCGCAAATACGTCCCCATCTCCAAACGGAAATAACCCGGCCCCGGCTCAGGCCCCTTGGCCGCCCGCGGCGGCGGTCCGCCGGTCCTCCAGCAATCTCATGACAACGTCGCAGGCGCTGCGGCTCGACGGCGGTCCGCCCAGGCCCAAGGCACGTGCCACCTGGGCCAGATCGCGGCCCTGGTCGCGGCGCGCCTCGGGGTCACGGAGAAGCCGGGTCAGCGCCGGAACGACACGCCGGGCGGTGCAATTCCACTGCAGGAATTCCGGTGCCACCTGGCGTCCCAGGATCAGGTTGACCACCGAGGCATATTCGATCTTGGTCATCAGCTTGATGATCACGTAAGAGGTCAGCGTCAGCTTGTAGGTGATCACCATGGGCACCCCGGCGATGGCGAGCTCGTAGGTCACCGTCCCCGAGGCGGCGAGGGCGGCGTCGCTGGCGGCGAACGCGTCCCTCTTCGCCGCCCGGTCGTGGGTGAAGATCACCGGCATGGGCCAGGTCGCGGCGGCGGCACGGACTTCACGCTCGACCGTCGCCACCGTCGGGACGACGACGGCGAGATCGGGAATCTGTTCGCGAAGGCCGGAGAGCACCTCGGCGTAGACCGGCAGCAGTTGCCGCACTTCCGAGTGGCGGCTGCCCGGCAATACGCAGAGCAGCGGCTGGGTCGGCGCGATCCCATGGGCGGCGCGGAAGGCGGGACCATCGCCTTCGTCCAAGCCCATCTCCGCGACGGGGTGGCCGATGAAGGTGCAGTCGAGCCCCCATTTGGTGAAATACGGCGCCTCGAAGGGAAAGATGGTCAGCAGGTGATCGAGGAAGCCGGCGATCATCCGCGCCCGGCGCGGTCGCCAGGCCCAGACCGTCGGCGCCACGTAATGCACGAGGGACGGCCCGCAACCCTTGAGTTTCTTGCCGACGCGGAATGCGAAGGCGGGCGAATCGATGCTGATCACGATATCGGGGTCGAGCGAGCGGACCCGTCTGGCGGTTTCGTTGATTCGCCTCAGCACTCCCGGGATATGCGGAATGATCTCGATGATGCCGCCGATGGAGAGCTCCTCCATGGGGAAGAAACTGCGGAAGCCGTAGGCGCTCCCCACCGCATGCATTTCCTCACCGCCGATGCCGGAAAACCGGACCTTGCCGCCGGTGCGCCGGATGAGCTCGGTCATCAGCCCGGCCCCCATGTGGTCGCCGGAATGCTCTCCCGCCAGCAGGCACACGTGGGGAACGGCCGCGGCGAGGCCCGGAGGCGCCTCTCCCGCCGCCGTCGTCATGGCGCGACGGTCACGGCTTGGACGAAAAGGCCGGCGTCGTCCGCCGCCGCCACCACGCGATCTCGATGGATGACCAGGGTTGCGCCGGCCTCGATGACGAGGCCGCGCAGACCGCTGGCCGCCGCCTGGCGCACGGTTTCAACGCCGATCGTGGGCAGGTCGACGCGGCGCTCCTGATCGGGTTTCTTGATCTTGACCAGGACGCCGCCGGGGCCCTCGCGACTGAGCGCCGCGCAACGCCGGATCAGGGCGTCGGTGCCCTCGATCGCCTCGACCCCGAGTACGGTGTTCTGCTGCACGACGACCGCCTGGCCGACATCGAGGGCGCCAAGGGCGCGCGCCACATCGAGCCCCAATTCGATGTCGATGAGCGCCTGTGCGTCGGGCGCGTGGCGCCCGAGGACCCCCTCTTCCACCAACAGTCCGGCGAGCAGGTCGTCGGCGCCGAGGACGTCGAGGCCCTCGCCCTCGAGCTCGTCCACCAGGATGCTGAGCAAACGATCGTCGCCCAAGGCGGCCTTTCCGAACTTCGCGAACAGCTGGGCGCCGCGCCCGTCGAGACCCAGTTTGAGCAGCGATGGCCGCCTCACCGCGCCGGCGAAGACCACTTCCCGGCAGCCTGCCGCGCGCAGCGCGTCTATGGCCCCGCCGACGGCGCCCAGCCGGACCCAGGCATGTTCATGGCCGGCGACCAGGTCGGGCGAGGTCTGCCCCTCGATGGCGAGGATGAACGCGGCCCTGTTCTGGTCGCGCGCGGCATCGATGATGAGCGCCGGCAACTCCCCCTGACCGGCGATGATTCCGAGCTTAGGCGGCACGCTTCGTTTGCGGCTGGCAGACGGCGCGCGAGGAATCGGCCTGGATGAAGTGCACGATCTCCATCACCGCGGCATTGTCCTCGAACATATCGGCGACGTCGGCGAGCCGCTCTGAAAGGGTGCCTTCCTCGGCGAAAAGCAGCCGATAGGCCGCGCGCAGGGAATGAATGTCCTCGCGGGAAAAGCCCCGCCGTTTCAGGCCCACGGTGTTGAGGCCGGAAAGATAGGCCCTGTTGCCCATGACCGAACCGTAGGGGATGACGTCATTTTCCACCCCCGACAATCCGCCCACCATGGAGTGATGACCGACACGCACGAACTGGTGGATGCCCGCCAGCCCGCCGAGAATGGCATAGTCGCCCACGGTCACATGCCCGCCCAGGGTCGCGTTATTGGCCATGATCACGGCGTTTCCCACTTGGCAGTCATGGGCGACATGGGCCCCCACCATGATCAGGCAATCGCTGCCCACCCGGGTGATCAATCCGCCGCCGGCGGTGCCGGGGTGAATCGTCACGTGCTCGCGAATCACGGTGTTGGCGCCGATCTCCACCCGAGACGGCTCGCCATGGTACTTGAGGTCCTGGGGCGGCGCGCCGATCACGGCGAAGGGGAAAACCTTGCAGTTGGCGCCGATCTCGGTGAGGCCCTCGACCACGGCGTGGGATTGCAGCAGGACGCCATCGCCGAGCCGGACATCGGGACCGACGCAGCAATAGGCGCCGATGCTGACGCCATCGCCGAGCTCGGCGGAGGGATCGACTATTGCCGTCGGATGAATATCGGTCATCATCAATCGTCCAAAATCATTGCCGCATAGGTTGCCTCGGCAACCAAGGTGCCGTCCACCCGCGCCTCGGCCTTGAATTTCCAAACATTGCGGCGATTTTGGAGTTTCTGCACATGGACGCGGAGCGTGTCGCCGGGCATCACCGGCTTGCGGAAGCGGGCGTTGTCCACGCTCATGAAATAGACCAGCTTGCCTTCCGACTCCGGCCCCAGGGTTTCCACCACCAGGACCGCCGCGGTCTGCGCCATCGCCTCGACGATGAGGACGCCCGGGAACACTGGCTGGGACGGGAAATGGCCCTGAAAATACGCTTCGTTGATGCTGACGTTCTTGATGCCGATGGCGCTTTCGTCGGCGACGACATCCTCCAGCTTGTCGATCATCAAAAACGGATAACGGTGGGGGATCATCTCCATGATCCGGCCGATATCCAGTGTTTTCCCCTTTTGCTCGGACGCGTCCATTTTCATCGATTACCCGAATGTTTTTGCGTTATGCGTTTCAGAACAACCAATTGTCGCATGCGCTCCTTGTTGGATAACGCCGGTGAGCCGCCGTAGGTGGCGGCGGCGGGAACATCCGAAATGATGCCAGACTGGGCGGCAATTTTGGCCCCATCCCCCACATTTACGTGGCCGACGATACCCGCCTGACCACCGATTAGCACATTATCGCCGATTGTTGTACTTCCCGATATTCCAACCTGGGCGACGATGACGCAATTGCGGCCGACCTTCACATTGTGTGCGATCTGCACGAGATTGTCGATGATCACCCCGTCTGCGATCACCGTGTCGGGGCCGCTGCCGCGGTCGATCGTCGTGTTGGCGCCGATATCGACGTCGTTGCCGATAATCACGCGGCCCAATTGGGGGATCCTGATATGGCCGTCGGGATCCGAAGCAAAGCCGAAACCGTCTTCGCCGATGCGCACGCCGGCGGCGAGACGGACACGGTCTCCCGCCAGGCAGTACCTGACGCTGGCCCCGATACCGACCGCACAATCGTCGCCCAGCTCGACCCCCGGCCCGACCACGGCATTGGCGCCGATGCGGCAGTTCGCCCCCAGTTTCGCCTTGGCGCCGACGATCGCCCCCGGTCCGATGACCACGCCGGGTCCCAGCTGCGCCGAGGGATCCACGCCTTCCCCCTCCAACCCACCGGCGATGTCGGCATCGGGATAGAAGGCGCGGGACAGGAGCGCGTAGCTGCGGTCCGGGTCGTCCGTCCGCAACAGAACCGTGCTGCCGTTTTGCGGTCGAGGCACGCCGGGACCGACGAAACAGGCGCCGGCTCGGGTCGCGGCATAGGCCTGCCGATAGGTGCGCCGATTGAGGTAAAAGCTGACATCGTCCGGGCCCGCGTCCTGCAACGGCGCGACGTCGCGCATTTCGCGTGCGCGGTCGCCGCTTTCGATTTCGGCCTCGGCGATGTCCGCCACCTGGCCCAGTGTCATGGGTTGGGCGACGGTATAGAAACGTGGGTCAGCCATGTGGCGCCGGCATTATTTTCCGGGATTCGTGAGTTTCACCTCTTTCAACCGCGCATCCAGCCGCTTCAGGACCTCGGGAGTCAAGTCAAGATGTGGCTCGGCATAAATCACCGCCACCCGTTTATTGATGATGAGGTCGATCTTCCGCTCCGCGCGTAATTTTTCGAGAACCTGCATAAGATTTTTCTTGAACGTCTTGAACGCGTCGTCGCGGGATTTTTCCAGGGCGCGCCTTTGCATCTGAATCTTGCGCTGAACCTCTCCCACCTGATCCCTGAACTGACGCTCCCGCGCCTGCAGGGCCTCGGGCGACAGCAAGGAGCGCTGAAGACGGAGTTCGTTTTGCGCCGCCCGCAGCCTCTTCTGATGGGCTTCCGCCTCCTTTTGGAAGGCCTTGCCGTAGGCCTGGAACTGCTCGGATATGGACTTGCCCGCCAGCGAATACCGCTGGACCGCCGCGATATCCAGGACTGCGATCTTGGGGACCGATTGCGCCGCCGCCGGATGGGCCAACAGCCCCAATTGCAGCACCGTCATCAGCGCCAGACTTACCATATGTTTCATTGCTAACCGTACCATGTCGTCAGAAGGTCGTACCGAACCGGAAACTGAAGACCTCGGTCTCGTCGAAATTCGCCTTCACCACCGGAAACGCGAGATTGAACCTGATCGCACCGAAGGGCGTCCCCACCCCGACGCCGAAGCCCAAGGACGCCCGCAAGCCGTTGTCTTCGAGAATACTCGCACCTGCCTTATCGTCGATGAACATCAGGGTGCCCGTATCGGCGAATAGAAACCCTTTGAGCTGGTAGGTCGTCGCGGCGCCGAACGGGACCGCCAGTTCCGCGGTTCCGGTGAGGAACAGGTTGCCGCCGAGGGCGTCGTTGGTGACCTCGTCACGCGGCCCGATGCCGCCGACCGCGAATCCGCGGAGCGCACGGGTACGGCCGTCGCCACCGATGAAGAAGCGGTCGTCTATTCGCACATCCTTGCCGATGCCGAATATATACCCGAGATCGGTGCCGAGGCGAAGCACCCAGTCGCTGACGACCTCGTAATACACGGCGCCGGAGACCTCGGTCTGGAGGAAGCGGTTGTCGCCGCCGAAACCGGCGAGCTCGTTGGACAGCCTGATGACGTAACCCTCCCTGGTATCGACCGAGCTGTCGCGGCGATCATAGACGAGAAACTGGCCGACACTCGAGGTCACAGCCTTGCCTTCGGAGCCTTTGATGACCGCGGAAAGGTCGGGGTCCGAGAGGTCGGTAATGCTGACCTCCTTGGACTCGAGGCGGTAACTCAGCCCCTGACGCAGGCGATCGTTGTAGGCGAAGCCGACCCGCAGGCCGGCGCCCATCACTTCGCGGTCAAAGGAGATCGTCTCATTGGCGTCGGTCTTGGTTCGGAAGACATCGAAGCCCGCAGCGAGATTGCGATTGAGGAAATACGGCTCGGTGAAGCTGATTTCGAAATTCTGCCTTTCGCTGCCGAGCGACGCCGACAACCTGAGTTGCTGCCCCTTGCCGAGGAGGTTGCGTTCGACCAATGAGGACTGCGTGATAAAGCCCTCGCTGGAAGAAAACCCCGCCCCCACGGAAAACGAGCCGGTCGACTGCTCCTCGACCTCGATGTCGATGACGGTCTTGTCCTCGCTGCTGCCGGCCTTGCGCGTGAATTTCTGATCCTTGAAGAACCGCAAAGCCCGCACCCGCCGCTGCGACGTGTTGTAGCGCGCCCGGTTGAACGGGTCTCCCTCGCTCAGCCGCAGTTCCCGGCGAATGACGCGGTCGAGGGTGCGGACGTTGCCGCTGATATTGATCCGTTCGACGAACAACCGCGGCCCCTTGCGGACCAGAAAGGCCACGTCGACCGTCTGCTTGGCCTTGTCGCGCTTCAGCTGGGGGCGAACGTCGATGAACGAAAATCCCCTGCCGCTGACCGCATCGGTAAGCCGATTGACGGATTTCTCCACATCCGCGCCGTTGTACCAGTCGCCCTCGGCGACAACCAATCTGTCCCGCACCTGGGCGACATCGAGACCCTTCAGCTCGGACTTGATCTCGACCTTGCCGGTGCGGTAGCGCGGCCCCTCCTCGATCGTAAAGGTCAGGAAAAAGTTCTCCTTGTCCTGGGACAATTCCGCCGTCGTCGACAGCACCCGGAAATCGGCGTAACCCTTTGAATTGTAATAACGACGCAGCAATTCCTCATCGAAACGGATGCGATCGGGGTCATAGACGTCGTCGGCCGTGAGGAAGGCGTAGAAGCTGGTTTCCGCACTCTGGATGATCGACCGCAACCTGCGATCGGAAAAGGATTTGTTGCCGATGAAACTGATTCTGCGGATCAAGGTCGGCCGGCCTTCATCGATCTCGAAAATCATATCCACTCGGTTTTGCGGCCGCTGGATGATCTTGGGAACCACGGTTACGGCAAAGCGCCCCTGGCGGCTGTAGAGATCGATGATCCGCTTGACGTCATTCTGGACCCGGGTCCGCGTGTACACCACGCGAGAGCGCAGTTTGATCTCCTTGCGCAGGGCCTCTTCCTCCATGAAGTCGTTGCCCTCGAAGGCGACCCGGTTGATGACCGGGTTCTCGACCACACGGACGACGAGGATATCGCCGACGCGCCGAATGGACACGTCGGCAAACAGGCCGGTCCCGAACAGGCGCTTCAGGGATTCGTCGACCTTGGCCGCGTCGAATTCATCGCCGGCGCGGATCACCATGTAGGAGCGGACCGTCTCCGGTTCGATCCTCTGCAGGCCCTCGACACGGATCTGGAGCACCCGCCCCGTAGACTGCCCTTGGGGAACCTGTGCCATCGCCGGCCCGACGCGGAGGGTGCCCGGCGGGCCGCCGCACATGATCGCGACGACCGCCAAAACCAGTACCAGGCGAGCGAACCGCTTCATCGGGAAACCCTACGACACCAGCCCCTTGATGAAATCCGCGATCACGTCGAAACGCAGCAGATCCTGTATGGTAACGAAAACGAACAAGGACAGCACCAACCCGAGCCCGACGCGAAACCCGTATTCGACGATGCGGTCGCTGACGGCACGCCCCTGGATCGCCTCGATGCCGTAAAACACGAGATGGCCGCCATCGAGCATGGGGATGGGGAACAGGTTGATGAGACCGAGATTGATCGACAACACGGCGAGGAACCAGAACAGCTGGCCGAAGCCGATCTCCGCGACCTGACCCGAGAGCTGGGCGATCCGGATCGGCCCGCCCAGGCCATCGGCCGAACGCGCGCCGATGATGATCTCACCGACCGCTTCGAGGGTGAAGACCGAAAGCCGCCAGGTATCGAGGACGGCGCGATACACCGATTCGTGCGGCGGGTGGCGGACGAAGCTGCGGACCGGCCCGCCGACCCCGAGAAGGCCAATCTCGGTCTTGTTGCCGAAGCGGTCGACGATGGTGTGGTGCTTGGGAACCGCCGTCAGGGTGACATCGCTGCCATCGCGGCGGACGACGACGGTGAGCTCGCGCCCGGGCGCCATGCGGACGACGTTCTGGACGTCTTCGAACCGTTCGATATCGGTGCCATCGACGGTAACGAAGCGGTCCCCCGCCTTCATCCCCGCCGCCTCGGCGGCACTGCCCTCCTGCACCGACCCCACCTCGGGCGGCGTGAAGGGCTGACCGGCGGTGGAAAACAGGACCGCCAGAACGACGATGGCGAGGGCGAAATTGGCGAGCGGCCCCGCGGCCACGATGGCGGCGCGCTGGCCCACCCTCTTGTGATGAAACGAGACCCTCTTTTCGTCCTCGGTAAGGTCCCTCTCCTCGCCCTCGGCCCCGCTCATGGTCTCGCCGAACATCTTGACGTAGCCCCCCAGCGGCAGGAGGCTCACCTTCCACCGGGTGCCGCTCTTCGAGGTCCAGCCGAACAGCTCCGGACCGAAGCCGATGGAAAACACCTCGACCCTGACGCCGTTGATCCGCGCGATCGCGTAATGCCCGAGTTCATGGAAGAAAACGATGACGGTAAGAATGAACAGGAACGCGGCCCCGTTGGTCCATACAAGATTTAGCAGATCCATCGAATCCCGGGCCTCTCCTTGACCCTGACGGGATGTCCGGGTCTCGCTTCAACTGATCGGCGACGCATCCGCTCAAGCCTCTCCCGCGGCCAAAGTCGCAAGGGAATCCCGGGCCAGCCTGCGCGCCTCGGCATCGACCGCGATCACGTCGTCGATCGATCCGATATCGCCCCGAGGCCCCCGCGCCAGGACTTCCGTCACCACCCGCATGATATCGAGAAAACCGATCTTGCCGGAAAGAAAACCCTGGACCGCGACCTCGTTCGCGGCGTTGAGGACTGTAGGGGCGGCCTGATCCGTTTTCAAGGCTTCTCTTGCCAGGGCCAGGGCCGGAAAACGCTCTAAATCCGGGGTTTCGAACGTCAGCGACCCGACCGCGGCGAGATCCAGCCGGTCCGCCGGCGAGGCCTGCCGCCGCGGCCAGGCCAGGGCATACGCGATGGGCGTGCGCATGTCGGGGACGCCGAGCTGAGCCAGGACCGAGCCGTCACTGTAGGCAACCAGGGAATGCACCACCGACTGGGGGTGAATCAGGACCTCGATGCGCTCTTCCGCGATGGGAAACAGGTAGCTCGCCTCGATGACCTCCAACCCCTTGTTCATCATGGTCGCCGAATCGACCGAAATCTTGTCGCCCATGTCCCAGTTGGGATGGTTCACCGCTTGCTGGGGGCTGACCTCGGCCATGGCGGCGCGATCGAGGTCTTTGAAGGGCCCGCCCGAGGCCGTCAGTATGACCCGCTCGATGGCATCGAGATTGTCGAAGTCGAAAACCTGAAAGATAGCGCTGTGCTCGGAATCCACGGGCAACAGGGTGGCGCCGCCCCGTTCCACCTCCGCCAGCATCAGCGGTCCGGCACAGACCAGGCACTCCTTGTTGGCCAGCGCCACCGTCGCGCCCCGCCGGACCGCCGCCAAGGTCGGCTCCAGGCCCGCGGCGCCGACGATCGCGGCCATCACCCAGTCGGCCGGCAGACCCGCCGCCTCGACCAGCCCCTCGCGCCCGGCTCCGGCGGCGATATTGGTGCCGCTCAGCGCTGCTTTCAGGTCCTCGAAATGGGCCTCGTCGGCGATCACCGCCATGCGCGGGCGCAACTCCAACGCCTGGGCGACGAGCAGCTCGACGTTGGAGCGTGCGGTCAAGGCCTCCACCTGATAGGCCTCGGGGCTGCGCCTGATGAGGTCGATGGTGTTGCAACCAACCGATCCGGTCGAGCCGAGGATGCTGACCCGGCGGGGGGTAGCGGCGCTCGGCTGCACGGTTAGGTCCATATGATGTCCCCGCTCCCACTCCACAACTGCATCGCGGCGACGAAGGGAAAGGCCGTCAACAAACCGTCCACCCGGTCCAGGACGCCGCCATGTCCCGGTATGATAGTGCCAGAATCCTTGACATCAAAATGCCGCTTGATCCGCGATTCCAGCAGGTCTCCCGCCTGGGCCACGAGGCTCACGGCGATACCCAGGGCGACGAAACGCAGGCTCAGGGGCGCAAGGGCCGAAAGGCCCGCTCCGAGGCCGACGGCGGCTGCGGCGGCGGCACCGCCGGCCAGTCCCGACCAGGTCTTTCCCGGGCTCACCGCGGGCGCGAGCTTGGGCCCTCCGATCAGCTTTCCCGCCAGGTAGGCGCCGATATCGGTGGCCCACACCAGCGCCAGCACCCAGACCACCGTCCTCATGCCCGTCGCCCCCTCGCCGCGCAGCCATATCAGGGCGGTGATGGGGATGACGATATAGGGGACGCCGAGGGCCAGGATCGCGCCCCCGGTGCCCCGGCGTAACCGGCCGAGCATGGCGACCAGCACGGTTCCGCCGCCGGCGATCGCCAGCGCCGCCAGGGGACGCCCCAGGGTGGCGGCCATGGCGGCGAGGAACACGGCCCCCATGATGGCGACGGCAGCGTTGTCGGGCCGGGCCGGCCACGGGTCTTCGCCGCCGCCGGCGGCGAGGCCCATCTCGATCCATTCCTTGGCCATCAAAGCCGCCGCCGCCAGCGCCAAGCCACCGAGCCACACCCCACCGCCCCAAACCGCCGCCAATGCCGCCGGGATCAGGACCGCCGCCGACAGGCAGCGCTGCGTCAAGGTGTCGAACCGGTGCTCAGCCACGCGATGCGCCGTACCGCCGCTCGCGGCGGCCGAACTCCGTCATCGCGGCGATGAGATCGTCCTTGCAGAAATCCGGCCACAGGGTGTCGAGGAAGACGAATTCGGAATAGGCCGACTGCCACAACAGGAAATTCGAAATCCTCTGCTCGCCGGAGGTGCGGATGATGAGGTCGGGATCGGGCATGCCGGCCGTCGACAGCCAGCCGGCGAAACGCTCTTCGGTGATGTCTTCGGGCTCCAACCGTCCCGCCGCCACCTCGGCCGCCGCCTTACGGGCGGCCTCGGCAATGTCGCCGCGCCCGCCGTAATTCAGCGCCACCGTAAAGTTCAGCCGGTTGTTGTTGCGGGTCAGCTTTTCGCCCTCGTTGATGAGGCCGATGATCTCCGGCGAGAACGCGGTGCGGTCGCCGACCACGCGAAAACAGACGTTGTTCTTGTGCATGTCGGCGATTTCGCTGCGCAGATAGCGGGTCAGCAGCCCCATCAGGTCGTTGACCTCGTTCTTGGGCCGCTTCCAGTTTTCCGAGGAGAAGCCGAACAGGGTCAGGTACTCGATGCCGAGTTCAATCGCCGCCTCGACGGTGCGGCGCACGGCGTCGGCGCCGTGGCGGTGCCCCGCGGTGCGTTCCATGCCCCGGGCCTCGGCCCAGCGGCCATTCCCATCCATGATGATGGCGACATGCCGTGGCGGGGTGCTCTCGGTCGGGGTATCCATACGCCGGTCAGATCTGCCTGATTTCTTCTTCCTTGGCGGCAAGGGCGTCATCGATCTGCTTGATGAAGCCGTCGGTCATCTCCTGGAACTCCTCTCCCCAGGCATGCTGCTCGTCCTGGGACAAATCTCCGTCCTTCTCCATCCGCTTGAGCTTGTCCATGCCGTCGCGGCGCACGTTGCGGACCGAAACCTTGGCCTGTTCGGCGTAACGGTGGGCGACCTTGACCAGCTCTTCGCGCCGTTCGGCGCTGAGCTCGGGGATGGGCACGCGCAACAGTTGGCCGTCGGCGGCGGGATTGAGGCCGAGATCGGATTCGCGGATGGCCCGCTCGACCGCCGAAACGTTGCCCCTGTCCCAGACGTTGACCACGAGCAGGCGGGCTTCGGGGGCGCTGACGGTGGCCACCTGGTTGAGCGGCATCTCCGATCCGTAGGCATTCACCACGATGCGGTCGAGCAGGTTGACCGAGGCGCGTCCGGTCCTGAGCCCGGCGAATTCCTCGTCGAGAACCGAAACCGCGCCTTCCATCCGGCGCTTGATGTCGTCGATATCGGGATCAGCCATGTTCAACCTCCCTCAACGCGGCCTTCTTCGTTGATCACGGTAAACCGTCCCCGATGGTGAACCACATCATTCAGGGCTCCGGAATTGTGAACCGAAAACACCAAAATCGGAATCTTATTTTCCCGCGCGAGCGACACCGCAGAGGCGTCCATCACCTTGAGGTCGCGGGCGAGCACGTCATGGAAACTCAGGGCCTCGAAGCGCTCCGCGTCGGCATCGGCCTTGGGGTCCGAGGAATAGACGCCGTCCACCTGGGTCGCCTTCAGGAGCGCGTCGCAGCCCAGTTCCGCGGCCCTGAGCGCCGCCGCCGTATCGGTGGTGAAATAGGGGTTTCCGGTGCCCGCCGCGCAGATCACGATGCGCCCCTTTTCCATGTGCCGGATGGCACGGCGGCGGATATAGGGCTCGCACACCTCGCGCATCGATATGGCCGACAGCACCCGGGTCGGAACGCCCGCCTTTTCCAGCGCGTTCTGCAGGGCGATGGCGTTGATCACGGTCGCCAGCATGCCCATGAAATCGGCGCTGGCGCGCTCGATGCCCTGGTTGGCGCCGCTCAGGCCGCGATAGATGTTGCCGCCGCCGATGACCAGCCCGATCTCCACGCCCTCGGCGTGGACCGACTGAATCTCCTCGGCGATGCGGTGGAGGATGTCCGGTTCGAGGCCGTAGTCCTGCTCCCCCATAAGCGCCTCTCCCGAGAGTTTCAGGAGAATGCGGCGATATGGGGCGTCGTCGGCCATCGGCTGCTGTTATCCCGTTCGCGGCGGGGGGCGGTCAACCGCCGAGCTGTTCGGCGACCTCCGCGGCGAAGTCCTTCTCCTCGCGTTCGACCCCCTCGCCCAGCGCGAAGCGGACAAAGCCGGCGACGCTGACCGGCGCGCCGAGGTCCTTGGCGGCGTTTTCCAGCACCTTGGCGACCTTGGTCTCGTTGTCGATGACGAAGGTCTGCTCGGCCAATACGACCTCCTCGTAGAACTTGCGCAGCCGGCCTTCGACCATCTTGGCGATGATGTCGTCGGGCCGGCCCGATTCCTGGGCCTGCTCCGTCAGCACCGCGCGCTCGCGCTCGATCAGCTGCGGGTCCAGGTCCTCGGCGGTCACCGATTGCGGGTTGCTCGCGGCCACATGCATGGCGAGTTGCCGGCCCAGCGCCTCCAGCGCCTCTTTGTCGCCGGTCGATTCGAGGGCCACCAGGACACCGATCTTGCCAAGGCCCGGGGCCACCGCCGAATGGACGTAACTGGCCACCACGCCGGCCTCCACGCTGAGCCCCTGAACCCGCCGCAGGGTCATGTTCTCGCCGATGGTCGCCACCATATCGGTCAGCTTTTCCGCGACCGGCTTGCCCGCGCCCGGATATTCCGCCGCCGCCAGGCGCTCGGGATCGCCGTCGACGGCGAGCGCGGTCTCGGCGACGCTGGCAACGAAGGCCTGGAAGTCCTCGTTACGGGCAACGAAATCGGTCTCGGAGTTGACCTCGACGACCACGCCCTTGCCGCCTTCCACGCGGCAGGCAACGAGGCCTTCGGCGGCGACCCGGCCGGCCTTCTTGGAGGCGGCGGCGAGCCCCTTGGTCCGCAGCCAGTCCACCGCCGCTTCGATGTCGCCGCCGGATTCCGTCAGGGCCTTCTTGCAGTCCATCATTCCGGCGCCGCTCTTGTCGCGAAGTTCCTTGACCAGCGCCGCTGTGATCTCAGCCATCTCTTACGTCCTTACCTTAGATTTTCATCCTATAGGATTGAATTCAGGCGATTTTATGAGTCTTTCTTCTCGGCCTTGTCGGCCCCGCCGGTCGCCTCTTCGGGGGCCGCCCCGGCGCCCTCTTCCGCTACCGCCCCCGGGGCCGCTGCGGCTGCCGCCCCGGCGCTCTCCGCGGCCGCGGGCGCCTTGGCTTCGGCCTCGCCTTCGGCCAGCACCAGCTCCTCGGCCGGCGCCTCTTCACCGGCGCCGAGGTCGACGCCGCGGGCGCTCATCTCCTCCTGGATACCATCGAGCACCGCGTCGGCGACGAGGTCGCAATAGAGGTTGATGGCGCGGATCGCGTCGTCATTGCCCGGGATCGGATAATCGATGCCTTCGGGATCGGAGTTGCTGTCGATCACCGCCGCCACCGGAATGCCGAGCTTGCGCGCCTCTGCGACGGCGATGTCTTCCTTGTTGGTATCGACGACGAACAGGATGTTGGGCAGCGCCCCCATCTCCTTGATGCCACCCAATGCCCGATCGAGCTTGTCCTTCTCGCGGGTCAACTGCAGCAATTCCTTCTTGGTCAGGCCCGTGGTCTCCTCGCTCGCGAGCTGTTCCTCGAGCTCCTTGAGGCGGCGCACCGAAGCCGTCACCGTGTTCCAGTTGGTCATCATGCCGCCGAGCCAGCGGTGATTGACGTAGTACTGGCCGCAGCGCTGGCCGGCTTCGGCGATCTTCTCGGCGGCCTGATGCTTGGTGCCGACGAAGAGCACGCGCCCGCCGCCGGCGACGATGTCGCGGATCGCCGAGAGCGCGGCGTAGAGCATCGGCACCGTCTGCTGCAGATCGATGATATGCACGCCGTTGCGCTCGCCGAAAATGTAGGGCCCCATCTTGGGGTTCCAGCGCCCCGTCCGGTGGCCGAAATGAACGCCCGCTTCCAGCAGCTGGCGCATGGTGAAGGTGGGTATCGCCATGGGTCTTCTCCGGTTATGCCTCCGCGGGAGCTGGCCCGGCAAGCCGGACACCGGATCGACGGCGCAAGCCGCCTCATTCCCGCGTGCGAGATAAATTCGGCGCTTGAATACCGCCCAGGGGCCGGGAATGCAAGGATTATCGCGGCGAAGTTAAGGGCTTTTCGGCCCCTGAGGCGTCAGATTTCGCGCACCTCGGTGATGCCCGGCACCGCCTTGAGATCCATCAGCGCCGCGGGCGAGAGCCCATAGCGCCCGGGCAGGGCGATCTCCACCTCGCGGCCGCCGTCCAAGCCCAGGACCAGGCTGACCTCGCCCTTGCCGCCCGCGGCCTCGGCCATGATCTCCCGGAGCCGCGCGAGCGCCTCGCTCCCACCCAGGCTGACCTTGACACCCGGCGCCGCCCGGGCGACGGCGGCATCCAGCGGCTCGATCGCCTGCGCGGTCAAACGGATGCCCTCGCCCTCGCGCCGGGCATCAGCGCTCACCAGGACGTTGGAGCCCGCTTCCAAAAGCTCCCGGGCGCGGCCAAGGACCTCCGAGAACACGGTGACCTCGTACATGCCCGACGGGTCCGACATCTGCACGAAGGCGAACCGGCTGCCCCGGGCCGAGGTCCGCTCCTTCTTGGAGATCACCGTGCCCGCCAGCTTGATGCGCACCTCGTCGCCGCCGCCGACGCGGGCGGGCAAGGTCGCGGCCGCCATCACGTGGAGCCGCTCGAGGCGGCTGCCATAGGCATCCAGGGGATGGGCCGAGAGGTAGAAGCCGATGGCCTCGAACTCATGGCGCAGCTGCTCCATGACCGGCCAGGGTGCGGCCTCGGGCAGTGGCCGGCCGGTTTCCCCGCCGCCGTCGCCGCCGAATAGGCTGCCCTGGCCGCTGGCCCGTTCCTGGGCGGCGGCCTGGGCGCGATGGGTGAGCTCGCCGACGGCAGCCATCACCTGGGCGCGGTTGCCGTTGAGTCGATCGAAGGCGCCGGCCGCCGCCAGGTTTTCCATCTGCCGCTTGTTGACGACCTTCTGCCCGCAGCGTTCGGCGAAGTCGAACAGGCCGGTGAAGGGCCCGCCCGACTCGCGCGCGGCGACCAGGCTTTCCATCGCCGCCGCCCCCACCCCCTTGATGGCGGCAAGGGCATAGCGGATGGCGCGACCGTCGTCGGTGGGCTCGACCGAAAAGCGGGCGTCGGAGGCATTGACGCAAGGCGGCAGCAAGGCGATGCCGAGACGGTCGAGCTCCTGGCGGAAGACGTTGAGCTTGTCGGTATTGCCCATGTCCAGAGTCATCGAGGCGGCAAGGAACTCGACCGGGTAATTGGCCTTGAACCACGCCGTCTGGTAGGCGATCAGGGCGTAGGCCGCGGCGTGGGACTTGTTGAATCCGTAGCCGGCGAACTTGTCGACCTGCTCGAAGATGTGCCGCGCGGTGCCTTCCTCGACGCCGCGGGCGACGGCGCCGTCGATGAAGGTCTGGCGCTGCTCGTCCATCTCCGACTTGATCTTCTTGCCCATGGCGCGGCGCAGGATGTCGGCGCCGCCGAGCGAATAGCCGGACAGCTCCTGGGCGATCTGCATCACCTGTTCCTGGTAGATCATGACGCCGAAGGTCTCGGTGAGGATGCCCTCGAGCGACGGGTGCAGGTAGTCGGGGGTCTCACGGCCGTGCTTGCAGGCGATATAGCGCGGGATGTTGTCCATGGGGCCCGGGCGGTAGAGCGCCACCAGGGCGATGATGTCCTCGAAACAGTCGGGCTTGAGGTTCCTCAGCACGTCGCGCATGCCCGAGCTTTCCAGCTGGAACACCCCGGTGGTCTCGCCCTTGGCCATCATCTCGTAGGTCGGCCCGTCGTCGAGCGGCAGGGTCTCGAGGGCGATGGCCGGGGCGCCCTCCTCGGCGCGCCGGCGGTTGACCAGCTCGAGCGCTTCCGCCAGCACCGTCAGCGTCTTGAGGCCGAGGAAATCGAACTTCACCAGCCCCGCGAGCTCGACGTATTTCATCGAGAACTGGGTGACCGGCATGTCGGAGCGCGGGTCACGGTAAAGCGGCACCAGCTCGGCCAGCGGCCGGTCGGCGATGACGACGCCGGCGGCATGGGTCGAGGCATGGCGGTAGAGCCCCTCGAGCTTGAGGGCGATGTCCATCAGCTTGGCCACGGTCTCGTCTTCGGCGCGCATGGCCTGCAGCAAAGGCTCGCCCTCGATGGCCTTGGCCAGGGTCACCGGGTTGGCCGGATTGTTGGGCACCAGCTTGCAGATGCGGTCGACCTGGCCGTAGGGCATGCCCAGCACGCGGCCGACGTCGCGCAGCACGGCGCGGGCCTGCAGCTTGCCGAAGGTGATGATCTGGGCGACCCGGTCGGCGCCGTATTTGTCCTGCACGTAGGCGATCACCTCGTCGCGCCGGTCCTGACAGAAATCGATGTCGAAATCGGGCATCGAGATGCGATCGGGATTGAGGAACCGTTCGAACAGCAGGCTGAAGCGCAAGGGGTCGAGATCGGTGATGGTCAGCGCCCAGGCCACCACCGAGCCGGCGCCGGAGCCGCGCCCGGGGCCGACGGGGATGCCTTGGGCCTTGGCCCAGCGGATGAAGTCGGCAACGATCAGGAAGTAGCCGGGGAAGCCCATCTTCCCGATGACGCCCAGCTCGAAGGCGAGGCGCTCGCGATAGGGCTTGGCCGCCGCCGCCCGCGCCGCCTCGTCCATGTCCGCGTCGAACACCTGGGCCGCGAGCCGCGCCTCCAGCCCGGCCTCGGCCTGGGCGCGCAGTTCCTCGGCCTCCGAGCCC
>JAWWBR010000006.1:0-63182 GCA_033720855.1 Alphaproteobacteria bacterium
CATGCCTACTACGCCACGGGCAAGTACGAACAGGCGATCGCGGCACTGAAGGACAGCCTCGCCCGCAATCCCGAGGCCATGGGCTGCAACACGCTTCTCGCCGTCATCTACGGCGAGTTGGGGCGAACCGAGGAGGCGAACAAATTGGTGGCGGACGTGCTCAGGATCAGTCCGCGCGCAACCGTAAGCCATATGCGCGAACGGCTGCCGATCAAGGACCCGGCATTGGCGGAGAGGTATTTCGAGGGCCTCAGCAAGGCGGGGCTGCCGGCATGACATCCGGGGTGGGCCGGCGTAAAATGCGGATGGGACGGAGACAGGCTCATCTGGGGTGGAAATGGCTGGCTTAGCGCACAGGCTCGCGGAATCGATCGACGGCACGCCGCTGTCGCACGAGCCGTTCGATCATCTCCAACTCCAGGAATTTTTTCCCGAAGACGTGTTCGCGGGCATGGTGGAGCACCTTCCCGACCCGCGTTTCTTTATCGACATGACGAATTCGGGCGGCCAGCAATACAACGGCAAGGCGGCCCGCTCCCGCGTCATCCTGCAGCCCGGGATCATCGCCGGACTGCCCCGGGCGCAGAGGGCGTTCTGGTTGGACGTCGCCGCGGCCCTGGCCTCTCCGTCGGTCGAAACGTCCCTCAAGCGCAAATTCGCCGACGTTTTGTCAGCACGCTTCGACTGTCCGCCGACGGAGGTGCGCGTCTATCCTTTCCTGATGCTGGTGCGCGATTTGGCGGGCTACGAGATCAGCGTGCATCACGACAGCTGGAGCAAGGTGATCAACGCCCAGTTCTATTTGCCCGCGGACGACGAGCGCGCCTATCTCGGCACCCAATTCTTCGAGCGCGACGAGTCGAAAAACGACACGCTGATCAAGACCATTCCCTTCGTTCGAAACAGCGGCTACGCGTTTCCGGTCTCGGACAAGAGCTGGCACGGCGTCACACGGCTGTCTCGGGACGAACTGCCGCGTCACAGCCTGATGCTGATTTATTACGTCACCCCGCATTTGGCCAAGCGCGTCTTCCTGGCATGGAAGGACTTCAACCAAGTCGTCCGCGCCCGCAGCGTGGCGATGGTTCGCGGCTTCCAAAAAACCGAATGAGCCGCGCGCTAGGGCGTGGCAAGGCGATCGCGGATTGACCGGTAGAGGCGGCGCGCCAGCCGGGTATGGGGCTGGGCGCTCAGAAGGTAGCGCAGATTGGTGTGTTGGGCGAAATGGTCGCGCAGCTCGTCTGCGCTTTCGGGGAAGCAGAACCAGTCCTCGGGCTTGGGCTCGACCCGCCGGAAGATTACCGTCGTGTTCTCCGCATCCCGTCCATGAAGCGGTTCGAACCCGGCCTTGAGTCCGGCCATGATCAGGGTCTTGGGCCAGAAATTGTAGAGATGCGCGAAGTGAAAGCGCGACATGGGGGAACGATGCGGCCGGTAGATATTGGGCACGGACACGTAAAGGATGCCGCCCGGCCTGAGCCAGCGATGGAAGGTCTCGAGGGCGGCAATCGGTTCGCGAAGGTGCTCCAAGACGTGGTGAATGGTGACGATATCGACGGAGCCGTCTGCGATCGCTGCGTCCCGCCACCCGCAGGTCATGACCTCGATGCCGTATTCCCGGCATGCGAATGCGGCATAGCTCGGTGACGGTTCGATGCCGAGCGCTTGGTAACCGGCGTCCCTGACCAATCTGAGGAACTCGCCCCCGGCGGCGCCGACATCGACCCACCGGCCGGAGGGGGGCATGTCGGGCCTGATCTGGTTGAAGCGCTCGAGACACCCTTTGCGTGCGCGCATCAGGTACCGCTTATCGGGCTCGTCCAGCCCGGAGACGTGCCGGCGGTAATCGCGCTGGTAATAGGTCTCGACCTCGCCGTCGGTCGGCATGGGATTGGCGAAGACCAGACCGCAACTGGTGCAGCATACCGTCACCAACGGATGCAACCAGCGATCCCGCTTGCCGACCACCACGTGGTCGCGGCTGCCGCAGAGGGCGCAGGGAACGATGGACCCCTCGAACGAATAGCGCCGGGTCCGCTCTCGATATTCCGCAAACAGCTCGAGCATCGTCTCTCATGGGGCAATGAAACGCCAACGCTGCTGCGACCCTTAACACGGTTTGGGCAACGGAAAAAGGGCCGCGCCGGCCCTGTGACCTCGTGCCCTCGGGCAGCGACAACCGGACATTCGGTTGGTGGCGTGACGATGTCCCTCGCCGCCCATCAATCGGGCGAATTTTCCAACTGCGTGGCCGTCACCAGCCAGACCAGCCGCCACCCGCCCTCGCCGTTCGGTTCCACGCAGGCCGCATCGCCGTTGGCCATGGACACCGCGTAGGGCGTTTCACGGCCGGCGATCAGGCGGGTCGCGACACGATGGGCGACATCGTTGGGGAGCGCGGCCACGATATCGCCCGAGGCCGCGTTGAGGTCACCGATGAAGGGTTCGATATCGACCCCCGCATTCAGCGGATAGGACGGCGCGACGACGCTGGCGCCGTTTCCTTCATCCAAGATGCCGGCCAGGATTTCGGCGTTTTCCCGGACCCACGATCTGCCGTTATGAATGACCCGTGCCCGGCCCACACCATCGCGCTTCAGGAACAGCCCGAGCCGCCGCGCATCCTCTCGGCCCTTGTCCGTCAAAAGGCGTGGCGACTGGTCGCTCTCTCTTGGGACCGCTTCGGCATGACGGATGAGGTAAGCTCTCATAATCTTCCACCCCTCGCGGCGCCGGGCATCGACGGGCCCGTCTCCTGGCGCCAAACCGACGCCCCGCGCCAGGGACTGGCGCCCGGCCATGATAGCCTAAGAGGTTTTCATGGGAAGGCCGGATCCGCGCCCCGCCACCCGTCCCCGTTTGGCCATGGGACGGCGTCTCCCCCGATGGCGTGATGGGGCGGAAGGGCGCGGGTTTCGTGAGACTTTCCGGGGTGGGCCTCGCGCCTATTTGCCCTTGTGGCTGGCCCCGCCGCGTCCACGGCCCTTGGCCCCGCCCGCGCCGGCGACGGAGGCGCCGCCCGCCGCGGTGGAATGGGAGCCCGGCCCGGCAACGCCGGCACCCCCCGCGCCGGAGGTCACCACGGTGTTCTTTCCTTGGCCGAGTTTGAGCCCGCCGCCCTGGCCGTTCCCCTGGACGCCGGCACTGCCCGAAGCCCCGCCCTTCTTGCCTCCCGTCGTGATCTGCTGCCCGTTGCCGGTGGTGACCACGGTCGCTCCGGCGGCGGCTGTCGTCGCCTTGCCGGCCATGTTGTGGGCCTTGATGGCCTGGCCCAGGTTCTTGTGTGCGCATCCGTTCTGGGCGCAGATTTGCTTATAGGCGTTGCCCCAGCCGGTCTCGGCCTTCATGGCGGCGATGTCGTCGCGGTTCAAGGGCACGGCGCCGTCCTGGACCGCCGTGGACTCGAGCTGGGCCTCGTGGATGGCATCGACGATCTTCTGATTGCCGGGCGAGAGCGCGTCATAGGCCCCTTCGTTGGCCGGTGCGGTTCCGCCGTCGGTGCCGGAGGTGCCTTCGGTGCCGGCGCCCCCGCTCACGGTCCCTTCGGTGGTCGTGCCTCCGCCCGTGACCGGCTCTTCCTGTGCCAAGGCGGGCGCGGCGAGGGCAAGGGTGAGAATGATGGCGGAAAGCGATGCTGTTCGTTTCATGGTCCTCTCCCGGTCAGCGGACGGCCGCCTGTTTCTTTGCCTTGTCCAGATGCTGTGCCGTCTGCAGGATGATCTCGGTGCTGGTCGCGGAATCCTTGAAGATGGATCCCTTGTTGGTGATGACCCGCATCCGTGTGGCCGCCGGCGTCAGACGCTCGAGCTCGATCTCTATGGTGCGCTGGTAAGCCGTGGCATCGATGCGCCAGCCGAAGTCTTCCTTCTTGTCATCGGTTACCTTGACCTTCATGCGGCTCAAGGTTCTGAGCGTCGCCACCCGGAGCTCCTTCACCGGCGTCGTGAAGGTCTTGTAGACGATGCCGCTCAGGGTGTGGTTCACGCCGGTGCTGCCGGCAATGCCGCCTGCGGTAAGCGCGGCGCCCGCGCAGCCGGTCAAGCCGAGGGCCGCAAGCAGCCCGAAGGTAAGGAATATTCGTTGCATAGCCCGGCGATACTAGCCGGTCGGTCGGGTGCAGGGGACCGTAATCATTTGAGATTTTAGGGGTTTTCTAATCAGTGCCGTGGCGACGGCGCACAGATCCAATGCTTGCCGTCGGCCGGTCGCGGAGACCGGCCGAACGTGGTCCCGCGAGGCCGGCCGATACGCCGCGCTTCGAGCCGTTTGCCGTGCGGCGTTAACCGCTTGCTAACCACAGACTGTTAGCCAGTCCCATCAAAGGCCAAAAAAAACCAGGGGCAATGGCCATGTCGGAGACGATGCCTGCCGAAGGGCTTGGGGCGACGGAAAGCGCAACCGAGCACCCGCTGCGACGGCGGCGCCTGGCGATCTACTGGATCGTTGGCGTCGGCCTACTACTGAGCCTGATCCCGCTGCAGGGCGCGGATTGGCACGGTGGCCCGTCTCTGCATTCCTTCATGGAGGGCATGGCGACCCTTCTGGCGCTGTTCGTCGGCACCCTTGCCCTGGTCCGCTATTACGGCAGGAAATCCAACATCACGCTTTTTCTCGGCGTGGGATTTCTCGGCACGGCGCTATTCGACGGCTACCACACGATCATCTCCTCGGTCGCCGCCGCCAGTTTCCTGCCAACGGGACTGGAGCCGCTGGATGCCTGGAGTTGGACCGCCTCTCGAACCTACCTTTCGGTGATGATGTGCGTCGCCTTGTATGCCCAGAACCGCGAGCTCCGGTTGGGGGCGGACGGACGATTCGCAGTGCGTCGCGTCTATTTCGTTTGCGGAACTCTGGCCCTCCTGAGTTTTTCGATATTCGCCATCGCTCCCCTGCCCCAGGCCCACTACCCCAATTCTATCGTTCATCGACCCGCGGAATTCGTGCCCGCCGCGCTTTTCCTGATCGCCCTTGTCGGATCCATCCGCCAGGGCCGGTGGCGGACCAACGCGATCAAGCACTGGTCGATTCTATCGCTGATCCTCGGGCTCGCCACCCAGACCTTGTTCATGCCGTTTTCCGGCGAGGTGTTCGATCTCAGATTCGATGTTGCGCATGTCCTCAAGATCGCCAGCTACATCTGCGTACTCGTTGGAATGATCATCAGCTTGCAGGCCGTCTTTCGCGAATCGGACACGGCGAACGCGCGCTTGAAACAGGAGATCCTGGAAAAGACGCGTGCCGAGAAGGAGTTGAGGGCCCATGAAGAGGAGCTCGCGAAGAAGTCCGCGCTGCTGGAGACGACGCTGGAGAACATGTCCAACGGAATCACCGTCCTTGACGCGGACATGACGCTCATCGCGTTCAACCGAAAAAGCGTCGAGCTTCGCGACTGCCCGCCCGATTTGCTGCATGTCGGAATGCCGATCGAGGACTTCTATCGCTACAAGGCGGAACGGGGCTATTACGGCCCCTGCGACGTCGACGCCAAGGTCGCCGAGTTGACGGCCAAGAAAAAACGCCGGAACAAGGTCAACCGACAGGAACGCGTGCGGTCCGACGGCAGGATCGTTGCCATCAACAGCGCCCCCATGCCCGACGGCGGGATCGTCACGACCTACACCGATATCACCGAGACCAAGCACGCGGAGGAAAACCTGCGGCGCGCCAAGGAACGGGCGGAAGCAGCGGACCGCAGCAAGTCGGAATTCCTGGCCAACATGAGCCACGAGATCCGTACCCCCATGAATGCCGTCATCGGAATGTCCGAGGTCCTTTCGGGAACCGATCTCGATGATCGTCAGAGGTCCTACCTCGAGGTCATCCAGGAATCCGGCACCCACCTGCTGACCCTGATCAACGACATCCTCGATTTTTCCAAGATCGAGGCCGGACAGCTCGAACTCGACTGTCAGCCCTTCGATTTCAAGGCGGCCGTAGAGGACATCGGCGCGCTGATCTCGCCCAAGGCGGCGGAAAAAGACATCGAGCTCGCCCTCCGTTACCAACCCTCGCTCCCCAGCCACCTGGTCGGCGATCGCGGGCGGATCCGCCAAGTGTTGCTCAATCTCGTCAGCAACGCGGTCAAGTTTACCGATCGCGGTCACGTGCTGGTCGACGTTTCGGGCAAGACCGACGGGAACGCCGTCGATTTGATGGTCAGGGTCCAGGACACCGGCATCGGCATCGCGCCCGATCAGATCGATTCCGTGTTCAAGAAATTCACCCAAGCC
Organism: Alphaproteobacteria bacterium; assembly: GCA_033720855.1. Classification (GTDB taxonomy): domain Bacteria; phylum Pseudomonadota; class Alphaproteobacteria; order SMXQ01; family SMXQ01; genus SMXQ01. The sequence goes on from JAWWBR010000006.1 coordinate 6,231, forward strand.
GACAGCAGCGCGACCCGGCGGTTCGAGGGCACCGGCCTCGGCCTCACGATTTCCAAGACCTTGGTTGAGTTGATGGGCGGGACCATCGGCGTCGAGAGCGTTCCGGGCGAAGGCTCGACCTTTTGGATCTCACTGACCTTGCCGATACATAAGCAGGCCGAACGGGAGAATCGGGCCCCCGTGGATATTTCGGACTCTCGTGTGCTCGTCGTCGACGACAATGCGGTGAACCGAACGATCCTGGTTGAACAATTCGGGAGTTGGCAATTCCGGGTCGCCGCCGTGCCTTCGGGCAGGGAGGCCCTCCAGGCGTTGCGCCAGGCCGTCAGTGAAAACGACCCCTTCGATCTCGTCGTGTTGGACTACCATATGCCGGGGATGAACGGCGGAGACACGGCACGGGAGATCCGGGCCGAGCCGGCGCTCAAGGCCACACCTATCATCCTCCTGACCTCTTTGGACCGGGGCGGGGACGCCAAATACCACAGGGACCTCGGGGTCCAGGAATACCTGGTCAAGCCGGTCAATTCCTCGATGTTGTTCGACGCCTCCGTCAAACTGCTGATGAAATCGCGTCGTTTGAGAAATGCGACATCGGGAGAAAACCCGGCCCAGCAGGAAACGGCGCAAGAGAACGCCAAGGCCGTCGCTTCATCGGGGCTCGCCGTTCTCGTGGTCGAGGACAACGCGCCAAACCAGATCGTGATGAAGTGCATGTTGGAAGACCTCGGCCATTCCTACCGGCTTGCCGAGAACGGCCGGGAGGCCTTGGATATCCTGGAAGATTTCACGCCCGCCGTGGTTCTCATGGACGTGGCCATGCCGGTCATGAGCGGCCTCGACGCCACCCGTGAGATCCGCAGCAGGGAGCGCGACACGGGCCGGCACCTGCCGATCATCGGCGTGACCGCCCACGCGCTTTCCGGAGACAGGGAGAAATGCCTCGCCGCGGGCATGGACGACTATCTTTCCAAGCCCGTCTCCAAGCATGCCTTGGCGGAAAAAATCGCGCGCTGGGCCTCGCGCACCGGAGAGCAGGGACTGACGGCCTGAGGACGCGCCGGACCGCGTCTCGGCCCCAATTACGCTACTAGCCCGCCGGTTTTCGGCCAATAAAACGGTTCCGTCGCGACCGACACCCGGGTCGCCGCCGTCCGCCCGGACCGACCATTCATCGGAATCATCGATCACCGTCACCAAGAAAATTCGTTATACACGCCGGGCCTTTGCGGCCGATCATTTCTCGGCGCCGACGCTCCGTCGCCGGCGTCGATGCTATGGACCAATCTTTCCCAAACGCCCTTTGACACAGAGGGCTTCCGGGATTGATCAATGTGAAAGGAACCGCACATGAAGCTCACCCCTGTGATCGTATCGTCGATATTCGCCCTTTCGCTTTTCGCCGCCGGCGACGGCCTCGCGGCGTCCGGCAAGGTCGAAAAGATCGAGCGCGGAGGTCGGACCGTCGTCATAGCCGGGACCAAGTACAAGGTGTCGGGATCGCGTACCAAGATTACGATCGGCGGCAAGAAGGCGAAGCGCGGCGCCATCAAGGTCGGCATGGAATGCACAGCGGAAGGCAAGGGCGAGGCCAAGGCGATCGCCTGCAAGTAGAATTCCGCGCTCCTGAGACAGACTTCGGGGCGGGCCATTAAGCCCGCCTTCTTTTCCGCCCCCGCCCGTTTTTACGGGTTGCGCACGACATCCCGCGCCGCGCGGCGCCGCGTGGGACGCCTCAGCCGGACTTGGATGTGCCGCCGTTGATCACGTCGTAGACGTTGCAGGCGATGCCCGTGGCCTCGAAGCCGTCACGCCCCGTCGCCTGGGCGATCGCGAACATCTGCTGGGCGAGGCCGACGAACGGCATCGGCACCTCCATCTCGCGCGCCATGTCGAGGCCGAAGCCCACGTCCTTCGGCATCCACGACTTGCGCGGCTTGTACTCGCCGCTCACCACCGTCTGCATGATGCGCCGGGTCGCCACCGAGTCCTGCTGCGAGTTCCTGATGACGGTCTGGAAGGTGGCCTCGTCGAGCCCGCCCTTCTTCAGCCAGCAGCAAATCTCGACCAGGCTCATGTGCTGCACCGCGGCGACCATCGCCATGGCGTTCTTGACCAGCTTGGCGTTGCCGAGCTCGCCGACGTGAAGGACCGACTTGCCCATCGCCTCGAATATCGGCTGATGCGCGTCGAAGACCTCCTTGGAGCCCGACAACCAGAGCGCCAGCTCGCCCGCCGCCGCCACCTCCTCGACGCCGCCGGCCGACGCGTCGACCACGGTCCAGCCGCCCTTGGAAAGCACGTCGCTGGCGGCGACGATGGTCTCCTTGTCGATGCTGCTGAAATCGATCCACACCTTGGCGCCGCCGGAGGCCTCATGGAGCCCGCCTTTGCCGAGGGCGACGGCCGAGACGGCATCGTTGTGGGGCAGCATCGAGAGCACCAGCTCCGACGCCTCGGCCACCGCCTTGGGCGAGTCGGCGAACTTCGCGCCCTGGCCTTCCAGTCCCTTGGCCTGATCGCGATTGAGATCGTTCACGACCAGGCTGTAGCCCGCCTTGATAAGATTGGCGGCCATACCGCTGCCCATGCCACCGGTGCCGATAAAACCGAGCGTCGTCATGCCTTATTCTCCCTCAAGCTTTGCCCTTTGATGCCCCTGCGATCCCGCGGCCGACGCGAGCCTGCGCAGGGGCGTTTCCATTCGTGACCGTAGTTTTAGCGGAGTTCGGCGGAAGCGCAATGCCCGAGCCCCAATTTGCCCCGAAGCGGAGTATCGCGCCCGGGCAACGAGCGACCTATACTACCACGGTTTGCGACCGGCGCCCCGCACACCGCAGGGGCCGGCAATCGGAGCCCGCCATCAAGCCGGGCCCGCGACTTAATGGGGAGAACGCATGTCCAGCGAATTCACGACCGATTCAGACGTCGACCTCTCGGAAAAATTCCTCGTCGACCCCTACCTCAACTGGGCCGAGGGCGAGGGCATCCCGATCCATCTCGACTTCGGCCACGACCTGCTGGCGCTCGAGACCGGGGACTGGGACCGCTACGAGGCCAGGGGCTGTTTCGCCCACACCCACGGGCGCGGCGACTTCATGGCCAATTACGTGCTCGAAGTGCCGGCGGGGTCCAAGACCAGGCCGATCAAGCATCTCTATGAATCGTTCTTCTACGTGCTTGCCGGCACCGGCTCGACCACGGTAACGATGCCCGACGGCAGCCAGCGCACCTTCGAGTGGGGCCCCAAGGCGATTTTCGCCATCCCGCTCAACAGCCAATACCAGATCTTCAACGGCTCCGGCCGGGAACCAGCCAGGCTGTCGTGCACCAACGACGCGCCGCTGACGCTCAACCTCTATCACAACGAGGATTTCGTTTTCGACAATCCCTTTGCGTTTCCCGAGCGCCAAGGCGGGGAGCGGCATTTCGACGGCGAAGGAAATCTGGTGCCGATCAAGCGGGACCGGACCTCCCCCCTCAACATCTGGGAGACCAACTTCGTCCACGACCTCACCAGCTTCCAGCTCTACGAATACGAAGCGCGGGGCAAGGGCGCGCTGAGCGTCTCCTTCGTGCTGGCCGATGGGACCCAGCATGCCCATACCTCCGAGATCCCGACGGGCCGCTACAAGAAGGCCCACCGCCATGCCGCCGGCACCCACGTGCACGCGGTCACCGGCGAGGGCTACAGCCTGCTCTGGTACGAGGGCGATTCGGAATTCACCGAGATCCCCTGGCGCCACGGCATCATGTACACGCCGCCGTTCTGGATGTTCCACCAGCACTTCAACACCTGCGATCAACCCGCCCGCTACCTCGCCTGCAGCCTGGGCAGCCGGCGCTACCCCTTCATCTCCCTGCGCAAGAAGAGCGCCGAGGGCGGCGGGTCGATCAGCATCCAGCAGGGCGGCCGCCAGATCGAATTCGAGGATGAGGACCCGCGCATCCACCGCAAGTGGCTCGAGGCCATCGCCGAGAACGGCGTCCAATCGCAGATGGGCGACGTTTTCGACGAAAACGAGATCATGGCCCTGCCCGAAGACGCGCTCACGGGCGTCATCCGAACGCCGCGCTCCATCGGCCCGGCGGTGTGAGTCCCATGCTGCTCGGACATCCGCTGAACCGGACCCGGAGGGGGTAATCAATGGCCAAGAACGGATTTCGGATTTTCGATTCCGACACCCATGTAGGGCCCTACGCCGACATCCTCGATCCCTTCATCGAAGACACGGTGAGGGAGAAGCTTCCGGCTTGGGAGGAATGGAAGGTCAACCACCATAAGACCGGCCACGTCACCTATGTCAAAGGCCAAAGACGCTACCGCCGGCGCCTCGGCGACGCCGAGGCCGATCCCACGCCGGCCCGGTACATGGCCGGATTCACCGGCGCGGAAACCGAGAAAAAACCGAACCTCGAGGTCGATGCCGATCCCGACCTCCGTATCGCCGACCTGGATTACGAGGGCACCGATGTCAACCTCATGGTGCCGTCGGGCTGGTTCGGCACCTGGACCACCGGCGACGATGCCGAGCTGGAGGTCGGCATGTACCGGGCCTATCACCGCTGGATGGATGCCTATTGCGGCAAATATCCCGATCGGCTCGGCGGCGTGGTGCTGTGTTCGGGCCGCGACGTCGCCGCCTCGCTCGCCGAACTGAAACGCTGGGGCGCGGCGCGCTGGGCCTGGGGCATGATGATCTATGCACCGAGCGAAATGCCGCTCGACCACCCCGACCTCGATCCGCTCTGGGCGGCGGCGGCCGATTTCGACCTGGCGGTGGTGCTGCACACCTTCACCGTGATGCCGCCCTATGCGCCGGGCGGCGAAGACACCTGGGGCAACATCTGGCTTCAGCGCTCCGCCGCGCATCCCTGGTGCGGCATGCGCAACATGGCCTGCGTCATCGGCAGCGGGGCGATGGCGCGCTATCCGGGACTCCGCGTCGCGACGCTGGAGGCGGGGCACGGGTGGCTGCCGTTCTGGATGGCACGGATCGACGAACACACCCGCATGGCGCGGGCCGGCCTGCCGGAAGACTTCAAGGGCCTGCCCAGCGACTACGTGCTGGGCGGCCGCTACTACCACAGCATCGACGTCTCCGAAGGCGCCGGCATCACCAAGGCGGTCATCGGTCTCGTCGGCGAAGACGTCCTGATGTATGCCTCGGACTACCCCCATGGCGGCGGCTATTTTCCGCGAACGGCCGACATCGTCATCGGCTGGGACCTGCCGGAGGATCAGAAACGCAAGCTGCTCTGGGACAACGCGGTGAGGCTCTATGCGCGCTGCGGCCTGTGATCCATCGGGCGAATCACTGACGAACGTCGGCGATGCCCGGACACCAAGCGGATGCGGATGTCCCATGAAAATTGTGCTTGGGGGGGTTTGTCGGCGATGGCGAAAGGTGGTTTAGTTAGGCTCCGCCAAGGCGCGGCATTTGCAGGTTAGGGGTAGTTCGTAAGGGGCGAAGAATGGCCGACGATATGAAGATTGCCGAAGAGCCGGAAGAGCCGCTCGACGATTTCGTCATCGAAGATGCCTATCGGGCCTGGCAGGAGCGCGAGGGCGTGCGGGTCATCGAGGATTTCGCCTTCGACGATCTCTCCGCGATCGAGCTCAGCCCGTGGCCGCGCAAGGGCGGCGCCGGCGCCATCATCAACGTCCCCAACGCATACCTTCCCAACGATGCGCATCTGGTCGAGATCGCGCCCGGCGGAACCTCGGAGCCCGAACGGCACATGTACGAGGAAAACGTCTATGTGCTGGAGGGGCGCGGGGCGACGCGGGTGTGGCTCGACGGGCAACGGCCCGACATGTTCGAGTGGGAGGAAGGGAGTTTCTTCTCGATCCCGCTCAATGCCTGGTATCAGCATTTCAATGGCAGCTCGGAGCCCGCGCGCTACGTGGCGGTGACCGACGCGCCGCCGGTGATGCGGCGCATGCGCGACGACGACTTCATCTTCAACAACCCCTTTCAGTTCACCAGCCGTTACCAAGGCGGCACCGACCAGTTCAACGGGGGCAAGCTGTACAAGCGCCGGGTATGGGCAACCAGCTTCGTGCCTAACGCCCAGGAAATGCCGCTCTATGGCTGGAAGGAGCGCGGCGCCGGCGGCATCAACGTGATGCTGGAGATGGCCAACAACGCACAGAAGGCCCATATCTCCGAGTTTCCCGTCGGCACCTATAAAAAGGGCCACCGCCACGGCCCCGGGGCGCATCTCGTGATCCTGAGCGGCATCGGCTTTTCGCTGTTCTGGACCAAGGATGACCTTTCCGACCTGCGCAAGTGCGACTGGAAGAAGGGCGGCATGGTCATCGTGCCGAGCGACCAATGCTTCCACCAGCACTTCAACACCGGCCCCACGCGCGCCCGCTATCTGGCCCTGCGGCCCGGCAGCCACGGATTTCTTCCGCCCCACGGCCTCGGCCGGAGGATCGACGTCAGCATCAAGGACGGCGGCTGCCAGATCGAATACACCGACGAGGACCCGAAGATTCACGAGATCTTCGAGGCCGAGCTTGCCAAGCATGGGGCGACCTGCCGGATGAAGGCCTTCGTTCCCGGATGCACCGGGGAATACGGCCCGACCAGCGAGCGCGATACCTAGACCGGGGCTTGGCCGACCGGATCGTGAATTCCGCCGGAACCAAGCCCCCGAGCAGGAAAGAAGGGGGGCGGCTGGGATCGGCACGAGCCGGGCCGGAATCCGCAAAGTCAGTCATCCCGGCACCTGGCGACTTATGTGTGCACCTTTCGCCCATTCGGGATTAGGATTGGGGGCGGCCGGGCTCCCGCCCGGCACGCAGACCCGATGCCTCTCGTTTCCCCGGCGTGCCACGGCCGCTCGGCGGAGCGGGATCCGAGCGCCGGGTTAGAGGGTTCGGGAAGGCCACAACGCAGGGAGAGGGACATGCAGATACCCGGTCTTATCGTACCACCGCTGACGCCGTTCACGACCGAGCTCGAGGTCGACTACGATCTGCTGCGGCGCGAGGTGGACTACGTGGTCGAGGACTGCGGCGCGGCCTTGGTTTCCGCGGCCGGCGTGGAGACTCAGGAATACCACTATCTATCGTTTGACCAGCGCAAGGAATTGATCCGCAAGACCGCCGAGTTCGTGGACGGGCGAACCTCCCTTGCCGTTGGCGTCTCGCACCCGTCCGTGTCGGCGGTCATGGAGCTTGCCGAACTCGCCGCCGGCCTCGGGGCCGAGGCGATCCAGCTTCTCGCGCCGCAGCGGCCCTATGGCGGCGCCCCATCCCAGAGCGATCTGGTGGGCTATTTCAACGCGGTCGCCGAGCGCTCGCCACTGCCCATCATTCTCTACATGAACCCGGGACCGGGTGCGGAAGTGCCGCCCGATTGGGCCATCGAAATCTGCAAGATCGACAAGGTCCAGTACGTCAAGGAAAGCTCGCGCGACCTCGCGCGCGTCTCGCGGCTGATCGTCGAAATCGATCACGGCGGCCTCGCCAGTTACTTCACGACGATGCAGATGTTGTTCGCGAGCCTGATGCTCGGCGGGTCCGGCATCGCCCTGCCGCCGCCCGCGGCCTTCATCGCCCGCCGCATTCTCGAAGCCTACCAGGCCAAGGATTTCGAGCGGGCGGCGGAGCTCCAGCTTCAGTTCGCCCTGTTCCCGGCCAAATGGATGGGCAAGGGGCTGGCTCCGGTTCTAAAGGCAGGCATGGAGATCATCGGCCTGTCCATGGGGGATCCCTACCCGCCGTTCCAGCCGCTCAACAGCAAGGAGAAGGAGAGCCTTGCGGCGGCGCTGCGCAAGACATGTCTATTCGAGGGGGAGGAAAGCGGTGCTCACGGTAAAGCGGCTATCGCATGACGACGCCGCCGCCATGATCGCGGCGGCGGAGGCCAAGGCCGGCGAAATCGGCGTTCCCATGTGCATCGCCGTGACCGACGAAAGCGGGGCGCTGATCAGTTTCTCGCGCATGGACGGCGGAAAGTTTTCCAGCATCCGCATCGCCATAGACAAGGCCTACACCGCCGCGGCCGCGCGCAACCCCACCTCCTTCTACGGAGAGATATGCCATCCCGGCCATCCCACCTTTGGCATCCATGTCACCAACGAAGGGCATTTCTGCATCATCGGCGGCGGCGTGCCCGTGCTCTCGGACGGCGAGGTCATCGGCGCGATCGGCGTCAGTTCGGGGACCCCGGACCAGGACATCATGGTCGCGGAAGCGGGGGTTGCGGCAATGGAGGGGCGCATCTAGCCCGACCCCCGCGGCGCAGGTCGGGGCAAGTGCAGATGGTGAGTGCGAGGTGTTAGAATCGGGCTAGGTTTGTCCGCTTCCCACCGAAAACAGACAGACGCCCGGTCGTTTCGGATGCGTCATGTCACGGTGCAAGACGCGCCGCCCTTTCCTTGTAGAACCTCTCCATTCCGTCATTGACGTCCCTCAGGCGGCTCACTTCGGCGGCGAATCCATCGAGGATTTTCCCGGGCACGACCGCAAGCAACCGGTCCGGGGCGATCTCGGTAAAGGTCCGCATGCCAATGCATCCGAGGGACAGCAGCGCCTGCGATTTGGCGGCGGACTGCGGAATGGCCGCGCAGGCGGGCCGGCCCAATGCCGGGGACTGATCGCCGCCGCCCCAATGAGCGCCGCCGGTCGCTTCGCTCAGGACCATGGCCTGGGCCGGCGTGAGCCAGATTAGGACGGCGTCGGGCTCGCCGGGAAAGGCCGAGAGCGGCCCGTACAGGATGCCCTTGGCCCCGGGCTTCGGATTGACCGGGATGGCGCCCGGTTCATCCGCGCCAAGATACCCGCATTTGGTCATTTGCCCGACCAGGTCCATGAGCTCTTCGGATACCGCTTCGGGCAACTCGAAGCCCATGACCATGGCCCCGACCGGGCAATTGAAGTGGGCGTCGGCCGGCGCGAAGAAGGTCGCTTGCTCGGCCTTACGCCAGAACCCGCAAGCGGAGGGGACCGTTTCCTCCGTGATCCCGATGCCGGCCGGTGCCGAATCCATGAAGGCCAGTGCGACGGGCGGAAAGATCAGGTCCAGTTTCTCGGCGAGCAGGGCACTTGTTTCGGAATTGATCATGGAAACCTCCAGAGACCCGGCCGGGTCAGCGGTAACGCCATCGGAGCAGTCGCCGCTCCAAACGTTCGGACAAGGCAAAAAGCACCATGACGAAGGTCATGATGAGAAGGATCAGGGCGATCGTGAGGGCGGCGTTGTAGGTCGACTGGGCGAACTGCAGCAGATAGCCGAGCCCCCGGCTGGAGGCAACGAATTCGCCCACCACCGCGCCCGTGAAGGCAAACCCGACGGCGATCTTCAGATTGCCCAGCACCCACGCGGTAACCGAGGGAACATAGACCTCTCGGATCATGACCCCGGTGCCGCCGCCCAGGGTCAGCACCCGCTCCCGGAGCCGGTGGTCCACCTCCTTGATTCCGTTGTAGACCGCGAAGAAGATCAAAACCACGACCAGGATCAGGGCCAAGGCGATTTTGGAGCCGAGATCGATGCCGAGCCAGATCACGAACAGGGGCGCCAGGATCACCCTGGGGATGGCATTCAGCAGGATCATCACCGGTTCCAGAAGCTCGGCCAAAACCGGCAGCAGCGCCGCGGTAAACCCCAGGACGATGCCGATCACCAACCCGCCGAGGATGCCGATAATCGCGGCGGTGAACGTCGCCTCCAGGTGCGGCCAGATTTCGCCGTCGGCGAACAGGGTGAAGATCACCTTGGCGATGGCCGAGGGGGCGGGAAGATAAAACGGATCGATCCAACCGAGCCACGCGCACGCCTCCCAGATCAGAACCAGGACGGTCAGAACGAGGGTGCGGCGAACCGGCGGCGTGTTGAGGCGCAAGGACATCTGAATCGCCGCTAGGTCACGCCTTCGAGGGAAGCTTCCGCGGACAGCTCCTCCCACAGATTTTTCAGCAATTCCGAAAAGCGGGGATGATCGCGGGTGGCGACGACGTCGCGCGGGCGGGGAATGTCGACCGCATGAGACGAGCGAATCCGCGCCCGGGGCCCTTGGGAAAGGACGTAGATCAAGTCGGACAGGGCAATCGCTTCCTCGAGGTCGTGGGTGACGAGCAAAACCGTCAGATGTTCCCGTTCCACCCAGCCGATGAGCTCCTGGGTGATCCGCGTCCGCACGATCGCATCGAGCGAGGCGAAGGGTTCATCCATGAGCAGGAAGCGCGGTTCCAAAGCCAGCACCTGTGCGATGGCGACGCGTTTCCGCTGTCCCCCGGAAAGTTGCGCCGGGTAGCGGTCGCCCAGTCCCGCGAGGCCGAGTTTCGCGAGCCATTCCTCGCCCCTGGCCTCGGCCTCCTTCCGCGACCGCCCCCGGATGCGCAGGCCGAGCGCGACGTTTTGGCGGGCGGTCCGCCAAGGCAAGAGGGCATCGTCCTGGAACAGAAAGCCGACCTCGGTGGCCGGCACATCCAGGGAAATCGCCCCGGCGGACGGCTGCTGGAGGCCCGTGATGGCGCGCAGGACACTGGTCTTTCCCGAGCCGGAGGGGCCGATCAGGCTCGCGAACCGGCCGGCTTCGACGGTGATATCAACCCCTTCGAGAACGGGCTCCGCGCCATAGGCGAGCGTCAGATCCTTGACACGGAGCACCGAGGATCAGCCCCCGAGGACGGCGGTATCCATCAGAGTCGGGAGATCGACGGCTCCGGGCTTGAGAATCTTGGCCGCGAGGTGGGCCTGTCGGACCCGCTCCGCCGAGGCCATGTCGATGGTCACCTTTTCGGGGTAAAGAGACGTCCGATAGCGGCCGATGATGGTCTTGAGCTGCTCGACATTGGCCCCGGTCACCAGCGCCTTGGGCAACGCGGCGATGATGTCGTCGGGCGGAATCGTGCGGGTGTCATGTAGCCCGTCCTTGAGCGCGGCGGCGAGCTTCTTCATCTCCTCCAGGCGGCGGTCACGCTCGGCGGCGCGCACGGTGACGCCCATGAACTCGTAGGAGCCGCCGAGATACTTCGTGGCATCGGCGATGTCCATGACGTTGACCAGGGTGCTTCCGCCCGCCGCATTGATGAGGCTCAATGCCGGCTCCTGCACCATGCCCGCATCCACCTGCCCGAGACGCAGGGCATCGTAAAGGTTGGTGCCTAGCGCGGCAAAACGCACCTTTTTGGCATCTGCCCCGACATGGCCGAGCAGGAACAGCAGCAGGGCATGATCGGCGTTGCCCAGCGCCGAAATCCCCACCGTTTTGCCCTCGAGATCCTTGATCTGCTTGATCGCGGCCTTTTGCTTCGGCGAAACGGCCAGGGCAAACAGCGGCAGCCGACCGGTGGAGGCGAACCGGCGAATCTTCGCGCCCTTGGAAAAGGCCTGGAGCGCGACGTCGAACGAGGTGCCGGCATAATCCACGGAGCCCCCCACCAGGGCCCGCATCGCCGCATTGCCGCCGCGGGTATAGACGAGTTGGACGTCGAGGCCCTGGCGCGCGAAGTGGCCGCGCGCCCTGGTGACCTCGTAGGGGATGACGCAGAGCAACTGACCGCAGAAGGCGAGCTTCAGCTTGGTATCGGCGGCCTTGGCCTTTGAGGCGGCGCTCCCCGCCGCGACCACGGCAGCGGTTCCCAAAAGCCCCTTCAGCGCCGTCCGGCGATCGAAGGTGAGATCCGTCAGCCTTTCCTCAGGCACTCCTAACAGGTCCGGTTGCGTCGCTTCGCAGCAGCCCATGGGAATTCTCCAGCAGAAGGGTTTGTCTTTGACCTCATATCAGAAATTCGCCGCGAATAAAATGCGCATTCCGTTATTGTCACTCGCATCCTCACGCCCCGGCCGCAAGTTTTTCGCCGAGGAATCCGAGCGCCTTGCCCCAGGAGTCTTCCGCCGCCGCCTGGTGATAGCGGTGGTGCCAGGGGTTGAGGAAGCCGTGGCCGGCATCCGGGTAGCGGTAAAAGACGTGATCCTTGCCGAGCTCGGTCAGGAGCCGATCGAGCCGGTCCACCTCCTCCGGGCTCGGGTGGGTATCCAGATCGCCGAAGAAGCCGGCGATGGGGCAGTCGATCAGGCCCAGCCGCGCGCGGTCGCCTGGCGCCGGCAGGTCGCCGATCAGCGGCTCGAACACTTCGCCGCCGTACCAGACGCAGGCGCAGGTCCAGAGCTCGGGATGGCACTCGAGCGCCACCAGCGCCGTGCGCCCGCCCATGCAGGGCCCCAGCACCGCGAGGCGGTCGCCGGCGACCTCATGCCGCGCGGCCAGCCAGCGGGCGGCGGCTTCGATATCCGCCGCCATCTGCTCGTCGGTCAGGTACTTGCCGCGATCCTGGAAGCCGACCCCTTCGGGCAGCACATGGTAGTGGTCGGGCGCGATGGCGGCGAAGCCGGCGGCGGCGAGGTGATCGACCTTCCACTCGGTGAAGGCGTCGAGCCCCTCGCGATGATAGGTGACGACGACGCCGGCATGAGGCCCGGCGCCCTCGGGCATGGCGAGAAACGCCTTGGTGCGCACCTCTTCCACCGCGAGCTCTATGGTTTCGGCCATCTCCCCTCCCCCTATTTCGGCGTGCGCCCGGCCGGCGCCGTGGGCGGCACGAACTTGCCGAGGTCGTTACGCTCGATACGATCGGCGATGGTGATGCGCTTGGGCACCTTGTAGCCGGCCAGCGTCGCCTTGCAGTGGGCGAGTATATCCTCGCGGGCGAGCCGGCTCCCCGGCGCCGGGACGACGATGGCGGTGACCGCCTCGCCCCATTCGCGATCGGGCACGCCGAAGACGGCGGCGTCTTTGATGCCCTCCATGGCCAGGAGGACGCTCTCCACCTCCCTGGGGGCGACATTGATGGAGCCGGTCTTGATCAGGTCCTTGGTGCGGCCGGTGATGAAGAGGTAGCCGTCCTCATCGAAGCGCCCGAGGTCGCCGGTATGGAACCAGCCGTCGCGCAGGACCTCCGCATCGAGCTCCGGGGCCTTGTAGTAGCCTTTGAAGACATTGGCGCTGCGCACCCGGATCTCCCCTTCCCGACCCGCGCCCAGCGCTTCGCCGGCCGCGTCCACCACCTCGGCCTCGACCCCCCAGACGGTACGCCCCGACGAGCCGATCCTGGCGAGCTGCTCATGAGGCTTGAGAAGCGTGACACAGCCGCTCTCGGTCGAGGCGTAGGTCTGGTAGACGTTGGGGGTGATGCGCTGGATGATCTCTTCCATGATATCGCGGGTGAACGGCGAGCCCGCCTTGCGCAGCGCCGTGAGCGAGGAGAAATCGAAGCGTTCGAGCTTCGGCACCTCGAGCAGCCGCCGGCACATGGTCGGCGCCAGGGCGATGGCGTTGATCTCCTCTTTCCCGATCATCGCGGCCACGCGTTCGGCGTCGAAGCGGGGCAGGATATAGACCGTCGCCCCGATATAGATCTGGCCGATGACGCTGCCGCGGCCCGATCCGTAATAGAGCGGCACCACCGAAAGCTCGCGGTTGGTGTGATCCTGGGCCTTGCCGAGGACGCCGTTGATGCAGCCGAATTCGATGTTGCGATGGCTGCGCATGACGCCCTTGGGAAACCCGGTGGTGCCCGAGGTCAAGACGATGGTCGAGATCTCGTCGTCGCCGATCTCGGCCTCCGGGTCGGCGGCCGGCTGGTCGGCGACCTGGGCCAGCAGATCGCAGGTTGCGCCGCGGCTCTCGAACGCGAGCGTCCCCAGCTCCAGGCCGCCCTCGGCCGAGGCGCCGAGGTTGGCGGCCAGCGCCTGATCCAGGATTAGGAGCCGGCAATCGAAGAAATCGAGCGCGCGGGCGAGCTCGGGCGCGGTCCATTTGGGATCGAGGACGACCGAGACCGCGCCCAGCCTGTTGATGGCGTAAAGCGCGATCATGTGCTCGATCGAGTTTTCCGACAGCACCGCGACATTGTCGCCCTTGGCGACCCCCCGCTGGCGCAAGTAATGGGCAAGGCGGTTGGCGCCCTCATCCAGCGCCTTGTAGGTCAGCGTCAGGCGATCGACCTCGACCAGCGCCGGCCGGTCGGGGAAGCGCCCGGCGCTGAGCCTGAGCCCGCGTCCGATGCTGGAAAAATTCCCCTTCACTCCGCCTCCCCCGGCCCCGGCGGCCACACGCCCCGCCGCGGCTCAGCTGCCGCCGCCATCCCCGCGCTTCTGCGATTTGAGGTAGCCCTCGACATCGGCCAGCGGGTTGGTGTGGAAGCGGAGCCGATGGGAAATGGCGTCGTCGGCCTTGAGCGCCTGGTCGAAGGGCAGGTCCATCTCGGTATAGGCGGCGATCTTGGCGTGTTCCAGCGCCACCGGGTTGAGGGCGGCGATGTCCTTGACCAGGGTGGCGACGGTGTCCGCCAGCTCGTCGGCCGGCACCGCCTGGGACACCAGGCCCATGCGCGCGGCCTCGGCGCCGGTGACGTTGCGCCCGGTCAGCTGGATCAGGAACGCCTGCTTGATGGGAATGCCGGAGTGGAACAGCGTGGGCGTCGCCGTGCGGCCGTAGCTGCCGCGCAGGATTTCGGGCATGCCGATCTGGGCGTCCTCGGCGGCGATGGCGAGATCGCAACCGTTCATCAGCACCATGCCACCGCCGAGGCAATAGCCCCGGACCTGGGCGATGGTGATCTGCGGGGCCTCTCGCAACGCCTTGACCACCCCGGCCGTCTGGCCCCTGGTGTCGCCCCAACGCTCGGCCGATGCCCGCTGGTCGCGCATGTCGTAAAGGTCGCGGCCGGAGGAAAAGCAGTCCCCTGCACCCGACAGCACGATGCAGCGCACCGCCGTATTCTCCTTCAAGGCCGAGATCGCATCAATCACCTCGCCCAACAGCGCGACACTGAGCGCGTTCTTCTTCTCCGGCCGGTTGAGGATCAGATCGGCGCGCCCCGCCGCTTCATCGATGTCGCAGATCACAAGCCGCTCTTCGGCCATGGCACCCCCCCGGAAACCCGGCCGTCCGTGCGGCCGCTTCGTTGTCTCGGCCTATGAAAGCGGCTCTCGGGCCGCGGGTCAACGCATTGGCGCGGGGGCCAACGGCGCAAAGGGCATAGGGGTGGCAAGGTTGGGGGCCGCCGGCGGTTGGGCCTTCAGAACTGACACAGCCCTATTCTGTGGCTGTCGAGGCCGAACAGTCTGCTCAAGGTGTTGGCGGTGTCGACCTTGAAGGTGACGTACTGGTAGCCGCTGAAATACAGCACGTTATAGAGTTCGCTGTCGCCGCGCCCGCTCTTCATCACCAGATCGTATTCGTGGGCGGTCACCGGCCGGCCGCCGTATTTGCGGCAATCGTCGTCCCGGAGCGTCTTCTCCTGGTTGGAGACCTTGGCAAAGCTGAGATACCCGGCGTCCCGCGTCGCCTCGGCGGAACTCGCCAGGGTCAGCGAAAGGCCGAACGCCAGGGCGAACAGGACCGCGACCCCTCCCAGGGAGAGGGCCATGACGCAGCCACGCTTCACCACTCGGTCCATGCCAATCCTCTTCGGCCTTTCTCACCGCCGACGCAAAAACGCTGCATCGCAGCCCGCATCGCACCCCAGTACGGAGGCGCCGACGAGCGAGGTGATCGCGAGCGAGGATCGGCTCCTTTTCTTTAGGAAGGTTAAAAAGCGGCGCAAAATCGCCTGCAATTTGAGACAAATCCGCGGGGATCATGGGCAAGCCGCACACCCCGCGACCGGAGCTAAGGCATTGGTTTACCTAAAGTTTGGGCCAAGCCTGGGGCGTCGAGGGCGTCGGTCCGCGGGCTGGACGGACGTGCGCCAGGGGCGGGTATTCGTCCGGCCGTTAACCCAAAGTCGCGCCCGCGCAACCGGTTCGCGGGGCCCACTGCCGGCGCCTTCGAAATCGGTAAAATTTTAACAAGCTTTTAATAAATTCTGTCCGACCATCCCTCTCGGCTTCAAACCAGATTGTCTAGGGGGACGATATGTTTTTGACCAAGGCTTCAGTCGAAACACTGCTCGATCTGGTCGAGATCAAGCTGAGCTGCATCGAAATCTTCGACACGCAGGATACGCAGACGGTCAAGCAGTTGGAACGGTGCCGGGAAGAGCTCTCTGCGCTGCTCGGCCGGAAACAGGAAAGTGAGACCCTTCCAAGCGAAGGCCGCGCCGCGGCCTAGAGACGATATCCATCGGGGCGCCGTCCAATGCGGTTGCCCCGGTCCTACACCACGCCCTGAGCCGCCGTCGGTCGTCCTATCGACGGCGGCTCATTGCCGCCCCGTGGGGTCGTGTTTGCGGCCGGGCGCTCCCGGTGCGGCGGGCGAGACAAAAAAACGGCCAGCCCGAGGGCTGGCCGAGTTTAACAGGGAGACTGTCACAACCACGCCAGTAGGGGGGAGGAGGAACAGCGCGGCTGACATGAACCGATACGCAGTCCGGCGCGAAACGGATCACAGGAAAACCCAATTTTTTTCCCGGCTTCGAAATCTGCTGCGATCGTCCCCCGGGGCGAGCGGTGGGCCCACCGGCGGCCGGCACCCCCACCGGTTGGACGTGGCCGATTCGCGCTGGTTTTGTCCAAAACCCGCGCCCCCGCAGGACCGGGCCTTGGTCGCCTATTTCCCCGAGATTTGAGGTAAACTCCGGCTCATGATCGATCCGATGCCCTCTCCCTCGACCTCATTGCCGGCGGCGACAACGGCGATGGGGCTCCTCGTTCTCCTGTCCATGACGCTGCTGGCCGGCTGCCAAAGCCCGGCGAAGGTCCCCGAGGAGAACATGAAGAAACATTGCGCCACCGCCGCCCAGGTCAGGGCGGACCGTCATTTGAACATGGCCCAGCGCCGGCAGGTGAGCGCCGCGGAAAGGGCCAGGGCGATAGAGGCGTTCGAACGCCGATGCCTGGAAGAGATGAAGCGGCAGCACAAGTGACCGCTGTCCAAGGCGCCCGCGATGCCCTGGCTTGAGCCCTTATGCGCGTGACGCCATGTCCGTCCGGTGCGGCCCCTGATGAGCCATCGGGCCGGGGATCAAAGGTCTTTGGGCGGGGTGTAGTCGTCGACGCCGGACGGCAGTTCCTTGGGCGGATATTCGACCACCTTCTGGAACAACATGTGCATGAACAGGAACAAGGGCTTCGCCTTCATGACGATGGCGATCAGCTCCTCGTCGCCGTCGTTGAAATGCTGGTGCACGCACCCGTTTTCCACGATGCAGGCATCGCCCGCCGCATAGGGCAAGGTCACCCCGTCGTGGACGTCGTGGCCCTGGCCGGTGAGGATGTAGAACACGGCGGAATTCATGTGCCCGTGCTTCTGGCCCGTGCCGTGGGGCGCGAAGGCGCTGATGTGGCATTCGATGGACTGGGCGATTGAGGCGGCCTGGGGATTGATCACCGCCTTGTCGTAGTAACCGGGCCCGCCTTTCCAGGCCGCGGCCTCGTGGGGAATGACGCGCGGCTGGGCGTAGAGGCTCTTGTACACCTCGCCATAGGTGCCTTCCAGGGCGCGGACGAAGGTGCGCTTCTTCTGCCACCTGGTCCAAACGACCTCCTTGCCCTCATTGTGGCCAGGCTGGCCGGGCTTGATATAAACGTCGGTTTCTTTATCGCCGATGATGTCTTCGCTCATGTCCCGTTTCTCTCTTCGCCTACGCGGTGCCGTCTCGGTGCCAGGACCAAAGGCCGCCGGTTATTCGGCGGGAAGGGGCGGCAGTTCCTCCTTTTCGGCCTCGTAGAACTGGTCCATGTCATGGGTCAGACCGTTCTTGGCGAGTGCCTCGGTGAACCGCGAGCGCACCTCCTCGCTCTCGTCGGCATAGTCGATCTGATCGCCGCCGATCCGTGCCGAGATCCAGGACTTGGGCACGCCCTGGGCGTTGCGCACCGCCACGCCTTCATACTTGAAGGCAAGGTAGCGCGACGGCGTCGCGCCGGTGTTGAAGTGCTGGTGCCACCACATGTTGGGCGGCACGATCATGGTGCCGACCTCCCACGGGTAGTAGTTGGGCTCTTCGCCGTCCGGCCACATCAGCGAATACCCCTCGCCCGACAGGATGATGACGTGCGCCCCGGGACCGTGCCGGTGGCACTTCTTGTAGGTGCCGATGGGGAACTGCGAGATATGCGCGTTCATCGAGCTCTTGGCGAAGTTGAAGCGGATATGCCCGCCCCCGGCGCCGCGCTCCTTGGCGCTGATGAGCGGCAGGTTGACGGCATCGGGCACGAAATTGGTGAGCAGCTTGAAGCCGTTGGTTTCATCCTTGGCCAGGAAGTAATCGGGCTCGCCGTTGAACCGCTCCTTGAAATCGTGCTTGGTGTTGAAGATGAACTCCGGATCCTCGTAGACGTTCATCAACGGCGGCGCGTTGGTGACGGCGACGAACCGGGCGGGCTCCACGCCCGAAGCGTTGTAATGCTGGTGCAAGCAATTGAGCGGGATCGCAAACAGGGCGCCGGGGCCCCATTCGAAGGTGACGCGATCGCCCTTGTCGTTCCACACGCTGGTCGAGCCATGGCCCGACAGAATCATGATCATCTCTTCGAACAACATGCGCTGCGGCGCCAGCTCTTTGCCCGGCGGGATCTCGCAGACATAGCAGTCGTTGGTGGTGCGCGATGAATCGTGGTTGAGGAAGACCCCCTTGCCTCCGCGCCGCGGCCAAGGCTTCAGTTCGACCGTATAGAGGCTCGGGATGTAGGTGGAATCGAGGATGTCCAGGCCTTCGTCCCGCACCCAGCGCGTGTAGGGCGTTTCCTTTTCGGTGGCGAACTTGTTCGCCATTTCATCCGAAACGATCGTTCCCGTTTTTCCGCCTTCGTCTGGCATAGACCCCGTCTCCTAAGTTCTGTGGTTCGAAAGCCTGCGCATTTCCGTCAGGCGACCAATCTCTCGTCCCTTTGTACCCAGTTTTGCCCGCCCTTGCCAAGGTCAATGGCTTTGACCGGCGCCCCGCTCGCCGTGACCAGGCCCGCGATCGCGGCGAAGCGCTCAATTCATGAGCGGGCGTGGCTGGTCCTCGGGCCGGCTGAGCCGATGGCCGCTTGTGACCCGAAGCGGACATAAACCCAGAGTCCGCTTCCCAAGGCCACGGCACGTTTTCGTCGTGGGAGTGGGACCGCCATATCGGGGGCGGCCTTATCGGACATGGCGGACCTGATCGACCGGCTGACGCGGTCGACCCATCGGCAGCAACCGTCGGTTCGTACAACCCATTTTGTGAGCCGGACCGGAAAATGACCTTATGATCTGTGGTAGAATTAAAAAATGACGAAAGACCATTCATCTCAAGGAACATCATTGATGGAGCACGAGTTAACGGTCGTCGAGGGCACGGAAGCAACCGATACGCGGCCCTCGAGACTGGGAGAAGTGACGGTACCGGTGTGGTTCGATGAGCTGGAATCGAGTTTGTCGATGCGACCGCATATCTCGATTTCGGGAAACCTGCGTGATCTCTACCCCCTCAATCATGAAACCGAATTGGCGTTTCTGTCTTTTGATCAGATCCTTTGGCGCATTGCGCAAAGGCAAAATTATGCCGCCCTGTTCTTCTACGATCCCGACGGCGGGCTGAGACTACACAGCGAATGCGACGACCGGGCCGCCGCGGCCCTGAAAGACCGGGGACTGGAATTGGGACAGAAGGCCACGACGCCTGAGGCATTTGCCGAGCTCCACCGGTCCATCACGACGCTCGACGCTTTTCCCATCGTGCTCGTGGTTGAGTACGCATCGCGCCTTTTTGAAACACGGCCTCATGGTCTGTCGGAAGCGTTGGTCGAGGCCGATAGGGCGGCCCGAGACATGATGATCGCCGCCGTAAGGCAAAGCCAGGCCTCGATGGTCTTGAGCCCAACGCTATGGCTCGTCGACAAGCCGGGCGATCTCCCCGGGTGGTTTGTCTTCGGCAATGATGCGCTGCGAGAGGTATCGATCGAGCTTCCCAATCTCGAAGACCGTTATGCCTTTGCCAAAACCCTTATCGTGCAATTTGCGGACGGCACGCAACTTGACGATACGGGCAAGGAAACGTTCTTGGAGCAATTCGCGCTTGAATCCGACGGCATGACACTTGTCGGCATGAACTCGGTTGCCCGGATCGCTGGAAGCGAAGGCCTGAGATGCTGTGAGATCTCGGAGGCGATCCGCACCCACCGGCTCGGAACGCGCCGCAACCCCTGGAAGTCACCGGTGATGCGATCGCGCATGCTACGGGCCGAAGAGATCCTGACGAATCGCATCAAGGGCCAGGAAAAGGCCATCGAAAAGACACTCGAGATTCTCGTGCGATCGGTGGTCGGGCTGTCAGGATCGCAGACAAGTTCCCGGTTCAACCGGCCGCGCGGCGTGCTGTTCTTCGCCGGGCCCACCGGCGTTGGCAAGACCGAACTGGCCAAAGCCGTCACCGAGCTCCTGTTCGGCGATGATACGGCGTGCCAGAGGTTCGATATGTCGGAGTTCATGGAGGAAAGCTCGATCAACCGGCTGATCGGCGCGCCCCCGGGGCATACGGGTCACGAGCGTGGCGGCGAGCTCATCAACGCGATGCACAAAAAACCATTCAGCGTGCTTTTGTTCGACGAGGTGGAGAAAGCGCACCCCCGCATCCTCGACATGTTTCTGCAGATCCTCGACGAAGGCCGCCTGACGGATTCGCGCGGCTCGACGGCATATTTCTCCGAGGCGCTGATCATCTTCACCTCGAATATCGGTATGATCGGCAAGGACCATTCGCAGAACATGGGCATGAAAATCATGCCTTCCGATCACTACGAAGAGATCGAGCGCAAGACCGTCGATGCGGTGCGCGGCTATTTCCTGTATGAACTCGGGCGCCCCGAACTGATGAACCGCATCGGGCGGAACATCGTCACTTTCGATTTCATGCGCGGGAAAAGCAGCTTGGAGATATTCGAGGCGATCATGGCGCGCGTACTCGAAGCGGTTCGGGCCGAGCACGGGATCGATATCGAGATCACGCCGGACGCGGAGCGGGAGCTGCGTCGCCTATGTATCTGCGATTGGTTCGAAGGTGGCCGCGGCATCGGCAACAGGATCGAGAGTCATTTCATCAATCCCTTGTCCCACGAGCTGTTCAGCCGCAGGCCGGACCATGGGCTGCTGGTGCAATCCGTGCGTGAAGTGGACGGAAAGACGCTGCTCGACTGCAGCAGTTGATAGCGGCGCCGGAAACGGTTGCGGCCTGCCGCACGCGATCCCGCCGATTTGCCAGCGTTTCCGAAAATCAGGGGGGCGAAAGACCTTCGATCAACCGACATTCCATCCGCGACCGATTTTGACCTGTCCCCCTGCAACTGACAGGGGACGTAAACTCCATACCGTCAACAATCCTTGCAACGCGGGAGCCATCCACACAGGGCATCTAGGGCACCGAGAGATCAGGCCAGCTCTTTCGGGGCGAAGCTGTCCGGATCCGCCATCGCCCACCAGCGGCTGTAAATCGTTTCATCGGGTTCGTCCAGCAGGATGCCCGGCTCCAGGAATTCGTAAATCACGTCGGCGGAGTGCACCTTGTTCTCATCCATGCGAACACGTAAATGATGTGGTTTCAGTTCCGATGGGGCTTCGAGGCCGGCGGCACTGACATATTCCGATAGCGCCTTCAGCGTGTTGTCATGGAACCGTGCGACGCGTTTTGCCTTTTCATCGACGACAAGACCGGCTTGCCGCCACGGGTCCTGAGTGGCGACCCCGGTGGGGCACCGATCGGTATGACATTTCTTCGTCTGGACACAGCCAAGGGCAAACATGAAGGCTCGGCCAGCGTTGCACCAGTCGGCGCCAAGCGCCAAGTTGGCGGCCATGGTGTAGCCGTCGAAGATCTTTCCCGCCACGCCGATACGGATCTTGTCGCGGAGATTGGTGCCGGTCAGCGCGTTGACCACAAAGATCAAACCTTCCCGCAGCGGCGTCCCGACATGATTGGAGAGCTCCACCGGCGCGGCACCGGTGCCGCCCTCCGCCCCGTCGATGACGATGAAGTCAGGAGTGATCCCCGTTTTCAGCATGGCCTTGGTGATCGCTATGAACTCCCACCTATGGCCGACGCAGAGCTTGAAACCGGTTGGCTTGCCACCCGAGGACTCGCGCAGTGCCGCGAGCCATTCGACGAGTTCACAGGGTGTGGCAAACGCGCTGTGGTAGGGTGGGGAGATCACGTCCTCCCAGGGTGTCACGCCGCGAGTCCGCGCAATGTCCGGTGTGACCTTGGGGCCCGGAAGGAGGCCGCCGTGTCCGGGCTTAGCGCCCTGGCTGAGTTTCACCTCGACCATCTTCACCTGTTCCAAAGCGGATTTCTCGCTGAACTGCTTCGAATCGAAGCTGCCATCGGTTTGACGGCAGCCAAAGTAACCGGTACCGATCTCCCATACGAGGTCCCCGCCGCGACTGAGGTGGAACTTGGAAATGCCGCCTTCGCCCGTGTCGTGATAAAAGCCGCCGATTTTTGCGCCTTGATTAAGCGCCTCGATGGCGCGGCTGCTGAGGGATCCGAAGCTCATGGCGGAGATGTTGTAGAGCGAGGCGTTATACGGTTTGGCACAGCCCCCTTCTCCGATTATCACGCGGAAGTCATGGGTCTGGTGTCGCCGCCCCTGGATTGCATGGTTGATCCATTCATATTGAGGTGAATAGAGGTCCATATCCGTGCCGAAGGCCTGAACGTCCGTCGCGTTCTTCGACCGCCGATATACGATGGCCCTTTCGTTGTGATTGAAAGGCCGGCCTTGATGGTCACCATCCAGAAGGTATTCGCGCATATAGGGCCGCAGCCATTCGAAGAACCAACGGAAATGGGCACTGATGGGGTAGAGCCGCCAGAGCGTATGCTCAGATTGCACAAGGTCCCAAACGCCGAGAAGGCACAAAGGTACAAGGGCGAGGAGAGGCCATGTCCATGCCGAGCCCAAGACCAGGCCGAGGACAAGGAAAATCAAAGTCGAGAGGGCGATGACCGCGAAGGGTACGTATCGGATCATGGTTGCCGATGCCGTTTGACATTCACGTGGGTCGAAATGCTGGGGCCGGACTGCTACCAACCCGGTTTCTGCACCTCAACTTCCGCACCAGGGAAACTCTGTATGTTAATGCCGTGCGATCCATGTGGTTCCCAAAATTCCGGCACCTTGACCCATCCAATTCGGGCATCGGCCTCCCCGCCTAGCCGCTCCTGACCGCTAAGGCGGCGCCGGAAACGGTTGCGGCCTGCCGCACGCGATCTTGCCGATTTGCCAGCGTTTCCGAAAATCAGGGAAGCGAAAGACCTTCGATGAACCGAGATTCCAGCCGCGACCGATTTTGACTCGTGCCTCTTTAACGTACAGGGGAGATTATCCTGACCTCCGCGCATGGCTAAAAGCGGACATCGCGTTAACGCCCGCCGCGTCTCGCAAGGTGGGGGCGGCGGCCCGTTCGTCGTGCACCTGCCCCCTGCGCCCACGCGGCCCCCCTCGGGCATCGGCGCTGCGCCTGCATCGGTCTCGGTGCCGTCGTTCCCCTGATCATCGCGGCGGCGCATTCGCCCGCGCTTCGATTGCCCGATGACATACGCCTCGCGCACCCCAACAATCAGGCTTCTCACGGCCCGGTATTGGATTAACATGCCAATTGCAGCGTGAGCCGCGCGGCTACACGCGAGTTGCCGCCCGCCCCCGTCCCGGTTCAGGCGCAGGCGGCCGGAGGGGGAGGCAGGATGAAACGCGAGAGCTTCGAGGCCGGCGAATTGGTCTTCCAGGAAGGGGAGCCCAGCACGGTCGCCTATCTCATCGTCTCGGGCACCGTCGAGATCGTTCGCGGGCACGGACAAAAGGGCGCGAAGCCGCTCGCCGTGCTGCACGCCGGGGATTACCTCGGCGAGATGGGCGTCATCGACGACCATCCCCGCTCGGCCAGCGCGGTGGCAAAGGAGCCGGTGGTCTGCATGTCCATCGACAAGGACGAGTTCATGGACATGCTGTTGAACCGGCCCCAGGAATCGATCAACCTCTTGAAGGTTCTGTTCGAGCGGCTGCGTTCGGCAAACCAGAAGTTGATGCAGATGGAAGAGGCCCAATCGCCCTAGCCGCGGCCCGCTCCCGACGGCGAAGAGGGCGGCGTCGGCCCCGCCGGCCCGGCCGCCGCATGCCAACAAATGCATTGGGCTCGCCCAACGATTGGAAACGAAGTTTGTTGAGAACGTGAACGGGACGCTGCTTTGGATAAAAGATTATCTACCTGTATGTCCCTCTTGCGTAACGGTTTACCCCAGGGAACGGAAATTCTTACGGACTTTGAGGATGCGCCCCCTGGCGATATTTATTACGTCGTCTGGGGTGAGAATTATTATTGCTTATTGCCAAACGCGGAATCGGCGAAAGTCAGGCTGGACGACCTGGGATTATCGCGTCGCCTGCGCCTCACCAACGGCATCGCAAGCATCAATACGGGAGATTTCAATGTTGTTCCCGTAACCTTGTCGGCGCCCCATGGGCCGATCTTCCCGTCGATCGATCGCCAGATAAACGACGTCTATTTCATCGCGTTCCCGGGCTCTCAGAAGCAAATCGTTTTGATCCATGACCGCCATACGTGGGACATTCTGTGTGTCGCCAAGACCCCGATGTCCGATGCGGCCGCGGCGGCGCTGCTCAATGAATACGAAGCTCTCTCGGCATTGCAGCGGTTGGGCAAGCCTTTTGCGCCCGAGCCACTGGCCCTTCGCAGGGACCAAAAAGGCATCTACGCCGGCATTACCCTTCAAAGCGGGATTCGCGGGGAACCTCTGCCGGCAAACGATGACGCGCCGATACCTAAGGACGTACTCGATATCCTCTTTCAACTGCGCAACGGGTCCCAAATCAATCTCGGTCAATTCAAGAACCGCTTGACCCAGCGCGCCCGGGCTCATCCCGGCGGCGAAGAGCGATATGAGATGATCACGCGGATCCTATCGACCGTTCGTCATGACGGAAATGTCGCGTCCTCGATGTTTCATGGCGATTTCAGGCCGGCCAACATGCTGCGCTCGGACGAGGGGCAGATCTGCGTTCTCGATTGGGAGTTCTCCTCGCCGCAGGGAATCGGGTTCCTCGATGCGGCCCGATACCTGTTGGAGCCGGGCTATCGGGATGAGGAGGTTAGGAGCTTCGAGCGCCTTTTCACGGCCCGCAGGCTGAGCCTGCTGGAGGAAGCCAAGAGACTATTTTTCGACGGACCGCAACCGAGCCTTTGGGAATTGCTGGCCCTGCATGTCGTTCAGCACTTTCTCGACCGCGATCAGATTTTTTTCGGCGGCAGGGTTGACCGGATGCGGGCGATCATCGCAAGCGACTGGCCGGGGTGATCCGGCGGCGCCGGCTGAGCTTGCGTCGGTTGGTCGGGCAGAGCTGGTAGCCAGCGGGGCTTCTAAAGCCTTCGCGCCAGGCGCTTGAGCAAGGTTACCGCGCTCTTCAAGGTCTCGCTTTCCGCATCAGCCGAATAGACCACGTAAGCGGGATAGGTGAAGACCGGCGCGCCCAGTAGGATCCGAAGCCTTCCCTCCTCGACGAAGGGTGCGGCGAGGCGCTTGGGAAAGTACCCGGTGGCCTCGTTCTCTAAGAGGTAGCCGAGCCCCAGGACGCCGAGCTCCATGTGGATCCCGGGCCTGGTGGCTTCGGGAAAATTGAGACTGTGATCCTGCTGAAACTCCGGGCCCCAGTCCACGTAGATGTACCGCGCCCCGAGGCCGCGCACGTCGTCCTTCTCGCTCGAAACGAGGACGATCTCGTCCGAGAAAAGCCTGTCCACCTTGAAGCCGGGACGCATCTCGGGCGTATACATCACGCCGATATCCATGACGCCGTCGATCAGCCGCCGCATGAGAAGATCGGAAGATCCGAACTGTGCGCGAACCGCAATCTGGTCTTTCTGTTTCGACATTTCCGCCAGCCAGTTCAGCAAGAACCCCTCCCACAGGCTGACCTGGGCGCCGACCACCAACGAACCCTGGAATTCTTCGGGCAGGCTGACCTCCAACTGCGCCTGCTCCCAGATGCGGACCAGCCCGATGGCATGACGCTGAAAACGTTCTCCCGCCGGGGTTGGACTCGCGCCTCCCCGCCCCCGTTCGAAAAGCTGAATGCCCAAGCCGTCCTCAAGGGACCGGATACGGGTGCTCACGGTCGACTGGGTGACGTGCAGCTTCTCGGCGGCCGTGATGAAGCTGCCGGTTTCGAGAATGGTGAGGAACGTGCGGGCAAGATTGATGTCCATGCGATCACTCCGAAGGTCGGACGGGGCGCGATTTTATATCTAATTTATCTATACAAACTAGCGAATATTTTCGTTTTACAGATGTCTGTGCCATCCCTATATCCGCTCCGTCCGGCGCGGCCCGTGTAGCAGTCGATGAGCGAAAACGGCCCGTTTTGACCTCACTGTGGCGAACCGCTCTCATCGCGGGACCGCACTTACCGTAAGGAAAAGAGAAATGGCAACAGAAGCGAAAACCGAAGAGTTTGTCAGCCCCGGCGACCGATTCGCGCCGACCCGTCCCAGCAAGTTCAGCTATATGGCCGGCGCCGCGCTTTTTGTCGCCTTCACGGTCTTCGTGATGTCCCAGGATGTGAACGCCGTCGGCAAGGAAGCCGCGCCGCGGACGCAGGTGGCGCAACAGGCTGAGCAGTAAGCCTCTTCCCGAAAGTGCCCCTCTTCGGCACGGACAGTGAGAACCTCAAAGAAGGGCGGTGCCCCGGCCCCATGGCCGGGGCACTTGCGTTGGCAGAACCGACCGGTCGCGGACGAGCGCATGCGCCCGCCAGCGGACATTTTTCCCCAGCCGCGCCGCCGATCCCTTGGGCTCCGACCCAAGCCGACTTTGGGGCCCGTCCTGCGGTTTAAATGCCCGGAAAATTGCAGGGTTGGAGAAGAAACGGCGCCGCGTTCAGGCGATCATCCCACCATTTCCGAAACCTGATGGCGCACGTCATCGACATCGACCGTCACATGCATGTGCCGGCCCGCCGTCGTGCCGATGACGCCGCGATGATGCAGCCCAAGCTGCTTGCAGAGGCCAATCCAAAACGGGAACCGCAGCCGGTCGGGCCTGATCTCCAAGACCCTGGTCCCCGGTTGGCAATAGATGAGGTTGGTCAGCGCCGAACCTTCGACGGCGACCACGGCTTCGGCATCGGAAAACAGCCTGACCTGATCGGCGTGGTCCAGCACCCCCGGGTCCACGGTTTCGAAGCCCAACGGACGAAGCGCGGCGGTCAACCGGTCCTGATTGAGGAGGTTGCGCCGTTTCTCTCGGTTGCGATCGATCAGGAGCCGCCGGTGGGGGGTGGCACGGGTGACACGGTAGTGGTCCAGGTAATGGTCGCGAACGCCTCGGATCGAGCCTCCGTTGGCGAAGGTATCGATGACCGCCGGCCGCTCCCGCGTTCTCAAGAGCAGGTGCTCGCACAGCACTTTGCAGTCTGCGGCGACATGAAGGAATTTCAGGCTGGGATAGTGCGCCTCGAGGAAGGCCCGGGCCGATTGCTGATAGGGTTGCAGGGTCGGCCGCATGAGGATGGTGGCGGCGTGCAGGGTCTCGTCGTGGCGCAAGCACTCGCAGAGACGGCGAAGCCCATCCAAGGTGAAATGGAAGTAATGCTCTCCATGCAATGGCACCGCTAGCCCCGGAACCTCGAGGGTCGATCTATAGCGATGCGGCACGACGCGGTTGGGATCGTCGAGATGCCCCGTCCTCAGGATGATCTTGTCACTGGGCCGATGAAGGAAGGAAAAATCGCGGCCCATCACGGCACAGTCTGAAACCTTGTAAACGTGGACCCTCGAAGAGAGTTCGAGGCGCCCCTCGGCATCGAGGACAAAAGTGTCCTCGGGATAAGCGGCAAGATGACGGCGATCCTGGTCGGTCAGGGCAAAGGCCTCCCTGTCGACGCGGTCCCACAACAGCGCCGTGGCCACGTCCTCGAGCCGAACCCCTTGCGGATGGATGCCGTAGCGCTGCCGGAGAAAGCGGCTCTTGCTCAGCAGGTGTTTGGTCAGGAGATAGCGGGCGAAGCGGCCGTTGAAGTATTTGGGCGGCGGCCCCCATGTTTGTCTCCGCGCGATGACCCCGCCGCCGTTCCCGGCCTGGGAGACGGAAGGGGTGTTTTCACCTTGGGGGTTACCGTTCATGGTTGCCAGGGTCCGGGCATTGCGGTTCCGCCATGATCCATAGCAACGCGCGAGCCGGCAGGCAACACGATGCTGGTCGGAGCCCAAGGGAGGTTCCAAAGCGCCCCATACCGACCTACCGCAGCGCCGGGACCGCAGACCGGAGTTTTTCTCCCGCGGCGTCGAACACCGCCGACCATTGCCGGGCCTCGCGTCTGACGGGTTGCAATTTCGGGTACCAGGGGATGCCCTCCCCCACGACCGGCCATTTTCGGCCGAAATCTCCGCCCTGGATCAGGACCCCGGGAACGCCCAGCGCACCTGTCAGGTGGGCGCAGGTGTTGGGGATGGTAATGACGGCGTCCATGGCCGCGACTTGCGCGGCGAAAAGGTCCATATCCTGGAGCTGATCGATCGAATCATCGAAGATGAGGGGGTGGTGCATATTGCGGCGCAAGCGCCGCAACGCCTGGCTGATATTGCCGTATTGCAGGGAAACGTAAGTCGCCGGGACGGCGCACATGAATTTTCGCCAATCGGCAAAGCCCGGGACAATCTTATGGTGGTTCTTACTGCCCCAAGAAATTCCGATCAGGGGTCCGTCACCGGATTGCCGGTACCGGTCCCGGATGGCTCGTACTAACGCACGGTCGGGGAGCAGAGGCGTAAAACCGTAATCCTTTCCTCCGATCTCGGACAAAATGTAGGCGCCCAGATGTTTGGACCGCCCATAGGCATCGTAGGCGCTGACACGGTCCTCTGCGTCGGTCGGGATGACATTTGCGCTCGCGAAGCTGCGGGCAAAAAGCTTAAGCAATCGCGGGTGGATCACGACGGTGGTCTGCGCCGCCCGTCGCATGGCGTGGGGAACGGCGACGGCATAAAGGAGCAAGGTCCCGATATCGTTTCCAGAAAGTGATAAAAGCAAATGCCGGTCGGGAATGGCGCTCCCATCCCATTCGTTGGGCCTTACCCCATGCCGGAGACGCTCGTAAACCAAGTCGAGGGCGAAGGCGCGGCGGTATTCACCCAGGCCCAAGAGCGGCTCCACCATTTCTCGTAGGAGCAGTTCATCGCGGTGCTGCTCCGCGTATTGCGCCAGCGCCAGGGCTTCGACGCGCAGATTGTCCCAATCGCGCCGAGCGACGAACCGACCATATCTCCTAAGGCGCCGAAAAACCTGGGCGGGCAGCCGGCGCCGCGCCGAAGACCTTGCCTTTCGCGTTCTCAGGTAATGGCGGACATGAAAGGCGGCGCCATCGACCAGGTACCGGGACAGAGAACCATGATAGAACCGAGCCATCGGGAAGCGTCATCCCTTGGTTTTGATGCGAAGTGTCCGGATGCTCTTTTGCGAACGGCACCCGATGCGCTTATATCCGCGATCGGCCGTTGGCGGAAATTCCCTTTTGGGACAGGCCGGCCGCCTCGACTGTCATCAACCCGACATCTCTTTGCGACCCGAATCCGACAGTCGGTGCTGAGACCCCTCAGCTTCCGCCGAGGCCCTGTCGAGCGCATTTCGGAGCTCTTCGGCCAGGGCGGCGACATAAGGCTCCTGGATGATCTCATGATGCAGACCCGGGACCTCGACGACCTCAAGGCTGCCTTTGACGACTTGACGCCAAGACTCCCGCTTATCGGAATGAGACGTCGAACGGGGCGCGAATTGGGCCCGGAAATGGACCGCGTCACCGTCGTAATGTGGGAGATTGCCGTGTTCCAACCGCACCAATCTGTTGGCGCGGTCCGGTCGGCGCATGAACTTCGGCAAGGCATGCGGCCGTTCCCGGTAGAGCCGCCAGATCGAAAACAGCAGGACCCGGCGCACGCGCTCATAAACGAAATCGAATGCTTTGCGCGAGCGGAAATAGGCGAAACTGGCGGTTTGATAGAGGCGTGTTGCCTTTGTCAACGCCTCGTTACGTTCGAGCCACTGGTCGAAGGTCACGTAGGAGCGGGCGGCGAGGTTGCTGGGATCGAGAAGGGCCAACAGGGCGATCTCCTCGCCGGCCTCGCGCAATATATTCGCCATATAAATCGCGATACGCCCACCGAATGAATATCCGCCAAAATAATACGGCCCTTTCGGCTGGACCTCTCGCATCGCCGCGACATAGTGGGCAGCCATGTCGTGGCTGGAGGTAAACGGCACCGCGGTCCCGTCCCAGCCCACCGACTGGATTCCGTAAAACGGCTGGTCCGTCCCGAGGCGCTTGGCCAGGTTGTAAAAACCGATCGTTTCACCGCCGTTGCCATGTACGCAAAAGAAGGGGGGCTTAGTCCCGGAAGGTTGAATCGGCACGATGCAGCCGGAAGGGGCTTGAGATTCGATCAGTTCGGCCATGCCGGCCAAGGTGCCGGCTTCGAAAAGGCAGGCCACGGGCAAGGTACGCTTCAGCTCTTGCTCGATCTCGATGATCAGGCCGACCGCTTGAAGGGAATCGCCGCCCAGCATGAAGAAATCGTCATTGAGGCCTATGCGATCCAATTTCAGGACCCTCTTCCAGACCTCGGCGAGGCGCGCCTCCAGCGCGGTCGGCTTACGGCTCTCTTCCGGCCCGCGAATAGGCGCGCTGGTGTCGCCGACGCCGAACACCTCGGCCAGGGAATAGCGCTGTAGCTTGCCGTTTTCCCCCTTGGGGATGGCGTCGACAAAGAAGAAGCGCCGAGGCACTTTGAAGCCGGCCAACCTGGTAAGAAGAAAACAGGTCAGTTTCTGCTGCGTCAGGCCCGATCCGGGTCGCAGGACGACCGCTGCCGCCACCTCTTCGCCCAGGGTGCGGTGGGGTATTGGGAAGGTCGCCGCTTCCGACACATCCTCGTGGGCCATCAACGCCGCATCCACGTCGGCAGGGCTCACCTTTTCGCCGCCGCGGTTGATGACCTCCTTGATGCGACCGGTCAGCGTCAGGTAGCCATCGGAGTCGAGGAACCCCTCGTCGCCGGTGTGATACCAGCCGTCCTTGAACGGCGAGGGAGCGGCGGCGGCGTTTTCGGGTTGGTTCTCGAAGATGTCGGCCAGCCTTTGGCCTCTGACGACGATCTCGCCCCTTTCCCCGACGGCAAGGAAACCGCCTTCGGGCGATGCAATCGCCACCTCGCAATCGATAGGCAGCCCCACCGTCCCGTGCTTGCGGCGGCCGGGCGGCAGTGGGTTGGACGCGATGCGCCCACCCTCGGTGGTGGAATAACTCTCGATGATGGGGACCGAGAGATGCCTTTCCAGGTCTTCGGCGATGCCCGGTTCAAGCGCCCCAGAAGTGGCACGAATGAACCGTAGCCCTGACCCATCGGCCGCGCCTGGGTGCTGCGAGAGATAGGCGTGCAGTGCCCGGAGGACCGTTGGCCCCGCACTGTACCAAGTGGGACGGAGTTCCCGCAGGGCGCGCAACACCCTCTCGGGCGTGAATTCGGGGAGAAACGCGACACTCCCGCCCGAGAGGGGCGCGTAGAGGAGACCGCCGATGCCGCCTGCATAATAGAGCGGGCGCGCCAGCAGGTAGCGATCCTCGGGCGTGAGCCTAAAGTCCGTCACCGTGAACTGCATCGATCGCAGGCGGCGCCGATGCGACGAAGACACGGCTTTACCGTTCCCCGTGGTCCCCGAAGTCATCACCATCATGCAATCGTCGCTGGGACCGGGGCCCTCAACCGCGGTCGATCGTCTCGCTTCGCCACCGCTATCGGGGCCGGCCATCTCGATCGCGCCGGCACCACCGTTGGCGGCCCTCACCTTCAGGATCGGGATCCGTAAACCCGTCGCCGCCTTGACCGCCGGCCCCGTGTCCCCCTCCTCGACGATCAGCGCCTTCACGTCGAACCTGTCGAAAAGCGCCTCGAATTCCGTCTCGGTCTGGTCGGGCTTCAACGGGAACGGCACGGCGGCACACATCGTGCCGAAAATGAGGCTGGCGAGGCTTGGGCCGCTTGGAACCACCATGGCAACCCGGTCGCCACGACCGAGCCCCCGGTCCCATAGGGCGTCGCGCACATGCTCCATCGCCCCGAGGAGTCCGGAAAAGGTCAAAACCGCCGCGTTCTCCGCGACGAAAACCGGCGCATCGGGTTGGGTCTCCGCCCAACGGCGAATCACGTCGCAGATCGTGTCCTTATCCGGATCGAACGCAGAAGAGGTCATTGTTACTCAGCCCCAGGCGACAAGACCGGATTTGTAACAAAATTCAACTTATGAATATAGGAATATTCAACGCGTCGGGGCGGGGTAACCCCTTGTTCGCTCATAACGATTGGCGAACATCGGTTTAATGGGGAGCCGCGGACACGACGTGGCCCGGGCGATTCCCATCGGGCCGGGCTAGACCTTTTCCAGCAGCGCGGCGATGCCCTGGCCGACGCCGATGCACATGGTGCAGACGGCCCGGTCCTTGCCCGCGTGGTGCAGCTCTTCGGTGGCGGTCAGCGCCAGGCGCGCGCCGGACATGCCGAGCGGGTGGCCGAGGGCGATCGCCCCGCCATTGGGATTGACGTGCTCGGCGTCGTCGGGAAGCCCAAGCTGGCGCAGCGCCGCCAGGCTCTGGCTGGCGAAGGCCTCGTTGAGCTCGATCACGTCGATGTCGCCGATGGCGTGACCGGTCATGGCCAGGAGCTTCTCGGTCGCCGGCGCCGGGCCGATGCCCATGATGCGCGGGGGCACGCCGGCCGCGGCCATGGCCACCACCCGCGCCCGCGGCGTGAGCCCATGGGCCTTGGCCGCCGCCTCCGAGGCGACGATCAGCGCCGCGGCCCCGTCGTTGACGCCGCTGGCATTCCCCGCCGTCACCGTGCCCCCCTCGCGGAACGGGGTGCCGAGCTTGGCCAGCCCCTCCAGCGTGGTGTCCGGGCGCGGGTGCTCGTCGGCCCCCACCACCTTGGGATCGCCGCGGCGCTGAGGGATGGTGACGGCGACGATCTCCTTGGCCAGCCGCCCCTGCTCCACCGCCGCCTTGGCGCGCATCTGGGAGCGGTAGGCGAAGGCGTCCTGGTCTTCGCGGCTGATCTGGAAGTCCTCGGCGACGTTTTCGCCGGTCTCGGGCATCGACTCGACGCCGTATTGGCTCTTCATCAGCGGATTGACGAAGCGCCAGCCGATGGTGGTGTCGTGGATGTCAACGCTGCGGGAAAAGGCGGTCTCCGCCTTGGCCATGACGAAGGGGGCGCGGGACATGCTCTCGACGCCGCCGGCGATGGCGAGCGCGATGTCGCCGGCGCGAATGCCGCGCGCCGCCTGGCCGACGGCATCGAGGCCCGAGCCGCACAGCCGATTGATGGTGGTGCCGGGCACGCTCTCGGGCAATCCGGCCAGAAGCGCGGCCATGCGCGCGACGTTGCGGTTGTCCTCGCCGGCCTGGTTGGCGCAGCCGAAAACGACGTCGTCGATGGCGGCGGCGTCGAGGCCGGGATTGCGCTCGATCAGGGTGCGGATCACGTGGGCGGCCATGTCGTCGGGCCTGACCGCGGCAAGGGCACCGCCGTAGCGCCCGATGGGGGTGCGCACCGCATCACAGATGAAAGCGTCCGCCATGTCGATCTCCCGAAGTCTGCCGCTCGCCGGCGGGGCGAGCCTTATGGATCCGCGCCCTTGGGCAGGTGCCGCTCAGGCTATGACACCTGGGGCTACTACATAAGGGCTCGGGTGCGGCTTGTCACGCCATGCGCGCCGTCACCCCTTGGGGGCCACCGCGCGTCCCGCCCGAAGCCGCGATGACGGGGCGCGGGCGGATCAAAGGGAGATGCCGCTGCGACGCCATGTTGATCCCGTCTCCGCTTTTGGGCCGAGACGGCTTTTCAGCATTCCTCCGGGGAAAGGCGCGGGCGCCCAGGTGAATGGCCCGACATATCCACCGCACCCCGCGCCCTGAGCCATTCAATCGTCTCGCCGACCACCCTGTCGAGGAGATCCCTGGCACCGCCTCCGACGCCGAGGTGGTCGCTCTGCAGCCACCGCACGACCTTGGGTTCCGGCACCAGGGCGGCATACTGGCGTGCCGCGTCGGGCCCAATCAGGCTGTCGTCGGTGCCGCCGAAAACCAGGAACTTCCCCTTCAAGTGAGGCAGATGGCTGGATGGCTCCACCGGCCGCAACAGCAAGCCGAGCCCGCGGCCGAGCAGCGGCCGGAGCGCCGCCGGTTCGATGTCCGGGTGGTTCGACACCAGGCTGCCGAGCGGGCTCCCGCCGTAGCCGAGCACGGTCCAGCGGATCGTCACGCCTTCGGCCGCCGCCAAGCGCTGCACCGCCGGCGCCGCGAGTGCACCCAGAGACAGGCCCACCAGGGTGATCCGGTCTCCGTCCGCCCAGGTTTGGGCACCCACCCATTTCAGGGCTGCGGCGATCTGGCCCGGAACCGACAGGACATGTTCGTAGAGGCCCGGCAGACTTTGCCAGAGGGCCATCCCTCGCGGCAGGCGCTGGCGGACCGGCCATTCATATCCGATGAGGACCGTTCCGCCGGCGTCGATAAGGCGGCAGGCGCCCCGCCCGCCGGTCTCGAGCCCGCCCAAAACGATCACGACCGGCAGGGCGGCGTCGGGCAGCGGGTGGGGCAGATTGATCCGCAGGGTGACGGAGCCGAGTTTGCCGGCATCCAGCACGATGCGGCGCCATTCCCGCCCACGGTTAAGCTCGCGCGACGATTCCTTCACACTCGCCATGCCCGGGCGCGGGAGGGCGGCCAGTGAGTCGCGCTGGGCAAGCCACAACCCGGCGGTCAGGGGAACCCCTAGTGCAATCGCGACGAAGATGATCGCGAGGTTTCGAACCCAATGTTTCCGGTCGCGTGTCGGCATCCCCGGTCCCGCCAGTCGCCTTGCGCCCTGAGGCATCGCATGGGGCCGTCCCCGGAAAACCGCCCCGTCTCAA
This sequence comes from Alphaproteobacteria bacterium, assembly GCA_033720855.1. Classification (GTDB taxonomy): domain Bacteria; phylum Pseudomonadota; class Alphaproteobacteria; order SMXQ01; family SMXQ01; genus SMXQ01. Next base: position 41,131 of record JAWWBR010000006.1, read on the forward strand.
AAAGGGTAATTCAGTCACGGTCTTCACGCCACCGCCAAAGGGCAAGGACGGCCAGACGGCCTTCGCTGGCGCCTTTGGCGGTGGGATTCTTACATTCAGGAGGCGACATCCACCCCCTGCCTGTTGCCGGTTATCTGATGACCCGGGCTGCCTTAGCGATCAGATCGGCCGGCGTGCGGTAGACCTCGGCGATCACCTTATCCACGTCCTCGCCCCGCATGGGATTGACGATCTCCCGTTTGGAGCGCTGGGCCTCGGCGCGAAAGGCCGGATCATTCACCGTGTCCCAGACCGCTTTCCGCATGGCCGCCAGCCGCTCGGCGGGGACCTGTTTCGCCATGATCAGCGGCCGAAACACGTCGTTGGCGGCAAGAACGACCTTGAGCACCGCCCGATCGGCTTCGGACTTCGCCAGATCCAATACAAAGGGCACGGAGGCGGGGATTTCGGAGATGGTCGCCGTCGAGTTGCGGACGATGACGTTGATCAGTTTCCTCTCGATCCAGTTTCGCGGGATCGAGCCCCAGGATCCGCAATCGCCGTCGAGTTCGCCCCGCTCGATGGCGATGCGCTGCTCCGTGCTGCCGGGGTAGCCGATCACGTGTCGGATCTTGGCGCCGAACATGTTACGGAGGATGGCGCCGTCGAGGTAGGAGGACGACCCCTTCGAGGTCGCACCCAGATTGACTTGGTCACGGGCGAGAAGGTCTTTGAAATTCTTGATCCCGGTCTTGCCCCAGGTGTAGCAGACCCGAATATCGGCAGTGACGCTGCCGAGGAAGCTGACATCGGTGAACTTGAACCGCACCTTGTCGGGCGTAACCACCGACTGAGTGACGAGCCCGGGGTTGAAGGCGACCATCACGGTACCGTCCTTGGGCGCCGCCTTCAGGGACTGCACGGCCTTCAGGCTGCCGGCACCGGGCATGTTCGAGACGATGGTCTTGGGCGCGCCAGGCACGTGCTTTTTCATGTGCCGGGCCATAAGCCGGCTATAGGCATCGAACCCGCCGCCCGGCGATGCCCCGACCACGATCCTCACGACCTTGCGCTTATAGAAATCCGCGACATCGGCATGGGAGGTCGAGACAGCCATACCGCTGAGCCCGGCAAGCGCTAGCGCCGCCGAGCTGGCAACCCGAATCAGAGTCATTTCCTTGGTTCCTCAAGAATTGGGCTCAACCCGGCCGCAGGCTGCGACCGTCCGTCCGCCCAAGCGAACGCCATTTAGGGGTGCGCTGCCCGGCTGTCAATAGAATTTACCCCGAGGCCAAAAAATTCTGACGACCCCGCGTCGGGGGGAAAAATCGCCCCCTCGGGCGGTCACTCGCGGGTTCGATTTTCAAGGTCAGTGCCGGGGGAATGAAGGCTTTTGGCGAGAGACTGCCCATCGGGTCCATGACCCGGTTTTGTGGCCGGGCGCCCGTCCGCACCCTCTTGATGGGTTTGCCGACAATTTCAAGACTGGCGCGATTTCCAATTTCACGAGATCGTGACATATGGTCTCCTGGACCTGACCGAAACCGCAAAACCGGCAGTTGAGAGCCGGGCCGCAGCGCGAATGAGACCCTCCGATAACCGCAGATACGACGTTGATGCCGTTCGCGTTTTCGCCCTGTTGCTGTTGATATTCACCCATGCCCAGGCCGCGTTCTCGGAGGCGGCGCCCGTCTACAGACTCATCGCGCCCTCCACGGCCGTCTCCGATTCGGCGTTCTTCCGGGCTCTCGATTTCATTTACCTGCTGGTCAGTATTTGGCGGATTCCGATCCTCTTCGTGGTCGCTGGAATGGCGGCGAGATTTTCCCTGGCGCACAGGACCCTGGCGGCGTTTTCCGTCGAGCGCTTCCGGCGAATCGGCATACCGCTGCTGTTCGGCAGCCTGGTCGTCTTTCCCATCGCCCTTTACCTCTCGATGAGCCACTACAAGGGCGACGGCGCCTATGTCATCGCCACGGGGCACTTGTGGTTCCTGGTCAACATCCTGATCTATGTCTGCCTTCTGGTCGCGGTCGTCTGGCTGCTCGGCAGGCTGGGGCTCAAAGATGGACGCCTTTCGCGCCTGCCCCGGGATCCAAGAATCCTGGTCGCGGCCTTTGCCGTTGCCGTGATGGCACTCGCCGCGATCCTCAACCCCGAGCGGTTCGGCGACTGGACCGATGGTCGGATCAGTTTGGTTTTCGGTTTGCTCTGTTTCATCGGCGGTTACGGCGCGGCAGCCGCCGGAGACGCGTTCCGGCAATGGACCGAGCGGCGCGCGGGGTCCTTTCTCGCCTCGGCCGTTGCGTTGTTCGTATTCAGGCTGATGGCCATCGGCCACGACATCGCGCCGCTTGGGCTCGCGCTTCCCCGAAACCTGCTGAATGCCGCCGTCGGTTTGGAGATGACGTTTTGGATCCTTGCCGTGATGGCCTACTTCGCGCGGCTGGTCAAAACATCGACGCCCGCGCTGCGCTACGCCACCGCCGCGGTTTTTCCCGTCTATATCGTCCACTACCCCATTCAAAACGCGTTGGCGTGGTCGATCCAGGATGCCTTGGGGAACAGGGTGGTGCTGTTCCTCCTGCTCATCGCTCTCGAGACGCTCGCCTGTCTGTTGGTCTTCGAAGGGGTCCGGCGCATCAGGGGGATCAGGGTCCTGTTCGGCATGCGCGCCTGAGCTTCGGCATCCTCCGTCGAGGGAATGCCCAATCGGGACTCTCTAAAGGCCCAACGGGGCAGGATAAAAAAAATGAGGCGCAACCGGGGTGGCCTCGAGGCCCGGATTGCCTTAATAAGTTGTTCCCAAATGGCGCCGCGCGGGCGGCGGCGCGGGGAGGATCGAGGGGCCCATACTCATGGCGAAGGCGAAGGCGCGGCACTGGTCCCATGACGTGCACGCGGTTCTGAAAAGCGCGGATGTGCGCCAGGTGGCCTATGTGCCCGATGGCGGCCTGGCGAGGCTGATCGAGCTCTGCAACAAAGACAGGACGATGCGTTCGGTGGTGCTGACCACCGAGGAAGAGGGCATCGCGCAGATGGCCGGCGCCTGGCTCGGCGGCGAGCGCGGCGTGTTCCTGACCCAATCGGGCGGTGTCGGCAACTGCATCAACATGCTGTCGATCATTCAGGAATGCCGCATTCCGCTGCTCGCCCTGGTGTCGATGCGCGGTCAATGGGGCGAGGGCTTCCCGTGGCAGGTGCCCATGGGCCAGGCGACGACGGCGGCGCTCGAGGCGGCCAATGTCATCGTCCAGCCGGTCGATCGCGCCGAGGAGGTTGCCGAGACGGTCGAGGCGGCGACGCGGCTCGCCTATGACGCCAATCGCGCGGTCGCGGTCGTCGTCTCCCAACGCATCACCAACAGCGGGAGGCGGGGCTGATGGCGGCGCGAAAGACGAAACCGCCGGCAATTACACTCGAGCGCCGCGAGGTGGTCGCGCGCATCCTGAGCCGACGGGGCGACGCGGCGGTGGTCACGGGCATCGGCAACGCCGTGCACGACGTCGCGTCGTGCGGCGACGAGGCGCGGAACATGTACCTGGCGGGCATCATGGGCGGGGCGTCCATGGTCGCCTTCGGCGTGGCGCTGGCCCAGCCCCGGCGCCGGGTCCTGGTGATCACCGGCGACGGCGAATTGCTCGCCGGCATCGGCAGCCTGGTGACCATCGGCGTCGAGAAGCCCAAGAATCTCTCCATTGTGGTGCTCGACAATCAGGCCTTTGGCGCCACCGGCAACCAGCGGACCCATACCGCGGCCGGCGTCGATCTCGTCGCCATCGCCGCCGCCTCGGGCTTTGCCGGCACCGCACTGATCACCGACGATGTCGGCCTGGAAGCGGCCCTGGCCGACATCTACGACCGGCCCGGCCCCTATTTCGCTGTCGTCAAGGTCAAGACCACGACCGGCCCCCGGCTCGATGTGCCGCGCGACGGCACCTATGTCGCCCGCCGCTTCCGCGCCGCCATGACCGGCGACGAGGGCTGAGAGAGCCCGATCCGTATGTTTGAAGCGCGGGAAGCTGGCCGAACGCCGTCTCTACGCGTGGGCGTGGACCGTTGATCCAATCCCCGCCCTTGACCGAGAGCGTTGGTCCGCGACGGTGCGGTTTGCGCCGATCTGTCGCGGCCATGCAAAAACGCTCTAGCCGCTAGCTCGATTTTATCTTTGCGGCATGGCGTTCGAGCCGCTATCACATAACCGCGCGCCGTGGTTCGGGAGCGCCGGGGTGTTCGCGGACCCGGCGAAAACCACACGAAGCGGCGATTTTCATGGATTCGCGGCCTGTGGTAGACTGCGCCGCAACGCAAACTCTTGCACGAGGAAGAACCGATATGGCCGAATTGCTGCAGCCGGACAGGGAAAAGAAGTTCCTGCTCGACCCCTTCGGGGACTGGGTCGACAAGGAGGGCATTCCGCGCATTCAAGCGTTGGGGGCGGACCTCAAGACGGTCGAAACCAAGCCCTGGGCGCGGGTCGGCGCCAAGGGCGCGTCGGTCGAGCTTCACGGCCGCGGCGACTTCATCTCGATCTTCGTCATCGATCTCGAACCCGGCGGAAAGACCGCGCCCCTCCAGCACCTCTACGAAGAGGTGGTCTACGTCGTCTCCGGCCACGGCTCGACCACGGTCGAGGACTCCAAGGGCAACAAGCACACCTTCGAATGGGGGCCGAAAAGCCTCTTCGCCCTGCCGCTCAATGCCAAGCATCAGCATTTCAACGGCTCCGGCTCGGAGCCCGCGCGTCTCTCCTCCACCACCACGCTGTGCGTGATGCTGAACCTGCTCCACAGCGAGGATTTCATCTTCAATAACGACTTCCGCTTCCCCGACCGCGAGGGCGAGGAGAGCTACTTCACCGGCGAGGGGACCTACATCCCGCACAAGCCGGGGCGCAACGCATGGGAAACCAACTTCGTGCCCGATGTCGGCGCCTTCGAGTTGAAGGCCTGGGCGGCGCGCGGCGGCGGCTCGTCCAACATGAAGTTCATCCTCGCCGACAATACCCTTCACACCCATTCGTCCGAAATGCCCGTCGGCACCTATAAGAAGGGCCACCGGCACCCGGCCGACTTCCACGTCTTCTGCGTCCACGGCACCGGCTATTCGCTTCTGTGGTACGACATGGACGAGAAGATCGAGCGCATCGACTGGGACCACGGGGTCGTCTTCGCCCCGCCCGACATGATGTTCCACCAGCATTTCAACACCGGCCCCAGTCCGGCGCGCTACCTGGCGATCGGGCTCGGTTCCATGCGCTATCCCTTCATCGATGCGAAGCGCAAACACTGGATGGGCGCCGTCGATACTTCGGTCGAAGAGGGCGGCAACCAGATCGAATACGAGCAGCAGGACCGCCGCATCCACGAGATCTTCCTCAAGGAACTGGCCAAGAACGGGGTCGAATCGGGGATGGGCGAGATCATCGACGAAAGCCAATACCGGGATGCAGCCTCGGCACCGGCGGAATAACGAACAGACCCCTTTCGGGGCGGCGCGGCCGACGACGCGGCGCCGCCCTTCCGGCCCCCGCCGGAGACCGATCAAGACAGGGAGGCCACACCATGTCCGAAGACTTGGACAGCTATTATCTGCATGATTCCTACCTCGCCTGGTGCGACGGCGAGGGCGTGCCCCTGGTCAAGGATTTCGGCATCGACCTGATGGCGCTCGAGCTCCAGCCCTGGGCGCGCTATGGCATGAACGGCGCCATCTGCGAGCTGGTCGGCGGCGACGATTACATCTCCACCTTCTGCTTCGAGATCCCCCCGGGCGGACAATCGGAATCCCTCGCCCATGTCTACGAAGAGGTGCTGTTCGTGCTCGCCGGCCACGGTTCCACCAGCGTCGAGCTTCCCGACGGCACCAAGCACACCTTCGAATGGGGCCCCAATTCGCTGTTCCAGGTGCCGCTCAACATGCGCTACCAGCACTTCAACGGCTCCGGACGCGAGCCGGCGCGGCTGGCCAGCACCAACAACCTGCGCTTCCTGATGAACCTGTTCCGCAACAACACCTTCATCTTCGAGAACCCGGTGCCCTTTACCGACCGCGCCGGCGCCGCCGGCTACTTCGCCGGCGACGGGGAGTTGAAGCCGATCAAGCCGGGGCGCCACCAGTGGGAGACCAATTTCGTCCCAGACATCTCCGATTTCGAGCTCAAGGAATGGGCGGCGCGCGGCGCCGGCGGCTCCAGCCTGCGCTGGATCCTGGCCGACGGCACCATCGGCTGCCACACCTCGGAAATGCCCGTCGGCACCTACAAGAAGGGCCACCGCCATACCGCCGGCACCAACGTCTTCTGCGTTTCCGGCCACGGCTACAGCCTGTTCTGGTACGAGGGCGACGAGGACTTCACCCGCGTCGACTGGCAGCACGGCGTGATGTACACGCCGCCCGAGAACATGTTCCATCAGCACTTCAATACGGCGAGCCAGCCCTCGCGCTATCTCGCCGTCCAGTTCGGCTCCACCCGCTATCCGCTGTTCGCCGTCAAGCGCGAGATCTGGGACAAAGGCGTCGACACGTCCTTGAAGGACGGCGGGAACCAACTGGAATACGAGGACCAGCCGCCCGAGATCCACGAGATCTTCCTGCGCGAGCTCGACAAGAACCAAGTGGACTCGAAGATGGGCGACGTCTTCGACGAGGACGTCATCCGCGCCAAGATGTAGCCGGCCCGGGCCCCAGGATGACGACCGGCCCGACACCCAAGGAGAACCCGACAGCATGCACGAATTAGGATTCGACCACGGGCACATGACGCCCGAAGAACAACAGGCCATCGCCGACGTCATCTGGTCCGCGGACAACGTGGAACTCATCACCATCGGCGTCGACGTCGGATCGTCGACCTCGCATTTGATGTTCGCGCGGGTTCACCTCCAGCGCCTGACCACGGCGCTGAGCTCGCGCTTCGTCGTGGTCAACCGCGAGGTGCTGTGGCGCTCGCCGATCCTCATCACGCCCTATCTTTCCGACAACACCATCGACGTCGAGCAGCTCGCCAGCTTCATCGACGGCGGCTACAAGGAAGCCGACCTCACCCGCGACCAGATCGATTCCGGGGCCGTGATCCTGACCGGCGAAGCGCTCAAGCGGAAGAACGCCGAGGCCATCACCCACCTGTTCGCCGAGGAATCGGGCAAGTTCGTCTGCGCCTCCGCCGGCCACCACATGGAAAGCGCCATGGCGGCCCACGGATCGGGCGCCATCGCACTGTCGCGCAAGGACCATTCCAACGTCCTCAATATCGACATCGGCGGCGGCACCACCAAGCTGGGCCTGTGCCACGGCGGGCGCCTGCTGGCGACCGCCGCCATCGAGGTCGGCGGCCGCCTCATCGCCTTCGACGACGAGGGCAAGCTCGAGCGCATCGAGGGTCCGGCCTTCGCCCATGCCGAGCAGGCCGGGATCGACCTCGCCATGGGCAAGAAGCTGAGCGAGGAGGAGATCAAGAAGCTGGTCGACACCATGGTCGACGTCCTGATTCCCGCGGTGATGCAGCAGGACCCGGAAGGCCTGACCAAGGACCTGATGGTGACCGATCCCTTGCCGAAATCCCCGGTGCCCGACCTGGTGACCTTCTCGGGCGGGGTATCGGAGTTCATCTACGGGCGCGAAACCGCCGATCACAACGACATCGGCCGCCATCTCGCCGACGCCGTGACCGCGGCGCTCGCCGAGAAACGCATCCCCTACAAGGTCATGGACCCGGGCCAGGGCATCCGCGCCACCGTCATCGGCGCCTCGCAATTCTCGGTCCAGGTCTCGGGCAACACCATCCACGTGTCCAACAATGACGTCCTGCCGGTGCGCAACATTCCGGTTCTGCGGCCCAATGTCGGTCTCGATGGCGACGTCGACACGGTCAAGATCACCGAGGAGGTGCAGAGCGCCCTCAGCCGCTTCGACATCGAGGAGGGCGAACAGCTTATCGCGCTCGCCTTCAACTGGGAGGGCGACCCGCTCCATGCGCGCCTGAAGGCGCTGGCCGACGGGATCTGCGCCGGCCTGCCCGAGACCATCAAGGGCAACCAGCCCCTGGTCCTGATGATCGACGGCGATATCGGCAAGACCATCGGCAACATCCTGACCCGGGAATGCGGCGTCAAGTCGGAGATCATTTCCGTCGACGGCGTCAGCCTCAAGGAATTCGACTATGTCGACATCGGCGAGGTGATTCAGCCCACCAATGTCGTGCCGCTGGTGATCAAGTCGCTGCTCTTTTCCACCCCGGGCGGCGCCGAAGAGGCCGCCTGAGCCGCCGATTGACGGGCTCGGCCGCCCCGGAGTAGCTTGCGGCCCGTTTGCATTCCGATGATCTTGGAAGGTTCGCGTTCATGACCACCACGGCAACGACGAGCGACTTCAGTCAGGACATGAAGGTGCTCGGGCTGATTAGCACCGGGCATTTTCTCAGCCATTTCTATTACCTCGTCCTGCCCCCGCTGTTCGTGTTCATCAAGGCCGATCTGGGACTGAACTTCACCCAGCTTGGCATCATGATGAGCCTGTTATACGCGGTGGCGGCCGTGGCTCAGATTCCCGTCGGCTTTCTCGTCGACCGGGTCGGCGCGCGGGTGGTGCTGACCGGCGGCCTGTTCATCATGTCGACGGCGTTTGCCCTGATCGGACTGGTGCCCGCGGCCGCGCAGGCGCTGATGGGTCTCGGCATCACCTCCGATCCCACCTATCCCATGATCCTCGCGGTGCTGGCGCTGGGCGGCATCGGCCACAGCGTCTTCCATCCCGCCGACTACGCCATCCTCAGCTCGTCGATCAACCCGATGCGTATGGGCCGCGCCTTTTCCATACACACCTTCTGCGGCCATATGGGATCGGCCGTGGCGCCGGCATCGATCCTGTTCCTCGCCGCCCTCACCGACTGGAAGCTGGCGCTCGTCATGTCCGGCCTGTTCGGCATCGTCGTCATGTTCGCCATGACCAGCCAGTGGAACAGCCTTCACGATGACGCGCTGCCCAAGAAGAAGGACAAGGCCGAAGCGACCGACGAGGCCGAGAACGACACCAAGGACGGCCTGGCCCTGTTGCTGTCGCGCCCGATGCTGCTGTTCTTCCTGTTCTTCGCCGCCCTGGCGATGATGGCCTCTGGCGTGCAGTCCTTCCTGGTGGTCGGCCTGGTCGGGGTCGGCGCCGCCTCCCTCGACGGCGCCGGCTACGCGCTCACCGCATTCCTCTTCGCCAGCGCCGCGGGAATCCTGATCGGCGGCGAGATCGCCGACCGCACCGCGCGCCACGACCTGGTGGCCATCACCGCCTTCGTCATCACCGGCATCATCATGGTTTCGGTCACCCTGTTCGAACCGGGGCTCATCCTCGTGTGTTCGATCATGGTCATTGCCGGCCTGAGCCAGGGAATCATCCGCCCGGCGCGGGACATGATGGTCCGCACCGCGTCGCCCAAGGGATCGACGGGCAAGGTCTTCGGCTTCGTTTCCGCCGGCATCGCCGCCGGCGGGGCGGTGGCGCCGGCGATCTTCGGCGCGATCATGGATGCGGGCCGGCCGGCCTGGATTTTCTATGTCATGGCCGTCTTCATGGTGATCGCCATGTTCTCGGTCGCCGTGCCGAAACCGAGCCACCAATAACCGGGGCCGCGGGCGGCATCGGCAAACCGCGATCCGCCAGCACCCCAGAACCAATGCCCGCACCCTGGGGTGCGCGCCCGGGGAGAACCAAATGTCAAAGCTTAAGCTCAGCCTCGCCATTTCCGACTACGACCACACCCGCGAGGTCGGCACCGAACGGGTGCCGATCGAGGGGATCGAGGTCAACATGCTGGATTACGAGGTCGAGGAGATCTTCTACCGCTTCACCCTGCATCGCGATTTCGACGTGTCGGAAATGTCGATGGCGAAATTCGTCGCCCAGGTGGCGGGCGACCGTCCCGACATCCTCGGCCTTCCGGTCTTCCCCTCGCGGGTGTTCCGGCTGTCGAACATCTACATCAACACCGACTCCGGGATCGAGAAACCCGAAGACCTCCGGGGCAAGCGCATCGGCACCCCGGAATGGGCGCAGACCGCCTCGGTCTATACGAGAGGCTGGCTCACCGATCATGTCGGTATTCCCTTGAACGAGGTCGATTGGCGGCAAGCCGGCGTCGACCAGCCCGGCCGCATCGAGAAGGTGACCCTCAACCTTCCCGACGGCGTCACCGTGACGCCCGAGCCGGAAAAATCCCTCGGCGGCATGCTGGCCTCGGGCGAATTGGACGCCGCCTTTTCCGCCCATGCGCCCACCGCCTATCTCGAAAAGCATCCCAAGATCCGGCGCCTGTTCGAAGACTACCAGTCGGCCGAGGAAGCCTATTACAAGGAGACCAAGGTCTTTCCCATCATGCACGTGATCGCCGTCCGCAAGGAGATCCTGGACAAGGATCCCTGGGTCGCGGGCAATCTGTTCACCGCCTTCAAGACCGCACGCGACCGGGCGGTCGAGCGGCTAGAGGAGATCACCGCCTCGCGGGTGCCCCTGCCCTGGGCGACCCATTTCACCGCCCAGCAACAGGACCTGCTCGGCCCCGATTACTTCCCCTACGGCATCGAGCCCAATCGGGTGACCCTGGAAGCCTTCCTGAAATGGGCCTTCGAGCAGGGCATCACCCAGCGCCACCTCACGCCGGAGGACATGTTCCCGGAATCGCTCCAGGGCGAGTTCAGAATCTGAGCGCGCCGGACGCCCGGGCGGGCCCGCGCGAAACGGCCGGGCCCCCGCCGCCCATTAAAACAGGCGGCGGGAGAACCCGGCCGGGCTCAAAATAGGTTTGCGCGGCTTGGGCTAGACGCCCTTGAGAATCTCGCTCTCCAGCTTGTCCTCGTCGGGGGCCCGCTGGTAACCCTTCTGCTGCACCTCTTCGTTGATGAGCTCGGTTCCGGCGCCGCATTCCATGGTCTCGAGGAAGTCCCAGCTCTTCATCCAGTCGAAGGTGCGCTGCAGCTCGTCCTCGGGGATCGGGTGCGGGTCGACCAGCAGCAGGCGGGCCGGATTGAGGTCCCTGACCTCGAGCTTGGCCATCCCTTCCGGGTCGAGCTCTTTGTAGTAATCGATGAAGTAGTGCATGTAGGCCCACTTGTCCGCGTTGATGCGGCGCACGGCCTTGCGCACGGCCCGGTTGAAGGCGCTGTAGGTTTCCGCGTCGACGCGATCCGAGGCGACCTCGGTGCCGTGGTGGAAGCAGCCGATGACGGTGCGGCAGCCGGTCTTCTCGGCGAGCGTGATATAGGGCTCGGTCAAGGTGGTGGCGTCGACGGTGCCATCCATCAGCAGCTTGTAGCGGTAGTTCGATCCGTTGGGCACGCGGCCGAGCTTGATCAGGTCGCGCGGCACGAAGCCTTCCAGCATCTGCAGGGTCAGATAGTGGGTGCCGGAGAACATGGGGACGCCGATCTGGCGGTTGGCGAACTGCTGCGGCGTCTGCACCGGCGAGTCGTCGCGCACCACCAGGGCCGCGTAGGTCACGATCGAACGGCGGCCGATCTGCCGGCTTCCGACGTTGGTGGTTTCCACCCGGGAGTAATTGCCCCATTCGCAGGCGTTGTAGAGATCGGCCTTGCCCTGCTCCATCATCTTACCGTGGCTGGCATAACGCGGCGCATCCTTGTGGTCGGTGATGTCGAGCTGCGGGCTCTTGTCGACACCCTTCTCCCGGTCCGCCCACTCGATGGTCAGGCCTTCTTCTTCGAACAAACCTTCGTCATAAGCGACCAGTTCCGCCAAGCCTTGGAACGGCGCCGTTGTCTCCAGAACCAACTTCTTGTTCATCAATCGCCTCCTACAGGGATGAGTTGACAGGCCGCGGGCTTCATTGCCTGCGCGTGGTTACTCTGGGTAAGTTTCAAATGAGTATAATAGTGAATGAAGTAAATGCCCAGGATCGATCTCGGCCGCCATGGCGTCGCGGTCTTCGGCCGAAAGCCCACGCTCTCCAGATCGAGGCACGGGGCCGCGGCGCGCCCGGCTTTTGGCGCTGGACGGGCTGCGGAGTCATGGTTTAGAACGGTCACTAACAATCCATAGGGATAGGAAACACCGAATGGCGGAAGCCCAAGTCCTACGCTTGAAAAAAGACGCGAAGGTCGTCGGAGTCGTCTCCGGCGGCCATTTCATGAGTCATTACTACACGATGATGCTGCCGCCGCTGTTTCCGCTGCTGCACGACGATTTGGGCGTTTCCTACACCTTGCTGGGTCTGCTCCTCAGCCTCAAGAGCATCGCCTCGGGCTTCACCCAGTTGCCGGCCGGGATCCTCGTCGACCGCTTCGGCGCGCGCAAGATCCTGGTGTTCGGCTTCTCCATGATCATGCTGTCCTATTTCGCCATCGCCATGACCGACCAGTTCTGGCTCATCGCCCTGTTCTTCATGATCGCGGGGACCGGCAACGCCGTGTTCCATCCCGCCGACTATTCGATCATGAGCACCACCGTCAGCAGCTCGCGCATGGGACGGTCGTTTTCCGCCCATACCTTCGCCGGCCACATGGGCACGGCGCTGGCGCCGGTGGTCAGCCTGTTCCTGGTCGCCACCCTGGGCTGGAGCTGGCGCGGCGCCGTACTCGCCTCGGTCGTCGTCGGCCTGGTGATGGTGCTGGGAATCGTCAGCCAGTGGAACCACATCCAGGAAGGGCCGTTCAAGTACAAGCGCGACAAGAAGGGGGAGGCGGCCGCGGAGGGCCAGGCGGAACAGAGCACCTGGCAGTCGATCCTCGAGATCCTCGCCTCGAAGCCGATGCTGTTCCTGTTCCTGTTCTTCTCGATGCAGTCGCTCGGCACCGGCGGGTTCAAGAATTTCGCCGTCGCCGGCCTGACCGAGCTGCACGGCACCTCGCTCGAAGCCGCCGGCGGGGCGCTCACCGGCTTCCTGTTCGCCTCCGCCTTCGGCGTGCTGGTGGGCGGCGTGCTGGCCGATTACGACCGGCGCCATGCGCTCACCGCCTCGGTAGCCCTGTTCATCACGGCGCTGATCTCCTTGCTGGTGGGCTCGGTCGATCTCCATTACGCGCTTCTGGTGTTCTTCTTCACCCTGGCCGGCCTGGTCCAGGGCGTGATCCGGCCCGCCCGCGACATGATGATCCGCGCCGCCAGCCCCAAAGGGTCGATCGGCAAAGCGTTCGGCTTTGTCTTCTCGGGCCAGGCCATCGGCGGCGGCATTTCGCCGGTGGTGTTCGGCGCCATGCTCGACTTCGGCGCGCCCGAGTGGGTGTTCTACGCCTCGGCCGTCTTCCTGGTGCTGTGCATTCTCGCCGTCGCCGGGTCTGCGCGCGAAGCGCGCAAGGCCGCCGCTGCCGGCGCGACCTGAGGGGACCGGACCGATGACCGATATTGCAGCCGACGCCCGCCACGACTTCAAGATCCTTGGCCTGATCTGCGGCGGCCACTTCTTCAGCCATTTCTTCATGCTCGCGATTCCGGCGCTGATGATCTTCTTCCATCGCGATCTCGGCATCAGCTACACCCTGCTCGGCCTTGCCCTCAGCATTCGCTACGGCGCCACCGCGGTTGCCCAGGTTGCGGCCGGCTTCCTGGTCGATCGCCACGGCGCCATGCCGATTCTCCTGACCGGCCTGTTTGTGATGGTGACGGGGATGGCGCTGCTCGCCCTCGCCGACAATTTCTGGATGATCCTGATCCTGATCGTCCTGGCGGGGATCGGCGATGCCGTCTTCCATCCCGCCGATTACGCCATCATCAACGGCTCCATCAGCGAAGGGCGCATGGGCCGCGCGTTTTCCGTCCACACCTTTTCCGGCCATCTCGGCTTCGCCGCCGCCCCCGCCTTCATCACCGTGGTGGCGACCCAATGGAACTGGCAGACCGCGGTGCTCTCCAGCGCCATGGTGGGCTACGCGGTGTGGCTCGCCATCCTCATCTTCCGCGCGCCCCTCAAGGACGACGTGATCCGCCACAAAGCGGGCGCCCAGGCGGCGGATGCGCCCAGGGACAGCATGGCGGATCACGCCAAGCTTCTGACCTCGCGCCCGGTGCTGCTGCTGTTCGCCTTCTTCGCCATGTCGTCCCTCGGCAATGCCGGGATACACAATTTCTCCATCCCCGCCCTGAACGCGCTCCACGGAACCTCCGAGGTGGACGCCGGCTTCGCCGTCGGCACCTACATGCTGGTCAGTTCCTTCGCGGTTCTCGCCGGCGGCTGGATTTCCGACAACATCCACCGCCAGGACCGGTTCGCGGCGCTGTGCTACGTGGGCGCCATCCTTGCGGTGCTGATGGTCGCGCTGCTGCCGCTCCATTACCTGCTGCTGGTAGTGGCCCTGGGGTTTGCCGGTTTCTGCCACGGCGTCATCCGCCCGGCACGAGACCTCATGGTGCGCGAGGTGGTGCCCAAGGGATCGACCGGCAAGGTGTTCGGGTTCGTCTTCACCGGCCAGGCCGCGGCCGGGGGCATCGCCCCGGTGATCCTCGGCTTCGCCATGGACAACCTGCCGCCGCAGTGGATCTTCTTCATCTCCATCGGCTTCATGGTGCTGTGCATCCTCACCATCATCGCCCCGCGCGGCCCGATGACGCGGCCGGCAGCCGCGGAATAGGCGGGGACCGGGCGCGCTTGCGCCAAATCGACAATCTGATACGCTTTTCGCCAGGAACGCCCGATCGACAAGGGCGTCTCGCCAATCATCGAAAGGGAGCAACACCATGACATCTGCACGATCAGTCCTCGCCGTCTCGGCGGCGGCGCTTGTTGGCATGGCCATCGGCACCGCCCAGGCCGATCCGGTCGCCGATTTCTACAAGGTAAAGCGGATCACCATGGTCGTCGGCTACAGCCCTGGCGGCGGCTACGACACCTACACGCGGCTGATGTCCCGGCACATGGCCCAGTACATTCCCGGCAAACCCAGGATCATCGTCAAGAACCGGCCCGGCGCCGGCAGCATCATCGCGGCCAATTATATCGGCTCCAAGGCGCCCAAGGACGGCACCGTCATCGGCACCTTCGACCGGGCGCTGCCGCTCAACACGATGCTGGGCCTGGTCAAGGTCCCGTTCGACCCCTTCAAGCTGACCTGGCTCGGCAGCATGTCGAGTTTCAAGGACGAGGCCTTCATGTTCGTAGTGCGGACCGACAGCCAGTACAAGACCATCAAGGACCTGCTGGACAAGAGCCTGCCGCCGGTGGTCTTCAGCGCCACCGCACCGGGCTCCACCGGCTATGACGTTCCCTACCTGCTGAGCAAGGTCGTCGGGCTGCGCATCAAGATCGTCGCCGGTTATCCCGGCTCCAAGCAGGGCGCGCTTGCGGTCGACCGCGGCGAAGCCACCGGCCGCGCCCAGGGTCTGTCTTCGATCCGCGCGACCCAGCCCCACTGGATCAAGGAAAAGCGGGTCCGCTTCCTGCTGCAGACCGGACGGATCACCCGCCATCCCGACTATCCCGATCTCCCCACCGGCCGCGAGCTGGCGAAAAATGCCGACGACCTGGCGCTGATCAACCTGCTTGAGACGCCGCTGTTCATGTACCGGCCCTATGCCGGCCCCGGGGGTATCCCCGCCGACCGCGCCAAGGCCCTCAAGGCGGCCTTCGTCAAGACCGGCAACGACCCCGCCTTCGTCAAGGAGGGCCGGCGCCTCAAGCTCGACATCAGCCCGCTGGATTCCGAGGGCCTCGGCAAGATCCTCCAGTCCCTGAAAGACACCTCGCCCCAGGTGCTGGCGCGTTACAAAGAGATCATGGATTCGCGCCCGCCGGTGCCGATGATCGAACACAGCGGCCCGGTGGTCGAGATCAAGCGCGGTGGGCGGCGGGTCTACATCACCCACAAGGGCAAGAAGGTCATGGCCCGGGTTTCCGGTTCCGGGACCAAGGTCACCATCGATGGCAAGAAGACCAAGCGCAAGAACATCAAGGTCGGCATGACCTGCACCTTCACCTATCCCAGTGCCGGCAGCCGCGCCAAGGCGGTCGCCTGTAAGAACTAGGCGCCGTCGCGCCAAACGAGAGACGCCCCCGGCGCCGCCGGGGGCGTTTTTTTACCCGACGCCGGCGCGCGCCCTATCCGACGAAGCAATCCACCGTCAGGCGCCACATCGGCACGAGTTGCGGGTCGCGCTGCGTGGGCCGGCCGCCCGGTGCCCCCTCGAGCACCAGTTGCTTGGAGGATTCCAGGTTGGCCCAGCAGGTCGCCCGGTCCTTGCGCAGGGCGAAGGCGCGGTAGGCCTTGCCCTTGCGCATATAGCGCTCGAGCAGTTTTTCCCCCTTGAAGCCATGGCGTTTGAGCACGCCGCGCACGCTGTCGGCGATCTCATCGATCTCTGGCTTGGCCTCGGCCCTCTTGGCCGCCACCGCGGCCGCGGCGGAGATCCGGCACTGGTTGCCCTTGAGGCCCAGCTCGCCCTCGCGGAACCACTCGATCTCCGTTTTATAGGGGCCGGGAATCGCGGTCACCGACTTGGCCAGGTCGTCGGCCAGTTGCCGGCACGCCTTCTCGGGATAGGCCATGGTATCGGCAGGCGCGCGAGCCGCCGTGGCGGCCAAAAGGGCGGCGGCGCAGGCACATGCGGCTAGAGCTTTCAGAACCCCGCGATCCATGGCCGAAGCCTAGCAAAATCGCGGCGCCCGGGAAACATCGCGAATTGAGACTCCCACGCCGCCCGGCTTTGGGCTAGGCTTGCCGGAGCGGCGGTTCCCCTCATGGGGACCTAAGAGGGAACAGGGTAGGCCCGCCGCCGCGGTGCCGATCCCTGGCTGCCCCCGCAACTGTGCGCGGCGAGCGCGCGCCCAATTCGTGCCACTGGGAAACTGGGAAGGCCGGGCGCAAGCGATGACCCGCGAGCCAGGAGACCTGCCGTCGCGAGCGTCACCCTTCCGCCGTTCGGGGTTGGTCGGTGGGACGGAAGCCCGTTGCGGTGACGCGGGACCGTGTCGCCACTGGGGAGTCCGTCGTGGGGGGACCACGCACCCGTTTCCAGAGGATCAGACCCTTCCTTCCTTGCGAAGGGCGGGTTGGTCGCGCGCGCCTCGGTTTTGCGAAACCGGGCGCGGGCGCCGGCGGCCTCGCGCCCTTTCTCGTCGTCATGTCAATTCAGAGAAAGGGCCCACAAATGTTTATTATAAATGGCATAAATTCCCGACAACTAATCCAAGGCGCCGCCCGCCGCGGGTGGTGCCGCCGGGCGCTGCTGCTGGTGCCTGTCCTCGCCGGCATGGCCTGTCCGACCGGTCCCCGGGCCGCCGATCCGGCCCTTCATCCCGAGGTCGTGGTCTCGGCCAGCCGGGTGCCGTTGCCGGCCCGGGAGGCGGGCTCGGCGGTAACCGTGATCACCGGGGAGCAGCTGGAGGACCGCCAGGTGCGCATCGTCTCCGACGTGTTGCGCGATATCCCCGGCATCGCCGTCAGCCGCTCCGGCACCATGGGGGCTCTGACCCAGGTCCGCATTCGCGGCGCCGAAGGCAACCAGACCCTGGTGCTGATCGACGGCATTGAGGTCAACAACCCCGCCGGCGCGTCGGAGTTTCAGTTCCAGAATCTGCTCAATGCCGGCATCGCCCGGATCGAGGTCCTGCGCGGACCGCAAAGCGCTTTGTGGGGGTCGGACGCCATCGGCGGCGTCATCAACATCGTCACCACCCGGCCCAAGCGGGGCTGGGAGCTGACCGCCCGCGGCGAGGGCGGCAGCTTCGAAAGCCGGGACGGACTTACCCATGTCGGCTATGGCGGCGAGGACTTTTACCTGAGCGGGACCATCAACGGCTTTGCCACCGACGGCATCTCCATCGCCGACGAGGACGCGGGAAACCCGGAAGACGACGCCTACGAGAACCTCACCGGCCGCCTCAAGGCGGGGTTCCGGCCGGCCCCGAACCTGGAGGTCGAACTGGTCGGCATGCGCGTGGATTCCGAGCTCGAGAACGATGACGGCGCGGCCGTGGTCAACGTCGTGGACGGCGACACCATCTCCGAGACGCTGCAGACCTACGGCCTCGCCAAGGCCAAACTGACGGCGCTCGGCGGCGCCTGGGAACATGTGCTCAGGACCGCCTATGCCAAGGACGAGACCGAATTTTTCGACGGCGCCGGCGACAACACCTTTTCCTCCCACGGCACCAAGCTGAAGTCCGATTATCAGACCAACATCCTGTTCGAGACACCGGCGCTCGCCCAGGCCCGGCACACCTTGGTCTTCGCCGTCGAGCGCGAAAAGGACGAACAATTCACCGACAGCGCCTTTTCCGGCCCGCGCACGGTATCGGTGGTGAATTACGGCTATGTCGGCGAGTACCGCGTAGCCCTTTGGGACCAGTTGTTCCTCTCCGCGGCGCTGCGCTTCGACGACAATGACGACCTGTTCGAGGATGCGACGACCTGGCGCGCGTCGGCCGCCTACCATATCGAGGCGTCGGGCACCCGCCTCCATGCCAGCGCCGGCACCGGGAGCAAGAACCCGACCCTGTTCGAACTGTTCGGGTTCACGCCGACCTTCTCGGGAAATCCGGGCCTCAAGCCGGAGACCGCCTTCGGCTTCGATGTCGGCGTCGAGCAGAGGTTCCTGGGCGGGAGGGCGACGATCGACGCCACCGTCTTCGCCACCTGGACCGAGGACCTGATCCAGGGCCAGGGCAACACCGCCCTCAATCTCCCCGGCACCAGCATCGCCCGGGGCCTGGAGCTGACGCTCGCAGCGGAGCCCTTTCCCGATCTCAGGATCGATGCCGCCTACACCTTCACCGAGACCGAAGACGACGACGGCATCCGCCTGATCCGCCGTCCCAAGCACATCGCCTCCCTGCAGGGCCGCTACCGCTTCCGCGTCCTCGACCGGCCGGCGACCGCCAACCTGGGACTCCGCTACCACGGCGACCAGACCGATACCGTCTTCAACAGCTTCTTCCCGGTGGAACTGGAGACCAAGAAGCTCTCGGGCTACACCCTCGTCAATGCCGGTCTCGCCTGGCAGGTGACCCAAGGCGTCGAGGTTTTCGCCCGCGGCGAAAACCTGCTCGACGAGGACTATCAAGAGGTGTTCGGCTATGGCACGCCGGGTCTGGCCGTCTTCGCCGGCCTCCGCGTGGCCTTGGGGGGCGCCGCCAAGGGCGGGGGCAAGGGGCGATGAGCATCGTGGCCAAAGGCCGGCGGCGGCCGGGCCATAGCGTCGCGGCGCTAGCCCTTGCCGTGCTCGCCCTCGGCCTGATCTTTCCTCCGGCATCCTCGGCCGCGCCCGCCAATCCCCGGCGCATCGCCTCCCTCAACGTCTGCACCGATCAACTCTTGCTGCTGCTGGGGCTGCGCGCGCGCCTGGTCTCGGTGACCTTTCTCGCCGCCGATCCGTCCTCCTCGGCGCTCGCCGAGAGGGCGCGGGGGCTGCGCCTCAACCGCGGGCGCGCCGAAGAGATCCTGACCCTCAAGCCGGACCTGGTTCTCGCCGGCAGCACCGCGGCAAGCCCGACGGTCCAGCTTCTGAGGCGGCTCGGCTACCCGGTGCGGGTGGTGCCGCTGGCGATCGCGCTTGCCGATATCCCGCGAAATATCGCCACCGTCGCCCGCGCCGTCGGCGAGGCGGCCCGCGGCGCGGAGATGATCGCGCGCTTCCAAGACTCGCTCCGTCGGATCACCGCGGGCTTGCCGGCGCCCGAAGCCCCACGGCCGACGGCGCTGCTCATCGGCCCCAACGGCATCAGCAGCGGCCATCGCAGCCTCGCCGGCGCCATCATCGACGCCGCGGGGTTCGCCAATGGGGCGGCGGGCTTGGGCCTCGCCGGGGTCGGCCGGGTTCCCCTAGAGCTGGTGATCCGCACCCGGCCGCAGCTCCTGATCCTCAGCAACCTGAAGGCCGACCACCCCTCCCTGGCCGTCGCCACCCTGGCCCATCCGGCGCTGGCCGGGGTGACGGCGGGACGAACAACCATCCGCATCCAGCACCACGTCTGGGCCTGCGGCACGCCCCTGGTGCTGGACGCCATCGCCCGGCTTGTCCGGATCAGGCGCGGCATCGACGCGGCGGCGCGGGGAGAGCGGCGATGACCATGGATCGAGGGGCAGGCGCGGCAGCGTTCAGCGGCATCCGCGGTCTCGGATCTCCGGCGCCCCTTGCGGCGGCCCTGGGTGCGGCGCTCGTCGTCGTCTCACTCGCCTCCCTCGGCGTCGGGCCCTCGGCGATAGGGGCGGCCGACATCGCCGCCGCGCTCGGCGGCGGGGCCAGCGCGGAGGTCCGGGTGATCGTTTGGGAACTGCGCCTGCCCCGCGCTTTGCTCGCGATCATGGTCGGGGCCACCCTGGGCCTTTCCGGGGCGGCGCTTCAGGGATTCCTGCGCAATCCCCTGGCCGAGCCGGGGCTGATCGGCATCTCGTCCTCGGCCGCCTTGGGCGCGGTCCTGACGTTGTACACCGGCATCGCCGCGACCTTCACCCTGGCCCTGCCGCTTGGCGGCATCGCCGGCGCAATGGTCGGCGTCATCCTGCTGCAGCTGCTCGCCGGGCGCGGCGCCGGCGCGCTCTCCCTGATCCTCGCCGGCATCGTCGTCACCTCCATGGGCGGGGCGCTGACGGCGCTGGTCCTCAACCTGGCGCCAAGCCCGTTCGCGGCGTTGGAGATCGTCTTCTGGCTGATGGGGTCGCTGGCCGACCGCAGCTTCGACCACCTGTGGCTGGCGCTCCCCTTCACGGCGGCGGGGTGGCTCCTGCTCGCCACCCTGGGGCGGCCGCTGGACGCGCTGACCCTTGGCGAGGACACCGCCCGCAGCCTGGGCTTCGACATCCGCCAGGTCCGCACCCGGCTGGTGCTGGGCACCGCGCTTTGCGTCGGCGCCGCCACCGCCATTGCCGGGACCATCGGCTTCCTCGGCCTGGTGGTGCCCCACCTGTTGCGGCCGCTGGTGGGGCACAGGCCGGGGGCACTGCTGCTGCCGAGCGCGCTGGGCGGCGCCATCCTGCTGGTGCTGGCCGACATCGCCGTGCGCCTGCCGTTCCCGGGCAACGAGCTCAAGCTCGGCGTCCTCACCGCCCTGGTCGGCGGCCCCTTCTTCCTGTGGCTGATCGCGGCCTACCGGAGCCGGCTGCCATGACCCGGCTCGAGGCAGAAGGCCTTGCCGTGGCGCTCGAGGGCGTACCCATCCTCGACGCCCTCAGCCTCGGCATCGACGGGGGCGAGACCGTCGGCGTGATCGGCCCCAACGGGGCGGGCAAGACGACCCTGCTTCGGGCCCTTGCCGGCATCATTCCCCATCAGGCCGGGACCATCGATCTGGACGGCCGCGACATCGAGGCGTTCTCGCCCTTCGAACGCGCCCGGCGCATCGCCTATCTCGGCCAGGGCGGGACGGCGGGCTGGGCGGTCGCCGTCGAGACCCTGGTCGGCCTCGGCCGGCTGCCCCATCTGGGGCCGTGGCGGGGACCGGCAGTGACCGATCGGGAGGCGGTCGACCGCGCGCTTGCCGCCTGCGACGTCACCCATTTGCGCGACCGGCCGATCGACCGCCTGTCCGGCGGCGAGCGCGCCCGCGTGCTGCTCGCCCGCGCCCTTGCCGGGGAACCGGACATCCTGCTCGCCGACGAGCCGGTGGCGGGGCTCGACCCGGCCCACGCCCTGCAGGTGATGGAGACGTTTGCGCGTCTTGCCGCGGACGGCATGGGGATCGTCGTCGTCCTCCACGACCTCACCATCGCCGCCCGGGACTGCAGCCGATTGGTCCTCATCGACCAAGGCCGCATCGCCGCCGTCGGGCCGCCCGATGGGGTGCTGACGGCGGAAAACCTGCGCGCCCATTACGGCATCCATGCCCATGCCGGGACGGCCGGGGGCAAGCCCTTCATCGTGCCGCTCTCGCGGGCGGAGACGCCAGAGGGGAGGGAGCGGCGATGACCGCCCGCGGCCCCGCCCTGCCGCGAAGCCCGGCGCCCGGCCCCCGCGCCTTCGCCGCCGCCGGTATTGCGTCGCTCGCGTTGCACGCGGTCCTTCTGGCGGCGGGGTTCTGGCTTCACGGCGCCCCCGGGCCGCCAAAAGCCCCGCCCCTGGTGGCGGTCGCTATTACCCCGGAACGCGCCCGCCATACCGCGTCCGCGTGGGCCCGCCACCCGGCCACGGCTGGCCCATTCATGGCC
>JAWWBR010000007.1:0-61566 GCA_033720855.1 Alphaproteobacteria bacterium
ACGACCTCGCCGGCGCCGTCCAGCACCCGGCCTTCGATGACGACGTGTTCGCCTTGCGTCTTGGGCCCGGCCAGGCGGTTCGAGGCGATGCCCGTCCGCCCCCAGGGCTCCGGCGTCAGGCAATAGGCGAAATACGGTCCGATGGTCTGCGCGGGGCTCTGTTTGGGCATCGCTCAGGCCTCCCGGGGCGTCGCCTTGCGCCCGCGCAGCACGATGTCGAACTCATAGCCGAGCGCCCATTCGGAGACGGTTTCGGCGAGCGAGAATTTGGCGATCAGCCGCGTCCGCGCCTCGGCGTCGGGAATGCCGAGGAAGATCGGGTCGATCTCGAGCAAAGGATCGCCCGGGAAGTACATCTGGGTCACCAGGCGGGTGACGAAGCTCGGCCCGAACAGGGAAAAATGGATATGGGCGGGACGAAAGGCCTTGTCGTGGTTCTGCCACGGGTATTCGCCGGGACGGATGGTGGTGAAGCGGTAGCGGCCCTCGGCATCGGTGGCGCAGCGCCCGGCGCCGAGGAAGTTGGGATCGAGCGGCGCGTCGTGCTGGTCCACCTGATGGATGTATCGCCCCGCGGCATTGGCCTGCCAGACCTCGACCAGGGTATCGGGAATGGGGCGCTCGTCCTCGTCCAGCACCCGCCCGGTGACGATGATGCGCTCGCCCAAGGGCTCGCCGTTGACCACCGCGTTGCGGGTGAGATCGTCGTCCCCCTCCTTGACCGCATCGTGGCCGTAGACCGGCCCGGTCAGCTCCGACAGGGTCTGGGGCAGCGGCACCAGGGGCTTGCGCGGAGAGCGCAGCACCGTCGACTTGTAGTCTTCGAACAGATAGGGGGGCTGCACGTGCCAATCCCGGGGGGCGTATAAGGCGTCGTCCATGAGGCTGATCACTCCCGTCGTTCCTGCGCCCCGCCGATGGCTTCGACATGGGGCTGTCTTTCCGCCGCTTTCAGTATATCTTGCCGTTCCCGTCTATGACATAGCCTGTGACGGGAACCCGCCGCCGGGACTCTCAACACCGATCCAGGGAGCCATCCAAGATCATGGAACCGATTACCATCGCCTGCTGGGGCTACGACCGCGTCCGGGCGCTCGCGACCGGCGAGGTCAAGGTCGAGGGGTGCGAGGTCACCTTCCTCGACCTCGAGCCCGAGGAGACCTTCCACCGCGCGCTCCACTTCGAGGAATTCGACGCGACCGAACTGTCGTTCTCCAATTACCTGACCCTGACGTCCCGGGACGCCTGCCCCTATGTCGCCATCCCCGCCTTTCCCGGCCGGCGCTTCCGCCACGCCTGCATCTTCGTCAACACCAATTCCGGCATAAAGGGGCCCGACGACCTCAAGGGCCGGATCATCGGCTCGCCGGAATACCAGGTCACCGCCTCGGTCTGGATCCGCGGCATCTTCGAGGACGAATTCGGCATCAAGCCCTCGGACCTGCGCTGGCGGGCGGGCGGCCTCTACGAACCGGCGCGGCGGGAAAAAGTGACCTTCCAGGCGCCCGACGGGGTGGAGCTCGAGCGCATCGAGGCGCACCAGACGCTCTCGCAGATGCTGGTGGACGGCGAGATCGACGCCCTGATCGGCCCCCGGGCGCCCACCGGCTTCGGCCAGCCGGGGGTACCGGTCGCGCGTCTCTTCCCCAACTACATCGAGCTCGAGCAGGACTACTTCAAGCGCACCGGCATCTTTCCCATCATGCACCTGATCGCCATCCACAAGCGCAAGGTGGCGGAGCTGCCGTGGCTGCCGATGAGCCTCTTTAAGGCCTTCGAGGAAGCCAAGGACATGGCCATCGAGCGCCTGCTCGAGGAGAACGAGCCGATGGCGACCTATCCCTGGATCGACGGCGTCATCCAGGAGGCCCAGGCCTTCATGGGCGAGGATTTCTGGCCCTATGGGCTGGAGGCCAACCGCACCACGCTGGAGGCCTTCCTGCGCTACCACCACGATCAGGGGCTGGCCGCGCGCAGGCTGACGCCCGAAGAGATCTTCGTCCCCTCGACGCTGAGCCGCTCGAAAATCTGATCCGGGCCGGGGCCGCCGGTCCGGCCCCTCGGGCCTCTGCGTCCCGCCGCGGGCCGGCGCTAACGTTGTGTCCGGTCCACGACCCGAAGCGGATATTGGCACCGGGCAATGCCGCCCGCTCCCGTGCTCGAGCTTCGGCGCCGAAAATCGCGCGGCTCAGACGACCTCGAGCGACGCCTGCAGTTCGGCGTCTTCGACCCAAACGCCGCGGATTTCGCGTTCGATGTCTTGGTGCACGGGCCTTTCGCCGTTCGACAGCCATAGCCGCAGCAGATGCCGCTTGCGCTCAGGCTCGGGCCAGTCCTCGAAGGCCGAGCGGGAATGCAGGGTCACGTGGTTCTGCACGAAGGAAATATCGCCGATCTCAAACTCGATCCCGAAGGCGATCTCGTGGGTCAGCTCCTGGTAGAGGGCGATCGCCTCTTTCTGCGCCGCGGTCAGGGCCGGCACGCCCTCCATCTGCTGCGCCTTGGCGATGGCGGCCGACGCGC
Organism: Alphaproteobacteria bacterium; assembly: GCA_033720855.1. Lineage (GTDB taxonomy): Bacteria > Pseudomonadota > Alphaproteobacteria > SMXQ01 > SMXQ01 > SMXQ01. The sequence goes on from JAWWBR010000007.1 coordinate 2,524, forward strand.
CGCGGGCGGCAAAATAGCCGTCGGTCACGCTGAACAGCGGCTGGCGGACCCAGGGCTCGGTCTCTCCCGGCCGGACGTCCCCCTTGCGCGCGCAGTAGAACCGGAAGGCCAGCTCCTGGACCAGATCGGGGCGGCGCTTCAGCATCTCGTTGTAGAGCGTCACCGACGAACAAATGCGGTGCGCGCCACCGGATTTCGACGGGTGCAGGCAGCACAGCGAGAGGATATCGCAGCGGTCGGCGTGAAACTTCATATGGGCCTTGGTCATGTAGCCCCGGACCTTCGCGTAGTCCCCGCCGAGATCGGTCACATGGCCCAAAAGGTGGCCCCTGGAATTCTGCGGCACGGCGGTGCCCATGTGACAGCCGATGCCCCAGAACGCCAAGGCCGTCTGCTCCCGGCTGCGGCCGCTGACCGGCAGGCCGCGCAACAGGGCGAAGCCGCGCCCCTTCATGACCTCGTTCCGTACCTCGGCAAGGCCCGCCGCCAGTGTCGGCAGCTCGAAATCGTCCTTGGTGACGTCGATCATCGCAAGGCCGCTCGACTGGATGCGCTCGACGGCGTCGAGAATCTCGCCGACCTCGGTGTCGTTCAGGCGGTACATCCATTCGTCGGAGCCGTCCAGATCCGCCGGGTACCAGGCGGCGGGTTCGACGATCGGCTTGCCCAATTCGGCGGGCTCGCGGTGACGCGGACCCGGGCGCCAGGGATTTTCGGTCATGGGAAAACTCCTTGTTCTGATCCAGACGGGTGCCTCGCTACCCTACAGGTTTCCGCGATTTTGGCGGAGAAAATTTTTACTTGGACACGGGGCCAGTCCCCGGCGCGGGACGAACCCATGAAACCCCCGTTGCCCAAGAGCCGCGTGGGCGCAGGCGCGACCGACAGCGGCCCGGCACCGAGGAGGGCACCATTACCGTGCCGTGCCGAGCTACGCGGATCTCAGGCGATTCCAGGTCCTCTCAATCTCCCCGGCAAGGCTTTCGGCGATGTCCTCGTTCGTATCATTCTCGATCACCGAGATTCTCATCACGCGGCGGCCCTTCCAGTCCGCCGTCCTGAGAAAGAAGCGGCCGGTTTGGTTGATCAGATCGGTCACCCGTTCGGTCAGCTCGTCGGCCCGGTCGTCGCCGGCGAAGCGGGAAAAGCGGAGTACGACCTGGTTGATCGACACCTGGTTCAACACCTCGACACCATCCATCTCGGCGCATCTTGCCGCGATCAGGCGGGCACACCGGCAATGTCTCTCGATCATCTCGCGGATGCCCGCACGGCCCAGGGTCTGGAGCATGGCCCAGGTCGCAAACCCCCGCGCCCGACGGGAGAGTTCGGGGTTGTAATGGGTCGGGTTGCGCCCATCCCCCGGGCTTTCGTTCAGATAGCTCGCCGAGATGTCCATAGCGCGGCGGTGGGCGGTCTGGTCCTTGACGATGGCATAGCCCGAATCGTAGGGGACCTGCAGCCATTTATGGCCGTCCACGGCCCAGGAATCCGCGCGCTCCGCCCCCGCCGCAAGCGCCTCCAGGTCGGGCACGGCGCGCACCCACAGGCCGAAGGCCCCGTCCACGTGGAGCCAAGAGCGATGTTCGGCGGCAAGATCGGCGATCGCGTCAAAGCGATCGAAGGCACCGGTGTTGATCTGCCCCGCTTGGCAAATGATGATGGTGGGGCCGGCCTCCTCCGCCAGGGACTCCTTTATGGCCACGGGATCGATCACGCCGTCGCCGTCGGTTCGGATGCGCGTTATGTTGCCGTCGCCGAAACCGAGGTAGCGCAGCGCCGCGAAGTTCGAGGCGTGGGCGTGTTCGCTGACGAGCACGCGAATCCTCGGTGCGCCCTGGAGACCGGCCCGGTCGAAATCGTGCCCCGCGCGGGCAAGCACCTCGCCCCGAGCCGCGGCGAGGCATATGAAGGCGGCCATGGTGGCCCCGGTGGTGAAGCCAATGGAACACTCAGCCGGCAGATCGAGCAGGTCCAGCAGCCAGCGCCCGGCCACTTCCTCGGCGACGGCGGCGGCGGGCGCCGTCTGGTAGATGCCGGCGTTCTGACCCCATATGGAGGTGAGCCAGTCCGCCGCGACCCCTACGGGGTGGGAGCTGCCCATGACCCAGGCGAAGAAACGCCCATCGACGTTTCCCACCAATCCCGGTTCCGCCGCACGGATCAAGTCCTTGATGACGCCTTCACCGTCGCGCCGCTCTTGCGGCAGGCCGACGTCAAAGGCGGCACGCAATTCCTCGGTACTTGCCGTCGGATGCAGCGGCCTGCCGCCGTCACGAAAACCCCGGCCGTATTCCGCGGCACGGGCGAGCGCCCGGGCGCCGTCGCCATCCGCCCCGCTGCCGCTCATCTCGGATGCAGCCACTTGGGCAGGAAGCTGTAGGCATCCACCCCCTCCGCGCTTTTGGGGGTGATCCCACACGCCGTCAACATCTCCTGCAACTTGCCCTCGTTGAAGGCGTCGAAGGTCTCGGTGCAGCCGCCCACATGGACGCCGCCGACGAACACCTGCGGTATCGTGGGGATACCGAGCTTCTGGCGCAGCGCGACGCGGATTTCACCGCCACGGTTGTCCTTCTGGTAATCCGCGGAGTCGAGGTCGATGGAGCGGTAAGGAATGCCGAATTCGGCGAAGAGCCGCCGCAGCGACCAGCAGAACTCGCACCATTCCAGCGCGAACATCACCACGGGCTCGTCCTGGTCGTTCGTAACCTCGTCGACGAATGCGACCGCCTCCGGCGCCGCCGGTTCGTCCACCGTGGGCTGGCTCGGTGGCGGTGACGATGCGACATCGAAGCGGTAGCGCGGCGTCGAGGCGGAGACCTGGAGCTCTTCCTCCGTCATGTCCTCGGGGATGCCGTCGAAAAGCGGGGTCGAGAGATAGCGCTCTCCGGTGTCGGGCAGCATGGCCAAGATGCGGGCCCCGTCCTCCGCCTCTTTCGCGATTTGGATGGCGCCGGCGAAGGTCGCGCCGGCGGTGATGCCGCAGAATATCCCCTCGCGCCGCGCGAGATCCTGGGCCCATTGCAGCGCGTCGCTCCCCTTGATGGGCATGAACCGGTCGATCCACCCCGCCTCCAGCACGTCATTGGCGAGTTTCGGCACGAAGTCGGGCGACCAGCCCTGCATCAGGTGCGGCCGGAAATCCGGGTGGCTTGCGGCGGGACTGCCGTCCTCGAGGAAGGGCTGCGGCGCCCCGCCGGCCAGGAGCTGGGAATTGTCCGGCTCGCAGGCAATAACCTGGGTCTTGGGGCTGCGCTCTTTCAGCACCCGCGCCACGCCCTTGAGCGTGCCGCCGGTTCCGACGCCGGTCACCCAATAATCGAGGCCGTCGGCGGCAAAATCGGCCAAGATCTCCTCGGCCGTCGTGCGGCTGTGAAAATCGGGGTTTGCCTCGTTTTCGAACTGGTGGCAAAGGAACCAACCGTGTTTTTCCGCCAGTTCCCGGGCCTTGGCCAGCATCCCGCTGCCCTTTTCCGCCGCTGGCGTGAGAATCACCTTGGCGCCCAAGAACCGCATAAGTTTCCGCCGCTCGACACTGAAGTTTTCGGCCATCGTCACCACAAGGGGGTAGCCCTTTTGGGCGCAGACCATGGCAAGACCGATACCGGTGTTGCCGCTGGTGGCCTCGATCACCGTCTGCCCGGGCTTGAGGCTGCCGTCTTTCTCCGCGGCCTCTATGACGCCGAGGGCGAGACGATCCTTGACCGAGCCGAGCGGGTTAAAGGCCTCCAACTTGACGAACAGCTCGACGTTCTTCGGCCCGATGTTGTTGACACGCACCGTCGGCGTATTTCCGACAGTCTCCAGAATCGACGCCTTGATCCCGGCCATTGGATGGCTCCCTCCCTGCTTGAAGCTGAAAGTATTAATACACGCCCGTTTCCCCGGTTGCATCCCCGCTTTTGGCGAATAAATGACCTGACCTCCGCAGCCGGATCATCGGCCTGTGGACGTGTTGGCCCGATACCTCCGTCGATCCTGAGCGGGCGTGCACGGGCGATGGCCGAAATCCCCGGCCCTCACTGGGCCTGGGCCCCGCGCCGCAGCCAATCGTGGACGAAGGCCAGCTTGCGCCGGGCGGGCTCCGAAAGCACGAAGGGGTAGAGGTCCGAATGCCCCATGGACCGGTTGACGTGGTTCAGCCCGACCGTGAGCGCGGCCGCCACGTGGATCAAGCGGTCCGGATCCGCCTCCCCATAGGCATCCCAGCCCGGCCCAGGCAATTCCGGCGTTGACAGGCCCACGGCGATGAAACTGTCGGCAATGTCGGTGAGGTGCAGCAAATGCGCCGCGGTTTCGGCCCAGTCCTCGTGCGGGTGGGTCGAGGCGTAGGCGGTGAGGTAATTGAGCCTCCAGTCCACCGGCGGGCCCTGTTGGTAGTGTCTCTCCAAGGCCGCGACGTAGTCGCTGCGTTCGTCCCCGAAGATGTCGCGGAAGCCATCGATAAAGTCCGTCCTCAGGCTCAAACGCCACCAGAGCATGTGGGCCAATTCATGCCGGATATGACCGATCATGGTCCGGTACGGCTCGTCCAGCGCCTGGCGACGGGTGATGCGCAGGACGGGATCGGCCTCGGCCACGCTGATGGTGACGACCCCATCGGCGTGCCCCATGAAGACCGGCATTGCGCCCTCGGCAAGCATGTGGAATACGGGCCGCGGGCCGGGGTCCTTGGGCGTGAACCAGTCCCAGAGGCCGAGGTTGTCGATCACCCAGCGCTTGGCCGCCTCGGTTTTCGCCCAGTTGGCGATCGCGTTGGGGATGGACGGATCCGGGGCGAGCCCGGTCATCGCGCAGGCACGGCACAGCTCGCCCTCGCCGGATGCGATCCAGTTGCAGCGCAGCGCATCGCGATTGGCACAGAAGGGCGCCGTTGAGGAGAATGCCCGCGCGTCCGGATCGTAGCCGACGGCGAGCCCTTCGGCCGTTGCGAGGTTGTCGAACCAGAGGGATCCGGTGCCGACCGGGTCGGAGAATACGCGCATTCGGGATGTCGCTCCCAGGGATTGGCCGCAGTTCGGTATTCGGTGCGTCGCAGTGCAGACTATCGCCGCTGCAGGCGACGCGGCAAGTTTGTCGGCGCCCGAGTTCCCTCCGGATTTACGCATTGGGGATGCAAAAATCATGTCCGCTATCGCCCGGGGGGCGCCGTCACGCCGACGCATCAGGGGGATGGGACGTTACGCCGATGGCGAACCGCAGGCGCCGCGGTGCCCAACGCCGCCCGACGCCGGGGCAAGGACAGGCCCGAATAAAAATCGAAATTATCGATACTATTGCCCAAAAAAAATCGTTTTACAAATACATCGAACGGTCCTATCTGAGCGCTGTTGCGGGAAAAAAGTCGGGCTCCCGGGTTCGGCAACCCCTCAAAGCTCTCGGGACCGGATATCCCTCGCAACTGGCGTGGCATCTGCCCCGCCATGTTCCATCACGCGAGAGGTTCGCGTTTTGAGGGCTACGGCCATGAAGAAACTTTTCTACGTATTGCCAATTGTCGCGCTTGCCATCTTCGCCCTGCCGGCAGTGAGCTACGCAAACAGCCTCAACCCCGGCAACACCCAGAGCGACCCCATTCCACCCGAAAGCTCGAACCAAGGTGGTGGCGCTTCCAGCAGCGAAGAGGGCAACTGACACCGCAGGACCAGCCAAGGCGGGTGTCATCGCCCGCCGGCCGCACGAAACCCGCGTTTCGGTGCGGCGTGAATTGCCCCCGGTGGATGGCGTCCGTCGGGGGCCTTCATTTTTCCCTCCCGCCGCCGGGCTCTCGCGCTCGCCGCACCTTGCCGTGAAAAGCCTTTTTCCGATCCGATGACGCGGTCCCGACAGTGGAGGACGGCAACCCGGCGAGCGCGCCGCCCGCAAAGCAGAGACCGGAAATCCCCTGGAAAGTGAGCTTTCGCCGGAATAGGCTCCCACCCGAAACCGGGATTGTCGGGGAAGGCGCCGGGCGTGGCGCCTTTCGAAGACCGCCCGTTTCAGACGGTCCACGAGCCTCGGGATAAACCAGTGTCGCGTGATCCCATCCTGGTCATTGACAAGGAGAAATTCCTCGGGCGCGGTTCCTTCCGTGCGGTTTATCTCCATCCCCAGGATCCGGGCAAGGTGCTCAAGGTCTTCCACGGCGGCCCAAGTGCCGAAACCGGTCGGGCGCGCCGTGGATTCAAGGCTCTGAGAACCAGTAAAAAGTTCGATCAGAACCGGCAGGATTACGCCCAGCATCGGCGTCTCGAGCGCAAGGGTCTGCTGACCAGCTGCGTCTACGGAATGTATGGCATCGTCGAAACCGATATGGGCCCCGCCCTGGTCGCCGAATATGTCCGCAACGGCGATGGCCGGAGCAGCCCCACCCTTTGGGACTACGTCTCCGCACACGGAATCGACGCGGTGCGGCCGTTGATCGAGGAGCTGTTCGAGACGCTCGCCCGGCATCATGTCGTGCTGCGCGAGCCGCATCATAAGAACATCGTGGTGCGAGAGAAACAGGACGGGTCCGTGGACCTCGTGGTTATCGACGGTCTCGGCGATCCCAACATCGTCCCCTTTGCGACCCTCTCGAAGCACCTTAACCGGCGCAAGCTCATGCGGAAGAAAGGGAAGCTATACGGGCGGCTGGAAAGGCTCCTGGAACGCCCGGCCGGATAGACGGGCGTCCAACATGTCTCGGGTTGCCGGTGCCGGTGCGTTTCCGTGTCGCTTAGCCATCGCAATGCGCGGCTCAGGGGTCGCGGCTCGGATGCACCATCTCTTCGGGCCGCATATAGGCGTCGAATTCTTCGGCGCTCAGCAGATCAAGCTTTAGGGCCGCTTCCCTGAGCGTGAGGTTTTCCTCCGATGCCAGTTTGGCGATCCGGGCGGCATTGTCGTAGCCGATATGACAATTCAGGGCGGTCACCAGCACCAAGGAGCCTTCCATCAATGCCTTGAGACGCTCCTCGTCGGGCTCGAGCCCGGCGACGCAACGGTCCGCGAAACTTGCCGCCGCATCGCCGATCAAGCCGGCCGACTGCAGCAGGTTGAAAACGATCACCGGCTTGAACGCATTGAGCTCAAAATGCCCCCCGGCGCCGGAAACGGTGATGGCGACGTGGTTGCCCATGACCTGGGCGCAAACCATGGTCAGGGCTTCCGCCTGGGTGGGATTGATCTTACCGGGCATGATCGACGACCCCGGCTCGTTGGCGGGCAGCCTCAGCTCCGCCAGCCCGGCCCGCGGGCCGCTTGCCATCAAGCGGATGTCGTTGGCGATCTTCATGAGCGACACGGCAACCCCATTCAAGGCGGCGGAGGCTTCCACCAGGGCATCATGGGACGCCTGCGCCTCGAACCGGTTCTCCGCTGCGCGAAACGGCAGCCCGGTGCGTTCCGCGAGCAGCGCAACGAACTTTTCGGCAAAGCTCTCGGGCGCGTTGATGCCGGTCCCCACCGCGGTGCCCCCCTGGGCCAGTTGGGACAGGCGCGGTTCGCAGGCCGCGAGCCGTTCAATCCCGCTTTCGACCTGTTTCGCGTAGCCCGAAAACTCCTGGCCCAGCGTCAACGGCATCGCATCCATCAAATGGGTGCGCCCGACCTTGATGATATCGCCATAGGCCTCGGCCTTGGCGTTGAGCGCGTCGAACAAACGCGTGAGACCGGGCAGGGTGCCGTGATGAAGCCGCCGCAGCACGGCAACATGCATTGCCGTGGGAAAGGTGTCGTTGGACGACTGGCTCATGTTGCAGTGGTCGTTGGGATGGACGGGAGACTTGCCGCCACGGGTGCCGGTCAAGATTTCATTGGCCCTGGCAGCCAACACCTCGTTGGCGTTCATATTGGTCTGCGTGCCCGAGCCCGACTGCCACACGGGCAGGGGAAACTCCGCCGTCAAGGCGCCATCCGCCATCTCTTCGGCGGCCTGGCAAATGGCCTCACCCAGGCTTTGGTCCAGGAGGCCGAGATCCATGTTCACGCGCGCGGCCATGTGCTTGACGATCCCGAGCGCCGCGATGAGAGGCGGCGGAATCACCTCCTCGCCGATGGGAAAGTTCGTCAATGCACGCTGGGTCTGGGCGCCCCAATAGTGCTCGGCGGGAACATCGACGTCACCAAGGAAATCACTCTCGGTCCGGGTTTCCTGTGCGGCGGCCATGGCTTCGATCCTGACGTTTGGGGTTGGATGGTCCCCTATCCTAACTCCAAAACCGGCTTCGCCACCGCCCTCATGCCGCGTCGGTTGGGTTTTCGGTCTCTCGCCGGGAAGCTTCTCATCGGGCCCGGGCGGCAGCTCCTTGGGGGTGGCCGCGGATTTTCCTCGGGCCTGTCCGGCGGAAGTGCCTGGAGCGCCCGTCTTGGGCGGCGCCGCACTCAGGACGACGCGGCGGGGCCGCCGGTCCACAGCGGACGGCAGCGGGCCGCCACCACATCCTCATAGGCGACCGGGCCGCCGAGGTGGCCGATCGATTGTGCGAAGGCGTTGAGGCGCAAGACCGCCTCCTCGGAAATTACCGGATCGTAGAACTCGGCGTCCCGCGCGATCACGTTGGCGATGAGTTCGGCGGAGTCTGGAGGAAACTTGCGCCGGCCCACCTCGCGCGCGATCTCCGGATCGGCGCGCAAGCTCCGCTGCGCCCTGACGATGGCGCGGACCGCCGCCTCCACCGCCTGCCCCTCGCGGGCGAGGAAATCGTCGGTCGTCGCCAACCCGGCGAAGGTGAAGAAGCGCACCTCGTCGGGATCGTCGCCGCGCCTCACGTCCACATGGACCTTGCCAACCCCGCGGCTGACCGCGGTCTCCGCCCCCATGGCGTTGGCCCAGAAGCCGTCGATCTGGCCGCCTTCCAGCGCCGCCGCCGCGAACACGCCGAAGGACACGTCGCGTTGGTTGGCGCCGGGCAGCTCGACGATCTCGAGATCGCGGTCCGGGTCCAGGCCGGCGCGCCTGAGCGCCTCCCTGAAGGCGAGGTCGGGCCCGTCGGCGGCGGTCAATCGCGTGCCTTTCAAGGCCTGGAAGTCGCCGCGGGCGGCGGGAAAGTCGGCGCGCATGGTCAGCAGCCACGGCGTCCCCTGGGACAGCGCCACGCACAGCTTGGCCCCCCGCCAGTCGGGAAATTCGGTCAAGAGGTCGTGCACCGAGCCGGCGATCATGGCGTCGGCGGCACCCTCGCGCAGCGCCCTCGTCGCCCCCAACGCCGCGACCAGCTCGATCTCCACGTCGACGCCCTCGTCGCGGAAACAGCCGAGTTCGTCGGCGGCGAGGGCCGGAAAACAGGTGTTGCTGACGAGGTCGACGGCGGCGATGCGCATGGGCTGGGCCTTCCGGGTATGGGCCGATGGGGCGTTAGCGTCTCTCGGCCCGGTTCAGGTGATGCCGCCGCGGCAGCGGCGCCAGACCTCGAGCGGTCCGCCCGGGCTTTCGCCCTTTTCCGCGAGCCTCTTGGTCTTGCCGACGGTCAGGTGCAGGGTGTCGTCGTCGATGAACACCATCGACACCATCAGCCCGGCGCCCGCCTCCGGTTCGGGAATCTGGTAGGCGAAGGAATAGTAGCCGTAATCGCCCTGTATCTTGTTTCCCCCGGGGGTCACGAAATCGGCCCCGTCGATGGTGAACTTGCGGCCATCGGTGTGGCACCAGTCGCCGTCAATCGAATCGGCCAGCGCCGGGGCGGTGTGCATCCCAAGCCCCAACGCCAACAGCAGAAGCGCACGCCTCCCTCCCATGACCGGTCTCCTCCCGGGTTCGCCCTGCCGCATCCGTGGACCGGTGGCCCGGGCGGGGCTAGAATAGCAAATTACGGCAGAGGCGCGCGCAAAACCGGCCCGTTGGCCCGCAATCGCCGTCATCGGGGAAGGAGTCCTGGTTCATCATGGCCTATGAGAAGGGTGAGACGCTCGAGGCGTTCAATGCCGAGCTTGCCGCCGCCAACATGCGCGGCCAGTGGCTGTCCGACGAGCGGCGCGATTCGGGCGCCGGCGGCGCCTGGAGCGGCGACGTCTGGGAGCCCCACCCGCGGGGCCGCCCGCACATCTGGAAATGGCAGCAGACCGAAGGCCTGATCGAACAATCGGGCGACGCCATCGCCGAGAGCTTCACCGCCCGGCGCAGCCTGATGTTCGCCAACCCCACCTTGGAGCGCTTCACCACCCACACCATGAATGTCGGCATCCAGATGATCAAGCCGGGCGAGCTCGCCTGGGCCCACCGCCACAGCATCTCGGCCCTACGCTTCGTCATCGAGGGCCATCCCGAGCTCTACACCGTGGTCGACGGCGCGAAATGCCCGATGGAGACCCATGACCTGGTGCTGACCCCCAATGGGCAGTGGCACGACCATCACAATCAGTCGGGCGCACGCGCGCTGTGGCTGGACGTGCTCGACGGGCCCCTGGTCGCGGCGTTGAACCAGACCGTGTTCGAGAATTTCGGCGAGGACCAGCAACCGGTCCGCAACGACGTCGATGCGGCCAGCTTGCGCTTTTCCTGGGCGGACATGGCCGCGCGCCTCGACGGCCTGGGGACGGACGGGGCCTCGCCCCACGACGGATACGCCGTGGCCTACCGCGATGGGGAGACCGGCGGCCCCGTCTTGAAGACATTGGAGCCCGCGATCCTGAGGCTGCCGGGCGGGTTCGATGGCCTTTCCCGGCGCCAATCGGCGAGCGCCGTCTACTTCGTCATGGCCGGCGCCGGCCGGACCGAGGTCGACGGCGAGACGCTCGACTGGGGCCCGCGCGACTGCTTCGTCGTCCCCGCCTGGACGCGCCACAAGCATGCCAATGTCTCGACCGATGAGGACGCGCTCTTGTTCCGCGTCTCCGACCGCCCGGTCCTCGAAGCGCTCGGCCTCTACCGCGAGGATTAGGCGGCGCTCGCCCAGGGCGGCGAAAATCTGTTATATTCCGACCAAGCGACACGTTCATAAGAGGGAGCCATGGCCACCGCGATCGACCTTGACAGCCTGCGCAAGAGCTTTTACGCCGAGGTGCAACGCCTCGCCATCGCGCAGTTCGAATCCGAATCCTATCGGCGCCTGCTCTCCATCCCGCTGACCATCCCCCGGGCCCAGAGATACGTCCTGCAGAAGGGTTTCTGGAACCTCAACCGCCGCGACTGCTGGGCCTTCGCCCAGGCGCTCGCGCCGATGGACGTCAAGGCCCTGATCTGGGATCACGAGCTCGACGAGCTGCAAGGCAACGAGGAACGAGGGGTCGAGGACCATTATTCGCTTCAGGTGCGCCAGGCGGCGACCATCGGCCTCAGCCGAGAGGACTTCGAGAACGAGATTCCGGCCGACGAGACGCTGACCTGCATCTACGCCTGGATCCACCTGGCCAAGGACAGCCCCTGGCTCAAGTCGGTGGCGTCCTGCGCCGCGCTGGAGGTCTCCAATTCGTCGGACTGGGTGCCCGAAGGCGGCATGTCCTACCGCTGGGGCAAGAAGCAGGAGGCCGAGCTCGGCATCCCCTTCGACAAGCAGATCAACGCCAAGGAGCACGCCGAGGTCGACGTCGAGCACGGCAGCCTTCTCAACAAAGTCTGCAACGTGCATTGCGACACGCCGGAGAAGTTCGACCTGGCCCTCGAAGGCCTCAAGGAGAGCTGGGCGCTGGACCGGGCGTGGAAGGGCTGCCTCGCCAATATGCTGCTCGCCCTGCCGGACCCCGAGTGATCGGGCCCCGTTGAGCGCCGGCGAAGCGAGACGATGGCCGATATTCCCGCAGAGACCGTAGAGAAATACCGCCGGGAGCGGGTGCTGCTGGACCCCTATCTCGACTGGGCGGAGGCCGAAGGCGTCCCCGTGGTCGAGGATTTCGGCGTCGATCTGCTGTCCGCCGATACCGCGCCGTGGCAGCGCTACGGCTGCGACGGCGCCATCATCCACCTGAAGGGCCGCGGAAACTTCTGCTCCACCTTCCTGCTGGACGTGGCGCCCGGTGCCAAGACCGCGCCCATCCGTCACCTCTACGAAGACGTCTATTACGTGCTCGAGGGCCATGGCTCGACCCGGGTCGAGAGCCACGACGGGCAAAGCCACACCTTCGAGTGGGGGCCGAAGAGCATGTTCGCCCTGCCGGTCAACGCGCCGCACCAGATCTTCAACGGCTCCGGCGCCGAGCGGGCGCGCATCGCCACCACCACCAACGCGCCGATGGTGATGAACCTCTACCATTCCGAGTCCTTCGTCTTCGACAACGACCACTGGTTCGCCGGCCGCGAGGGCGAGACCGGGCGCTATGCCGGCGAGGGCGAGATGACGCCGATCCGCCCCGGGCGCATCCTGTGGGACACCAATTTCGTGCCCGATGTCGGCGCCTTCGAGCTCCAGCCCTGGGATGCCCGCGGCGCCGGCTCGGGCAACATGCAGTTCCTGCTGGCCGACGGGATCTTGGGCGCCCATGCCTCGGAAATGCCCGTCGGCACGTACAAGAAGGGCCACCGCCACGGCCCCGGCCTGCACATCTTCATCGTCCACGGCTCGGGCTATTCGCTGCTGTGGTACGAGGGCGACGAGGACTTCCACCGCGTCGAATGGCGCCACGGCATGATCTTCGCCCCGCCCAACCAGATGTTCCACCAGCATTTCGACACCTCGGCCCACCCCGCCCGCTATCTCGCCATCGGTCTGGGCTCCAAGCGCTATCCGGTGATCCAGCGCCGGCGCGAGGGGTCCGAGAACAACCGCTCGGACGTCTCCATCAAGAAAGGCGGGCGCCAGATCGAATACGAGGACCAGGACCCGCGCATCCATCGCCTGTGGCTCGGCGAGATCGCCAAGACCGGGGTCGAGTCCGAGATGGGCGAATTCTTCGACGAGGACGCCATGCGCCGGGACCTCGATACGAGCGCCGCGGAGTAACCAATGATGGCCACCCAAGCCCCCGCCACCAAGATCATCGAGACCGAGGGAAAGTCCAACGAGGAGCTCAGGTACCTGCTCGACCCCTACCTCATCTGGGCGCGCGGCGAGGGCATCCCCATCTACGAGGAGTTTTGCGTCGATCTCCATACGCTCGACACCAAGCCGTGGCCGCGCTTAGGGATAGACGGCGCCTTGGTCCACATGAAGGGGCGCGGCGACTTCATCTCGATTTTCCTCTACGACATCCCGCCGGGCGGCCGGAGCGAACCCCAGCAGCACCTCTTCGAGGAAGTGATGCTGGTCGTCGAAGGCCACGGCAGCGCCAAGATCGAGACTCATGACGGGCAGAGCCACACGTTCGAATGGGGGCCCAACAGCCTGTTCTCGATCCCCTTGAACGCCAAGTATCAGCTGTTCAACGGCTCGGGAGCTCAGCCCGCGCGCATCGCGTCGACCAACGACCTCTGCGTCACCATGAACATGTTCCATGACGCCGAGTTCATCTTTGGCAACCCCACCCGTTTTCCCGAGCGCGAGGGTCCGGGCGACCCCGGCTGGTTCGCCGGCGAGGGCGAATTCGTGCCCTCCACCCGCGGGCGCCAGATGTGGGAAACCAATTTCGTCCCCGACGTCTCCGCCTTCGAGCTGCGCGGTTACGAGAGCCGCGGCGCGGGGTCCACCAACATCCAGTTCTGCCTCGCCGACGGGGTGCTCCACGCCCACACCTCGGAGATGAGCGTCGGCACCTACAAGAAGGCCCATCGCCACCCGCCCGATTACCACGTCTTCATCGTCTCGGGATCCGGCTATTCGCTCTTCTGGTACGAGGGCGACGACGACTACACCCGCTTCGAATGGGCGCACGGCTCGGTCTTCGCGCCGACCGACATGATCTTCCACCAGCACTTCAACACCGCTGCCGTCCCGGCCCGCTACATGGCCACCGCCATGGGCTCGACCCGCTATCCGTTCACCGCCGAGAAGCGGGTGATGAAGCTCGGCGTCGCCGTCAGCGTCAAGGAGGAAGGCGGCTACCAGATCGAGTACGAGGACCAGGACCCCTACATCCACCGCCTCTATCTGGAGGAGCTCGCCAACAACGGGGTCGACTGCCGCATGGGCGAGTTCATGGACGAAGCGATCCTCACCGGCGGCAAGGGCGGCTGAGCGCGCGCTCGCCCGAGGGAAGCCATGGCCGAAAACCTCGTCGCCGGTGAAGTGGTGGTGCTGCGCTCGGGCGGGCCGAGGATGACCGTCGAAGAGGTCGCTTACGACAACGGCGACATCCTGATCACCTGCTCCTGGTTCGACGAGAACAACCGGCGCCAGCGCGAGCAGTTCCTCTCGAAGATGCTGGACCGCGCCTGAGGCACGGGCGGCGCGGGCGGCCCCGCGACCTAACGATCCCCTGCTCCGCCGTCAGGGCCGCGGATCGCCCGGATAAACCGGGCGATGACGCGGGACCACGGGGAAAGGCCGCCCCGCGCGCCTACGAACCCTTCAGGAAATCGAGCTTGGCCGACCAGCGCTTGCGCACCTCTTCGGCGTAGCCCTTGTCGACGGCGTTGACCTTGGGGAAGTCGTCCTTCCAGTGATAGGGCCGGACCGCGTAGATGATGATGCGGGAATTGGTCATGTCGTCGGCCTCGCGGCGCTCGGGCAGCAGCATCGGATCGATATAGCCGGTCCAGCAGCCGTCGATGATGTCGGTCTGGGTCTTGGGGTCCCAGCGCGTCGCCAGCGCCCACATCACCTCGGCCGGGTTGGTGATGTCGATGTCGTCGTCGACGATGATGACCATGCGCCCGAGATAGGCCGAGGACCCCGCGCCGGCCGCCACCAGCCCGGCCATCTTGGCGTGCCCGGCGTGCAACTGCTCGATGGCGATCACGCGGATGAAGCGCGGGCCGCCGCCGGGCATCGACCACACCCCCTTGACGCCGGGCACGCCCGCGGCCTCGAGCTCGTCCCACAGCGAGGCGGCGCGGAAATGGGCGGAGCCCGCGGTGCCGTACCAGAAGCCCGGCAGCACCGGGCGCATCGGCGGCGCGCCGACGATGATGGGGTCGTCGCGGTGGTAGACGGCGGCGACGTTGAGCACCGGCTCGAGCCGCGCGTTGGAGGCGTAATAGCCGGGCCATTCGCCGAACGGCCCCTCGTGGACCGAGGCCTCGCCCGGCGGCGGCATGAAGCCCTCGAAGACGATTTCGGCCGCGGCGGGAAAGGGAATGCCGGTGTGCTTGCCTTCCAAAAGCTCGATGGGCCGGCCGATGCGCGCGCCGGCGACGGCGAATTCCGAGACGCCCTCGGCCGCCGTCGAGGCCGCGGCGGCGCCGAGCACCGGCGCCTGGCCGACCGAGACCACCATCGGGCAGGCCTCGCCCCGGGCCCAGTACTTCCTGCGGATGACGTCGCCGTGCTTGCCGGGCTCGATGAAGGGGCAGAGCGTCGTCTTGTCGTGGACCTGGACCCGGTAGGTGCCGGCGTTGACCCAGCCCGAATCCGGGTCCTTGGTGATGACCATGCATTCGGTGCCGATATAAGGGCCGCCGTCGTCCTGGTGCCATTTGGGCGCCGGGAAGGCGCCGGTATCGACCGCTGCGCCCTCGAAGACGTTCTCCATCACCGGGCCAGTCTCGACGGTGACGGGGTCGATGGGTTCGTGGTGCTGGCGGCGGTGCCTGCGGTACTGCTGCACCTGCTCGAGGCCTTCGGCGACGCCGAAGACCTTCGAGGAGCGGACGTTGACGGCGACGCGGTAGCCCTCGGGAAAGCCATTGATCTTGTCGAAGACGATCACCGGCGGCCTCTCGTCCTCGAGGCTGAGCTCGTAGAGCGCCCCGATCTCGAGGTCGGGATCGGCGCCCTCGACCACCTCGAGATCGTTGATCTCCTCGGCGAGGTCCAGGCAGCGGCGCAAATCGCCCAGCGCTTCCAGCCGCATCGCCGCTTCGTTGTCGGACGCCATCGCTCTCCCTCCTCCCGGCCCCCGGCGGGACCGATGACCGTTGGCGCCAGACTACCATCGCGGCGCGCCGGGAAATAGCCTCAAACCGCCCCGCCCGCGGCGCGAGGAGGGAATATCGAGGGCGATTTCGATTATCGAAACCCGTTGGACTTCGCCGGTCGATGGCCTATCCTTGGGGCGCCGGAGACGGCGGAAACACGAGGGGCGGGCCGTCGAGAGGCCGCCCCCGCCGACCCTCGAGGGACCACGGGAAACGCTCGATGCAGGATGCCACGTCATGACGGCCGCGCCCGACGCCCTGACCGCGTTGGAAGACGAGCTCGTCCATCACCATCTGCGCGGGCAGTGGCAGGGAGACCCCCAGCGCGCACAGACCTTCACCCAGTCGGCCGAAGACGGCATCTATGCGGAGCCCGGACCGGTCGCCCAGGCCCATGTCTGGACCTGGGCCGAGATGGAGCCGCTCCTGGCCAAGTCGCTGGACGCCATGACCGAGAGCAAGACCGCCCGGCGGACGCTGTCGATGATCAATCCGGGCCTGCCGCGCGGCACCACCCAGACCCTGATCACGGCGATCCAGATCATCCATCCCGGGGAAACCGCCTGGGTCCACCGCCACACCATCACCGCGCTGCGCTTCGTCATCCAGGGCGGCAAGGACGTCTATACCGTGGTCGACGGCGAGCCCTTGATGATGGAGCCCTACGACCTGATCCTCACGCCCAACTGGATGTGGCACGATCACCACAACGAGAGCGGGGCGCCCGCGATCTGGCTCGATGCCCTCGACGTGCCGCTCTTGCACCACCTCAATCAGATCTTCTACGAGGAGCCGGCGGCGACCCAGCAGAACCGCAAGGCCCGGGCCACCGAGGCCTCGCCGCTGCTGCGCAGGGCCGGGGCCGCAAACGGCATCGCCCGGCCGCTGCGCTATCCCTGGTCGGTCGCCCGCGCCGAGCTCGACCGGCTCGCCGCCGAGGCCCCGGATCCCTATGACGGCGTCGCGCTCGAATACGTCAATACCGCCACCGGCGGGCCGGCGCTGGCGACCATCTCCTGCTGGATCCAGATGCTGCCCCCCGGCTTCCGGGGCGAGCGCCACCGCCACACCACCAGCGCGGTCTATTTCGTCGCCGGCGGCGAAGGGGCGACCGAGTTCGACGACAAGACGCTCAACTGGCAGAGCCACGACACCCTGGCGCTGCCCAACTGGACCTGGCACCGCCACGTCAACCGCTCGGCGAGCGAACCGGCCTATCTCTTTTCCGTCAACGACACGCCGGTGCTCAAGGCCTTCGGCCTCTACCGCGAGGACCCCGAGCGGTCCCGGGCCGCCATCGGCGCCCTGGGGCAGGCGGGTTGAGGCGCGCGGTTTTCCTGACGGGTTGCATGGACAAGGAGTAGGCGATGGCCACCGACATCAAAGAGGTCGATGAAAAAGCGATCAAGGACCTGGAAGAGGAGCTGACGGAGCTGGCCAACGCGCAGTTCGAGTCGGATGCCTACAAGCACCTGTTCTCGGTTCCGTTCTCCCTGAAGGGCGCGCAGGAGTTCTTCAAGCAGCACGCGCTGTTCAACCTCAACCGCCGCGATTGCTGGGGCTACGTGCAGGCCAAGTCGCCGATGCCGATCAAGCAGTTCGTCTGGGACCACGAGACCGAGGAGCTCGACGGGGTGCCCGCCCGCGGCGGCCTCAACCATTACGAACTGGCCGTCAAGCAGGGCGAGGCCTGGGGGCTCACGCCCGAGGACTACTACAACACCGAGCCCATGGACGGCACCTATACCTGCTGCCAGGCCTGGATCTCGCTGTCCCAGAACGAGCCCTGGCGGGTCGCCTTCGCCGGCTCTTCGGCCCTGGAATATTCCAATTCCGACGATATCGTGCGCGGCGGCGGCGTCTCCCGGCGCCTCGGCGAGAAGCTGGAGCGCGAGCTCGGCATCCCCCTGCGCAAGCAGCTCTCCAACGAGGAGCACACGGTGGCCGAGATCGAGCACGCGCAGATGCTGATGCGCGCCGCCAAGCTCTACGGCAAGACGCCGAAGGACCGGGCGCAGCTTCTCGACGGCGCCAAGAAGACCTGGGCCATCGATCGCATGTTCCGGGGTTTCCTCGGCGATCTCCTGGAGAAATACGCGGACTGACGGTGCGCCCGGACCGCCCGTCGCGGCCCGGTTCGAGATGCGCATCGGCGAAAGGACGGGCGAGGCGTTCAGGCGTTCGCGTTGGCCTCGGCGCCGAGCTTGCGCGAAAGCTCCTTGGCCGCGGCCGCCAGCTCCTTGGCCGGCGGGCCGGAAAACGCCGTGCTGAAGGTGCCCTTCACGCCGATCAGGGTGATGGTCAGTTCGAGCTTGCCGTCATGGCTGAAAACCGGCGCGGCGAGATTGGCGTGGATCGGCGTGCGCAGGCCGATGGTCCGGGCCATCCCGCGCCGGCGGACGCTCGACTTGATCTCCTCGATGCGCCGCGCGGTCATGCGCTCCCTGCCCTTGTGCAGGGCGTTCCACTCCTTGACCTCGCGGGCCAGCAGGCCCTTGGTCTCGGCCTCGGGCTGATGGGCGAGGAACAGGTTTCCCGCCGAGGTGGTCAGCAACGGCAGGACCAGACCTTCGCGGATGCGGATCGGGGCGGTCAGGTTGGCATGCTCGCAGCGGATCACGGTGGGACCGTGGGAGCCCCAGACGCTGACCAGCGCCGCCAGGCCGGTGTCCTCGGCCAGCACCGGCAGCACGCCGAAGGCCTGGCGGACCGCATCCATGCGGCTGATGGCGGCCAGGCCGAGATTGAGGGTCTCCGGCCCCAGGTCGTAGCGGCCGGTGCCGCTCTCCTGCTCCAGGAGACCGGCATCGCACAGCCCGCGGAGATAGCGGTAGGCGCGGCTCGGCAGCATGTCGGCGGCGGCGGCGATCCGGGTCAGCGTCGCCGGCCCGTCGAAACTCGCGACCACCTTGAGGAGGCGGGCGCCGGTGGCGATGGTGGTGTTGCCGGGCGAACGCGCGCCGCGCCGTCCGCGGGCAGGTCTTGGTGTCCGGGCCATGAAACCCCTATCGAGCCTGGTTGCGACCGCGGTCATGTCTATCAGAACTGGACCGGAAAAACCCTAGATTTTTTCCAAGCTTCGCCAGACGCGACGCGGCGGCGGGGGGCCGGCGCGGGCGGCGGGATTTGCTTCCCTACACATTGGCCGCGGAAGCGCTGTAGAATGGGGCCCGAACACCGCCACATGCGGGGGGAGACGGGGACGATCATGACGGACCGGCGCGAACGGGCGGAGGACGCCGAACGCCTGGAGGCGATGGGCGACCTCAGGGCCTATATGCGCATCGTCGAAGAGCGCGGCGAGCTGGAGGTCGTCGACGGCGCCGATCCCCACCTGGAAATGGGCGCCCTTTACGAGCTCAGCCTGCTGAAGCGCCATCCGCCGGTCCTGCTGTTCGAAAACATCAAGGGCTATTCGCCGGATTTCCGGGTGCTGACCAACGTGCGCTTCGCCCGGACCCTGGTCGGCGACCTCGACCTCGAGCGCGTGCGCGCCCACAAGAGGGAAAACCGCTGGGCCTCGGACCCGATCCCGCCCAAGGCCGTCAATACCGGCCCGGTCATGGACAACGTGATCACCGGCGAGGACGTCGACATCAACATCTTCCCCGCCCCCCAGTGGAAAGAGGGCGACGGCGGGCGCTATATCGGCACCGAATGCCTGGTCATCAACAAGGAC
Source organism: Alphaproteobacteria bacterium (assembly GCA_033720855.1). Taxonomy (GTDB): domain Bacteria; phylum Pseudomonadota; class Alphaproteobacteria; order SMXQ01; family SMXQ01; genus SMXQ01. Next base: position 22,050 of record JAWWBR010000007.1, read on the forward strand.
CCCGACAGCGGCTGGGTCAATGTCGGCACCTACCGCTCGATGATCCACGACGGCAAGACGCTCGCCGTGTTCATCGAGCCGGGCAAGCACGGCGACCTGATCCGCAAGAAATACTGGGCCCGGGGCGAGGCCTGCCCGATGGTCATCTGCGTCGGCCAGGCGCCGGTCCTCGGCAACGTCGCGGGCACGCCCTCGCGCCACGGGTTGTCGGAGTTCGATACCGCCGGCGGCCATATCGGGCGGCCCATCGAGATCGTCCACGCCCCCTTGACCGGCCTCCCCATCCCGGCCGATGCCGAAATCGCCTTCGAGGGGGTGATGCCGCCGGTGGAGCAGGAAAGCGCGCCCGAGGGGCCGTTCGGCGAATGGCCCGGCTATTACGCCTCGGCCGTGCGCACCGAGACGGTGCTCAGGGTCAAGGCGGTCTACCATCGCGACAAAGCGGTGGTGATCGGGCAGCCGCCGGCGCTGCCGACCTATCCCGGGCGCCAGCCCTCGATCCGCACCATGGCGGCGCTGTGGGACGCGCTGGAGGCCGCCGGGGTGCCCGGCATCACCGGCGTGTGGAAGCCGCTCGGCGGCGGCGTCAGCTTCATCAACGTGATCTCGGTCAGCCAGCTCCATGCCGGGCATGCCAAGATGGCGGGCCTGGTCGCCGCCGGCTGCGGGCCGGGCGCCTACATGACCCGCATCGTCATCGTCGTCGACGACGACATCGACATCACCGACGAGGCGGAGGTGATGTGGGCGCTGGCGACGCGCTGGGACCCCAAGACCCAGACCGACTTCATCGACGATTGCTGGACCGGCTATATCGATCCCCACCTGCCGCCGGAAAAGCGCGCGGCCGACAACCTGACGACGACCCGGGTCATCATCTACGCGGTCCGCCCCTATCACTGGAAGGACGATTTCCCCAAGGTCAACGCGGTCGACAAGGACTACGCCGAAGAGGTCCGGGAAAAATGGGCGGGGCAACTCCCGTTCCTCGACAGGCCACGCCGATGAGCACCGCGACAATGGCCGGCACCGCCGTCGGGTCGGCGGGTCGCCGCACCGGTTAAACCAGGAGAGCTTCACGATGACCACAACCAGCATAGAAGACGCGGATCTGGCGGCCCTGGAATCCCAGATCGTCGAGATGGCCAACGCCCAGTTCGACTCGACGGGCTACCGCCGGCTGCTCGGCCTCAAGTTCACGCGCGAACGCGCCCGCACCTACATCCTCCAGCGCGCCTACTGGACCACCAACCGGCGCGACTGCTGGGCCCATGCGCAAGGCGCGGCGCCGCTCGACGTCAAGGCCCTGATCTGGGAGCACGAGCGCGAGGAGTTGGAGGGCCGGCCCGAGGAGGGGATCGAGGACCATCACACGCTGGCCATCAAGGAAGGGGCGCTGCTCGGCCTCACGCCCGAGGATTTCGAGACCACGCCGCCGGCCGACGGGACCATCGCCTGCACCCTGGCCTGGCTGCATCTCGCGACCCACGGCCACTGGCTGTCCGCGGTGGCGGCCTCGGCGGCGCTGGAGCTCGGCAATTCCGAGGAAATCCTCGAGGGCGGCAGCATGTCCCGGCGCATCGGCGAGAAGATGAACGCCGATCTCGGCATTCCCCTCAAGTCCCAGCCGTCCAACGCCGAACACATGGTGGCCGACATGGAACACGGCAGGCTGCTGATGGTGGTGGCCCGCAACCACGCGCGCACGCCCGAGGCCCAGGAACACATCCTCGACGGCCTGCGCAGGAGCTGGGCGCTCGACCGGGTGTGGAAGGGGCAGCTGGCGGACATGCTGGAAGCCCTGCCCGAGGACGACTGAAGGCGCAGGGGACTTACACCGACGACAAAACCAGGCTTGGGGGAGACGGCAGGGCATGACGCGTTCGCACAAGGATTTGAGGGCCTATATCGAGGTGCTGGAAAAGGCCGGCAAGCTGCGCCGGATCACCACGCCGGTCAACAAGGATACCGAGCTGCATCCCCTCGTCCGGCTGCAATTCCGCGGCCTCGAGGAAAAGGACCGCACCGCCTTCCTGTTCGAAAACGTCTATGACGCCCAGGGCCGCAAATACGACATCCCGGTCCTGATCGCCGCCATGGCGGGTTCCGCCGATATCTACGCGCTCGGCATGGGCTGCGCGGTGGAGGAGATCCCCGACGTCTGGAACGCCGCGCTCGATGCTCCGCTCGATCCGGTGGAGGTCGAGACCGCCCCCTGCCAGGAGGTGGTGATCGAGGGCGAGCGGCTTGAGAAAGAAGGCCTGGGCCTGCTGCCGGTCCCCATCTCCACCCCCGGCTTCGACAACGCGCCCTATACCTCGGGCTCCCACTGGGTGACCAAGGACCCGCACACCGGCATGCACAACCTCGGCAACTACCGCGGCATGGTCAAGGCGCCCGACCGCATCGGCGCCCTGCCGGGGATGCTCGGCGTCGGCATGCGCCGGCACATCGACATGTGGCGCGAGATGGGCGAGGAGCGCCTGCCCGCCGCCATCGTCATCGGCGCGCCGCCCCACGTCACCTATACCGCCGTCACCCGCATCCCCAACGACATGTGCGAATACGACGTCGCCGGCGCCATCGCCGGCACGCCGCTCGAGGTGGTGCGCTGCAAGACACACGATTTGATGGTGCCGGCCGAGGCGGAGATCGTGATCGAGGGCTGGGTGCCCTCCGCCGAGCTCGAGATCGAGGGCGCCTTCGGCGAATTCCCCGGCTACATGGCCAAGCGCGATTACAGCTTCTTCATGGATGTCGAGCGCATCACCATGCGCAAGAACCCGGTCTATCTCGCGCTGATCAGCCAGGTGCCGCCCAGCGAGAGCAGCAAGATGCGCCATATCGGGCGCGCCGCCGCCTCCAAGCGGCTCCTGCACGAGAACGGGCACGACAACGTGCTCGAGGTGCATTACCTGGAATGCACCGGCTCCAATGCGTCGCTGGTGGTCAAGCTCAAGGACCCCAGGCCGGGCCAGGGGCTGGAGGCGCTCAAGCTGATCACCGAGCGCTTCATCGGCAAGATCGCCGTCGCCGTCGACGAGGACATCGACATCCACAGCCTCGAGCACGTGCTCTGGGCCATCGCCTGGCGGGCCCAGCCGCACCGGGACATCGCCATCATCGATACGCCGCTTCTGGCCCTCGACCCCTCGATCGCGCCGCCCGACCAAAGCCGCGGCCTGACCGATGCCGCCAACCGGCCGCGCAATTCGGGCCTCCTGATCGACGCCACCATGAAATGGCCCTACCCGCCGCTGTCGCTGCCCAAGAAGGAGTTCATGGACCGCGCGCTCGAGCTCTGGCGGGAGCTGCAGCTGCCGCAGCTGGAGCTCAAGAATCCGTGGTACGGCTATTCCCTCGGCCATTGGACCGAGGAAGAGGCAGAGGAAGCCGACCTCGCGGTCCAGGGCCGCCATTACGAGACCGGCGAAAAGCTGAAAGCCATGCGCAAGATGATCGAGGATTAGGCGGGCACGGGCGGTGCGAGCGATCGAGGGCGAACGCGGCGGCATCCGCGCGCGAGACGTGGCGACGGTGTCCGCCGGTGTCCGATGGAGGCCGCCCACAAATTTGATGTGTAAAGTGAGGAATACTCAATAAACTATTGAAATAAAACAAGGAGGGTCACGACCATGTATCGACCAACATTGGGTGTCACGTTGGGCGCCGGCCTCGCCGCCGCCATCGGCTTGGGCCTGACATCGGCCGCCCGGGCCGATGCCATCAGCGATTTTTACAAGGGCAAGGATGTCCGCCTCATCATCGGCACCGCCGTCGGCGGCTCCTACGACGTCCACGGGCGCACCGTCGGCCGCCATATCGGCCGCCACATCCCCGGCCGACCCCGGGTCGTCGTCCAGAACAAGCAGGGCGCGGGCAGCCAGATCACGGCGGGCTACGTCTATAACGTCGCGCCCCAGGACGGCACCGTCATCGCGGCGCTCCTCAACACCCTGCCCATTCGCCAGGCCGTGGGCCGCACGCGCAAGACCTTCGACGTCAACAAGCTGCAATGGATCGGCAACATCACCAACGACGTCACGGTGCTGACGGTCTGGAATGCCTCGACCAAGGCGCGCACCGTGGAGGACGCGCGCAAGATGGAGGTCATCATCGGCGCCACCTCGCCCTCCGGCCTTTCCAGCACCATCCCCAAGGCGATGAATTATGCGCTGGGGACCAAGTTCAAGGTGGTCAGCGGCTACAAGGGCGGGCTCGGCGTCGATCAGGCCCTGGAAAAGGGCGAGGTGGCCGCCCGGGCCGGCGCCAACTGGTCGGTGGTCAAGGCCGTCCATCCCCACTGGGTCAAGAACAACCAGCTCACCGTGATGGTGCAGATCGGCGGCCATAAGGCCAAGGACCTGCAGCACGTGCCGCTCCTGCACGAGCTTGCCCGCAACGAGGAAGAGCGCCTGATCCTGGAGTTCTTCTCGCTGCCGATGGATGTCGGCAAGCCCATCGCCGTCGGCCCCAAGGTGCCGGCCGACAAGGTCAAGGCGTTGCGGGCCGCCTTCGACGGCATGGTCAAGGACCCCAAGTTCCTGGCCGACGCCAACCGGCAGGGGCTGGTCATCAGCCCGGTCAGGGGCGAGGATCTGCAGAAGCTGGTGGCCAAGATCGTCAATTCGCCGCCGACGACGATCCAGGCGGCCAAGAAGATCTTCGGCAAGCCGCGCAAGCGCAAGAAGAAAAAGAAGAAGAGCTGAGCGCGGCGGGATCGGCGGGGCGGGCGTCCCAGCGGCGCCCGCCCTCAGCCTGACCGCGGCGGGGGCCTGTGGATACGGACCGGCGCCTCAGAGGCCGAGTTCGCTGAGCGCGATGACCACGGGAACCGGGGCGACGGCCAGCGCCACGGTCAGGAGGTAGGCCGGGAGGGGATACAACCCGCTGACGCCGGCGAGCATGGCGATGCCGCCGCCGCCGCCGATCACCATGTTGCCCGGCAGGTTCAGCACCACGGCGAGCGCGAGAAAGCGGTGGCGCAGCAGGAAGGGCGTTATCCGGTCGGGCGCTTTGGCCAGCAGAAAGGCGAGCCGCGCCTCGGCATCGAGTGGCTCGATCTCGCGCAGCAACTGAGACACGCGGCCGAGGCCGAGGAAGGCGCTCGCCCTCACGCAGTACCGCAGCGGAATCAGCCGGCCGATCAGGTAAGGCGGGATCAGGGCGGCCACCGTGCAGAGGTAGACCAGGAAGCAGATCTTCGTGCCGAACATCAAGATCATGGTGACGCCGATCTCGACCCCCGGCATGAAGGGCACCGCCATCAGCGCCACATAGATGGCGCTGGCGGTCATGATCAGGATATGGAAGGTGGGTTCGCTGCGCACATGCATGACGAGGCCGAACTGCCGGGCCACCATCTCCGTGATCCACTGGCCGAGGAGGTAAAGTCCGAGCAGGCCCGCGACGATCAGCGCCAGGCGTCCCCATCTCACCTGGACGCGCCGCCTTGCCGCGGCGGCGGGATCCCCCGTCATGGGAACCGACGATGGGAGTGCGTGAAAACCGGCGTCATTTGGCGATCTTGCCGGGGCGGCCCTTGAAGCGGTAGGTGCGCTCGATGGTCCAATACCAGCGCTCCTTCTTCCAATAGGCGACGGCCGTGAGCTCCTTACCGTCGAAGGTCCCTTCGTACCGCATGGTCCCGTGCTCGGCGCTTTCGAGCTCGGCCAGGAAATGCACGCCCTTGTCATCCCGGCGCGTCCAATAGGGCGCGGGCGTAAACCCCCATTTCAGGCAGCTTGCGGAAAAGAACTTGCCTTCCTTGAAGCTGAACACTTCCTTTTGCGGATCGCGCTCGGCCTCGACGCCGAAAACGCCGTGAAAATCAACGCCGTCGAAAGCCTTGGCGGAAAGCCCCGCCGGAGGTTTCGCCGATTCGCCCGCCACAGCGGGGGCGAAGCCGTGGGTTCGGAAAACGATACCGATGCCAACCAACGCGAGGAGAACGACAAACGCCGTCCGCCGGATGAGAAACACAGCCATGGCCATCGCTCCTTCGATCGCTTAAGCGCCGCGGACCAATTTGATCACATTCACGCGCCCTTTGGCTGCGGAATTTCGAAGGCGCGGGAGGCATCGGCCTGACCGGCCCCTGGATTTCAGGTTATCCGGCCCGGAAAACCGCACTTCGCCGCCCCGCCGCCGCCTTTTTCCGCCCCCTTGGGGGGCTCTCGATCCCGCGCGCCGGGCAAAAGGGTTTCTCAAACCGCCGGCGATGGCGCAAAATGCGCGATCGGCGCCTGGGATCCGTGGCAGCGATTCGCGGGTCCCGCGCCCTCCGGGGAGGATGACATGGCCGATACCGATACCGCTGCCGGCACGGGCACGAGCAAGGGCCGCGAAGCCTTCGACCGCAAGGTGCGCGAGCGCGACCTTCTGGGCTACTGGATGATCCCCAACCGCTCCGACGGCTACCGCGAGCCTCAGCCCGCCTACGGGCCCTATCTGTGGCACTGGGACGACCTCAACGAGATCATCCATGAAGCCATCGACAACGTCCCCCAGGAGGAGGCCTGGCGGCGCTTCATCGGCTTCCAGCATCCCGACATCAAGATCGGCACCACGCCCAACATGATGATGGGGGCGCAGCTGCTGGATGAGGGCGAATACGCGCCCTGCCACCGCCACACCATGGACGCGGTGCGCTTCGTCACCATGGGCGACGGCTCCACCAATACCGTGGTCGAGGGCGAGCCCTTCCCCATGGCCCGCGGCGACCTCGTCACCACGCCCAACTGGAGCTGGCACGACCACGTCAGCGGCGGCAAGGAGCAGACGCTGTGGATCGACGTCGCCATGGCGCCGCTGATCCTCCATTTCGGCATCGGCTTCGCCGAACCCCACCAGGCGGACGCGCAGGAGATCGACAAGCCGGCGGGCTGGTCGCGGGCCCAGTTCGGGCCGCTCGCGCCCAAGACGCCGGACTATTCCGAGACCGCGCGCAGGCCGCCCTACCGCTACGCCTGGGAGGACACGCGGGCCATGCTCGACACCCTGGCCCAAGGGCCGGGCGACCCGTTCGACGGCGTCTGCCTGCGCTACGCCGACCCGGTCACCGGGGGGCCGACCCTGCCGACGGTGGACTGCGAGATGGTCATGCTGCGCCCGGGCGAAGCCACCCGCGCCCACCGCCACACCCACGCGGCGATCTATCACGTGTTTGCGGGCGAAGGGGTGAGCCATGTCGGCGAGACGCGGTTCGAGTGGAAGGCGGGCGACACCTTCGTCGTGCCGACCTGGGCCTGGCACCGGCACGAGAACAACGCCGCCGCCGAGGCGCTGCTGTTCGCCATCAACGACGGGCCGATCATGCGGGCGTTCGGCTGGGACCGCGAGGAAGCGGCGGACTGATCCCGCCCGCCGTCAAGGGACCCGGCAAGACGCCGGGATTCCCACATTATGAGAATCCGCGCCGATTCTCACATCGTGAGAATCTTGTAATTCATTATTTTTATCAATGAGTTATATGGACACTCCGGGGGCGGAGCGGTTTTTTTCCAAACCCCCTAGCGCGGCAGGGTGGCCTCGTCCATGAATTCGCCCATGCGGCAGTCGACCCCGTTCTTGGCCAGTTCCTCGAGATAGATGCGGTGGATGCGCGGGTCCTGGTCGGCGTATTCGATCTGGAAGCCGCCGTCGGCTTCATTGACGTCGACCCCCATCTTGATCGCCTTCTTGTCGGCGGTGAAGGGATAGCGGGTCGAGCCCATGGCCGTGGCGACATAGCGCACGGGGTGATCGCAGGTGTTGAAGTGCTGGTGGTAGATCATGTCGGTCGGCGCGAACACCGAACCGTGCGCCCAGTCGAGGCGGATGAAGTCCTCGTCGCCCTCGTGCCAGAACAGCGAATGGCCGGAGCCGGAGACGATGAAGACGTGGAAGTCGGGCCCGTGGCGATGGGCCTTCTTGTAGGTGCCCACCGACATCTCCGAGCAATGGGCATGGATGTTGCCGTCGGCGAGACAAAACACCAGGTTGGCGCTGCCCGCGCCCCGGCTCGCCCAGTCGTGCAGCTCGAAGCCGGCGACGTCGGGGATGAAGTTGGTCTCCCACATCTCCCGCCCGCGCGGCGCGGTGACGAGCTGGCCGCCGCCCTCGAAATAGCTCGCGTCCCTCCCCTCGCGGTCGGCGAAGCGCCAGTCGGTATCGAAGATGAACCCGGCGTCGTGGATCAGGTTCATCTTGAGCGGCAGGTCGTTGGTGGACGCCAGGCGCGCGCGCTCGCTGCCCGAGCCGTTGAACAGCTGGTAGCGCGCATTGAGCGGCACCGCGAACAGGCTGTTGGGCCCCCATTCGAAGCTGTGGCTGGCACCGGCCCCGGTCTCGACGACGGCGCTGCCGTGGCCCTCGATGACCAGGAACACCTCCTCGAACAGATGGCGCTGGGGCGCGGTCTGCCCGCCGGGGCCGAGCTCGTGCAGGTTGATGGCGGCGAAGTCGCCGCGCCCCTTCAGGTGCACGAAAGCGCCCCTGGCCCCGGTCCGCGCCCAGGGCCCGGTTTCGACCCCGTGCAGATCGACGCAGAACTCCTCGACGATGGGGATGCCCTCCTCGGCGCACCAGTCGAGATAGGGCTCGTAGAGCATGCCGGTATATTCGACCGGCGCGCTCATGACCGCTCCTCGGCCGCGGCCGCCTGCCGGTACCGGCTCTCGTCGATGTAATCGCCCATCAGCGACTCGACCCCGTTCTTGGCGAGCTCGTCGAGGAAGATTTGGTGGATGCGCGGGTCCTGGTCCTCGTATTCGATCTGGCAGCCGCCCTGCTGCACCGAAACGTCGACGCCCAGCGTCACGTTCTTCTTGGCCTGGGTCAGCGGATAGCGGGTCGAGCCGCAGGCGATGGGGACGTAGCGGGCGGGATAGGCCGAGGTGTTGAAATGCTGGTGGAACATCTGGTCGGGCGGCGCGAAGACGACGCCGGGATACCAGTCGACGCGGACGAAATCCTCGTCCCCTTCGTACCACAGGAGCGAGTGCCCCGCGCCCTTGACCACCAGCACGTGGAAGTCGGGGCCGTGGCGATGGCCCTTCTTGTAGGTGCCGACGGGCATTTCCGAGGTGTGGGTGTGCATCACCCCGTCGGCCAGGCAGAAGCGGATGTTGGACGACCCCCCGCCGCGCTTCTCCCAGCCCTTGAGCTGGAAGCCGGCGACGTCGGCGACGAAGTTGGTCACCCACATGAAGCGCGTGGGCTGGGTCTCGACCATCTCGCCGCCGCCGTCGAACCAGTCCGCCTCGCCGAAGCGGGCGGGGAACCGGGCCGGGTTCTCGAAGATGAATGCGGGGTCGTGAAACAGGTTCAGCATGATGCAGAGGTTGTTGCCCGAGACCAGCCGCGCCGCCTCGCCGCCCGATCCGTTGAAGTGCCGGTAGCGCGCGTTCAAGGGCAGGGCGAAGATGCTGTTGGGGCCCCATTCGAAGGTATGGGTGGTGCCGTCGGGGAGATCGATCGCCGTCGAGCCGTGGCCGTCGAGCACATAGACCACCTCTTCATAGAGATGGCGCTGGGAGGCGGTCGCCCCGCCCGGCGCGATGTCGATCACGAACATCGACATGAAATCGCCGCGCCCCTTGAGGTGGACGATGGCGCCCGCGGCCTCGATCCGCGGCCAGGGCGCGGTTTCCACCTTGCGCAGATCGACGCCGAAATCCTCGACGATGGGAATGCCCTCCCGATCGGCCCACAGCAGGTAGGGGTCGATGAGGACGCGGTCCTCGCGCATCATCTCCAGGGTCGGTTGTGGTAGCTCGCCGCTCATGGGATTCCCCTAAACATAGGTTCCACCAACCCTCGGCCTCCCACACGGATGGGCGGTCGAGCCGCATTGAGGTGACATGTCATGGCCCGGCTTGTCCGGGCCATCCAGCGGCGGTTGGACCCCCCGGACAAGCCGGGGGGTGACGGGTTGTTATGTGGCTGCAACCTCATCAATCCTCCAGGAACTTCAGTTTGCCTTTCCATTTGCGCCTGACCTCCTCGGCGTACTCGCGGCTCACCATGTTGACCTGGGGGAACTCGTCCTTCCAGTGATAGGGCCTGACCGCGTAGACGATGATGCGGCTGGTGGTGATGTCGCCGCGCTCCCGCTTTTCCGGGCTCAGCGCCGGGTCGATATGGCCGGTGTAGCAGCCGTCGATGATGTCGGTCTGGGTCTTGGGGTCCCAGCGGGTCGCCATCGCCCACATCACCTCGGCCGGGTTGGTGATGTCGATGTCGTCGTCGACGACGATCACCATGCGGGTCATGTAGGCGCCCGGCCCGCAGCCGGCGGCCACCAGCCCCGCCATCTTGGCGTGTCCGGCATGGAGCTGCTTGATGGAGACGATGAGGATGAAGCGCGAGCCCCCGCCCGGCATCTGCCAGACCCCTTCGACGCCCGGCACGCCCGCCGCCTCGATCGCATCCCACAGCGTCGCCACCCTGGGAATCTTGATCTGGCGCCCGGGATAGTTGGGCTTCACCGGCGGCTGGCCGAGGATGATCGCATCGTCGCGGTGATAGATGGTCTTCACCTTGAGCACCGGCTCGGGCCGGTCGGCCGAGGCGTAATAGCCCGGCCATTCGCCGAACGGGCCCTCGGTGCGCGCCTCCTCCTCGGGCGGCGGCATGAAGCCCTCGAACACCAGCTCGGCCTCGGCCGGGATCGGCAGGCCGGTCTCCTTGCCGGCGACCACCCGCACCGCGCGGCCGATGCGCCCGCCGGCGACGTCGTACTCGGACTCGCCCGGGCGCGCGCCCTGGGCGGCGACGACGCCGAGGATCGGCGCCTGGCCGACGGACACGCAGATCGGGCAGGGCTCGCCCCGCTCCCAGTATTTGCGGCGGATGACGTCGCCGTGCTTGCCGGGCTCGATGAAGATCGAGAGCGTCTTTTCGTCCTGCACCATGACCCGATAGGTGCCGATATTGACCCAGTCGCTGTCGGGGTCCTTGGCGATCACCATGCACTCGGTGCCGATGTAGCTGCCGCCGTCGTCGCCGTGCCACTTGCAGGCGGGGAACTTGAGGACGTTGACGTCCCCGCCTTCGATGATGTTGTCCATCACCGGTCCGGTGTTGACGAATTCGGGCGGGATCGGCTCCGAGCGCTCCTTGGGCCGGGCGCGGTAGGCCCTGACCGCCGCGAGATCGAGGTCGCCGACCAGGAACCTGGCGGTCCGCACGTTGGAGAGAATCCGGAAGGCCGGATCGAAGCCCGGAATGTCCTTGAACATGAGCACCGGCGGATAGAGGTGCTCGTTGGAGAGCTCGAACAGGGCGCCGATCTCCTCGTCGGTCTTGGCGCCCGAAACCTCGGTGACCTCGCCCCGGGCCTCCGCCTCTTCCAGGAAAACGCGGAGATCGGCCATCGCCTCGGTCCGGCGCGCGGCGATCTCGGCGTCGTCTTTGCTGCTGTCGGTCATCGTGCCTCCCTGCCCTGTTTCTAAGCCCGGGACGGATAGGATACAGGCTTTGCCCGGCGCCGTCCCCCCCTTGGCGCGGCCCCCGTCCCGGCCTCAGTCGTTGGTCTTGCCGTAAAGCTCGTTGATGAAACCCGAATCGTCGATCTGGCGGATGTGATGCATGTCCCAGAGCTCGATCGGGTTGACCTTGGCCGCGTCCTTGTCCTGGCGGATGGCTTCCTCGTAGACGTTGGCGATCGCCTGCATGGTCGGATAGAGCTTGGGCTCGAGCAATCGGTTGATGTCGTTATAGAGGAAACGCGCCGCCTCGTCGTCCAGCGCGCCCTCGTCGCCGAACTTCTCCTTGATGATCTTGATCGATTCCTCGGGATGGGTCTTGAAGTAATGCACCCCTTCGATGATCCCCTTGAGGAAGCGCTCGACGATATCGGGATGCTTGTCGATGAAGGCCGAGGACGAGGAAATGGTGGTGAACCAGATCATCGGCAGGGGATCGACGTCGATCACCTTGAGGCCCGCGCGCTCGGCGAAGACGCAGAAGGGCGGCGCGACGAAGGCGGCATCGACCTTGCCGTCCCTGACCCAGTGCCAGAGCGGCGTGTCGTCGACATCGGCCCCCTGTCCGGGATCGATGCTGTCGCCGCGCGAGACCACCTGGCTGATCATCTCGTAATCGTCGCGGTCGACGTCGAGGCCGCGCTGCTTGAGATAGAGCCAGTCGTTGAGGCCGGGGTGCATGCCGCGGCTGCCGATGACCTTGTTGCGCAGGTCGGCCACCCCACCGATGCCCGAATCGGGCCGCACCACCAGGCGGCAATTGGTGTGGTTCAGGGTCTGGCCGAGATAGACCCAGGTATCGCCCCGCGCCCGGTGGGCGTAGGGGGAAACGTGGTTGCCGCCGACGAATTCGACGTCCTGGTTGGGAATCTCCAGATGGGCGTCCGACGAGCTGATCTTGTAGTTGTAATTGACCTCGAGCCCGTGTTTTTCCCACGACCCCGATTCCGAGACCACGTGCAGGAACGGCAGGTGGCTCGGCGCACGGTAGGGAAAGCTGACATGGTCGACCAAGACTCTCCTCCCTTTGCTCAGGTTTGGCGCGGCGCCCTCAATGGCTCGCCGCGTAGACGGCGTCCAGCATCTGCCGGTAGAGGTTGACCGGGGTCAGCGCGCAGTATTCCAGCGGATAGCCCGGCCGCTCGGCGATGCCCTGGTCGAGCAGGCGCGAGAGCACGTGCTTGGTCACCGACGAATGCGCCTCGCGGCCCAGGTGATCCTGGGTGTCGGCCTCGTAATGCTTGTGGAAATAATCCGCCTCTTCGGCGCTCAGCCCGTAATGGCCGGTCAGCGCCTTGAACCACTTGTTGCAGGAATAGCCGAAGGAGCTCTCCCACAGGACCGAGGCCCAGTACTCGTAGGGGTGGCCGTTGTTCACCAGCGTCCGCTGGAAGTCGGTCAAGGCCCGGGCCTCCGCCAGCATCGGATTGATCAGGATCTCGTCCTGGGTCAGGCCCAGCGCCTCGCCGGTCGAGATCAGGATCTTGATATGGCCGGGCGGCTCGGGATGGCCGAACTCGTCCAGCACCTTCTCGGTATAGGCGTTCATCAGGTCGACGTTCGAGACGAAGAACCAGAGGTTGTTGTAGAACTGGGTCATGTAGAGCGAATTGATGACCGGCACGAAGGCGCCCCAGTTGGAATAGAACAGCCTGATGCTCTCCATCGGCAGGGTGCCCGCCTCGAGCTCGCTCATGAATTGCGAGGTCTCCACCGTCTCCGCCCAATGGGCCAGCACCTTCTGCTCCATGTCGTCGAGATAGGCCTCCGCCTTGTCTTCCGCCATCTGGATCACCGCCATGTTCCGGGCCCTTTCTCCCTCTCGGTTTTTCCCGCGCTGCCTCAGTCCCCGAGGAAGCGCAGCTTGTCCTTCCACTTGGCCGCCACCTCCGCGGCATAGTCGCGGCTCACCATGTTGACCTTGGGAAATTCGTCCTTCCAGTGGAAGGGCCTGACCGCGTAGACGATGATGCGGCTGTTGGTGAGGTTGCCGCTGGCGCGCTTTTCCGGGGACAGCGTGGGGTCAAGATTGCCCGACCAGCAGCCGTCGATGATGTCGGTCTGGGTCTTCGGGTCCCAGCGCGTCGCCATCGCCCACATCACCTCGGAGGCGTTGGTGATGTCGATGTCGTCATCGACGACGACGGTCATGCGCCCCATGAACCCGGCGGCGCCGCAGCCGGTGGCCACCAGCCCGGCCATCTTGGCGTGCCCGGCATGAAGCTGGCGGATGGCGACGACGTTGATGAAGCGCGAGCCGCCGGCGGCCAGTTTCCACACCCCCTTGACCTCGGGCACGCCGGCGGCCTCCAGCGCGTCCCAAATCTCCGCCGCGCCGCCGACATGGGTATGGCGCCCGGGCAATGTCGGGCGCACCGGCGGCTGGCCGATCATGATCGGGTCGTCGCGGTGATAGATGGCGTCGATCTTGACCGCCGGCTCGTCGCGGGCGCCCGATGCGTAATAGCCCGGCCATTCGCCGAACGGGCCCTCGACCCGGGTCTCCTCCCCGGGCGGCAGGATGCGCGCCTCCAGCGCCATCTCCGCATCGGCCGGGATCGGGATGCCGGTCAGCGGCCCCGCCACCACGTCGATGGGGCGGCCCAGCTGGCCGCCGGCGATGTCGAGCTCGGAGATCCCGGGCCGATAGGCGACCCGGCCGACGCCGCCCAACACCGGCGCCTGGCCCAGGCACACCACCACCGGGCAGGCCTCGCCCCGCGCCCAGTACTTGCGGCGGATGACGTCGCCATGCTTGCCGGGCTCGGTGAAGACGGTGATGGTGCGCGCGTCGTGGGCCTGGGTGCGGTAGGTGCCGACATTGACCCAGTCGGACTCGGGATCGCGCATGATGACCAGGCATTCGGTGCCGGGATAGGGGCCGCCGTCCTCGGCATGCCAGACCGGATGGGGGAAGCGGAAGATATCGACGTCCTCGCCCTCGATGGCGTTGTCCAGCACCGGCCCGGAATTGACCAGCCGCGGCGGGATCGGATCGGGCGCGCCCTGGCGCCGGCGCTGGCGGTAGGCCATCACCGCGTCGAGATCGAGATCTCCGACCATGAATTTCGAGGTGCGGACGTTCATGATCACCCGGGCCGAGGGATCGCAGCCCTTGATGGACTTGAACAGCAACACCGGCGGGTAGAGGTTTTCCAGGCTGAGCTCGTAGATCGCCCCCATCTCGTGATGGGGGTCGGCGCCCTCGATCACCTCGAGTTCGCCGTGGGCCTCGGAAATCCTGAGGAACTCCCTGAGATCGCCGATGGCCGCGGTTCTCTCGTCGTTTGCTCCACTCGCGTTCATGCCCCGGTCCGTGCCTCCCTCGGCGATGGCCCGCCTATTACCGGTCTTGGACGGCGGCGCCGCGCGGCGAAAACGATTGCCGGCTATCGCCTCACGGTCCGCCGCCCGCGACGGCGAAACCGCCGCTCGACCGCCTAACCCTTGGTCCGGTATTCCGGACGCGGCTGCTGAATCTCGACCCCGTTCTTGGTGAGCTCCTCGAGGTACATGTCGTAGATCGCGGGATCCTCGTCCTCCGGCTCGATCTGGTCGGGGGCGCCCTGGCCGCCGCTCATCCCCAGGGTAATCGGGTGCTCGGGGCTGCCGCCGCGGCGCAACGCCAGATAGCGCGCCGGTTCCGGCCCGGTGTTGAAATGCTGGTGGAACCACCATTCGGGCGGCGCGAACATGGAGTTCTCCTTCCAGTCCACCCGGGTCGGCTCGTCCCCCTCCTTCCACAGCAAGGAGAAACCCTGGCCGGCGAGGATGATGACATGGGCGCCGGGGCCGTGGCGGTGGCTCTTCTTGTAGGTGCCGACGTCGAATTCGGAGAGGTGGCAGGCCATGGTGTGATCCGACATCGACATGTGGAACGACTTCGCCCCGTGGCCCCGCATCTTCCACTGCAGCAACTGGAAATCGAGGGTGTCGGGGATCAGGTTCACCCGGGTGATGCGCCCGCCCAGGTATTCCTGCTCGGCGTTGAAATAGCTGTTCTCGCCCTTATAGCGGTCATCGAAGACGAACTCGTTGTTAAAGACGAAGTCGTCGTTGTGATAGAGGTTCATGGTGAGCGGCGCGTTGGTCACCATCAGGAGCCGCGCCGGCTTGTCCTGATCCTTGTTGAAATGCTGGTAGGAGGTGTTGAGCGGCGGGCCGAACAGGGAGCGCTTCTGCCAGGTCACGGTGTTGGTCGGGCAGCCCTCCTGCTCGATCAGGGTCTCGCCATGGCCGTCGACGACGAAGACCCAGGTCTCGAACATGTGGCGCTGGGGCTCGGTCTTGCCGCCCGGCGGCAGTTCCAGCATCATCGCCGATGTGATGAACGGATCGGCCAGGTTGATGAAGGCGCCGTCGACCCCGTAGCGGTCCCAATGGCCGAGCTCGACCGTCATCAGGTCCTCGACGTGGAAGGTGTTGTGGATGGGAATCCCCTCGTTCGCCATCCACGCGTCATAGAAGGGCGGCGGACGTTCGAACTTCTTGGTGGCGGCATCACCCTCGGATCGCGCGTTGTAATTGTCGATCTTGCCTTGGGTGTCTGTTCCCTGTGCCATGCTTCTTTGTTCCTTCATCGGTGTGCCGTTAGAATTCGGCACGATATATAGCACACCCCGGCGGGGCGGCGGCAAACCCAAAGCACCGGCGCGTGCCGATAACTGTTTCTTCGCGCCGCCTCGGGGTTTATCATTTCGAATTTGAGAACGACGTATCGAAAATCGTCGGGCGAAGAAGGGGAGTTGACGCAGTGGCCATAGTCGACGGTTTCAGTCACCTGGTGATCCACGTTACCGACCTCGACCGCGCGGAGGCGTTCTACCGGGACGTGATCGGGCTCGACGTGATCGGGCGCGATCTCGTCAACGACGAGGGACCGAACAGCCTGCTGGCGATGAATACGCGCCAGCGGGTGCTTCTCGTCGAGGTTCCCGAGGTGGTCGCCATCCGGCCCAATTCCTCGACCATCCATCACGCCTGGCTGCTGACCATCGAGGAGTTCGAGCGCACCCGGGCGCGCATGGAGAAGATGGGCTACGACGTCGACGACAGCCGCGCCCAGTTCCGCGCCACGGGGGAGAATTCGATGGATATCTTCGACCCCGACGGCCACCGCTTCCAGATCCAGGCCTAGGCGCCGGAGGCGACCGCCGTGATCTGCGACAACGTCGGCCCCATCGTTTGCGGCCATGTCGACGACTTCGCCGTGGGCAGCGTCAAGACCTTCGTCAAGGGCAAGTTCTGCCTGGTGCGGCTGGAGGGCGGCTTCCTCGCGCTGTCGCGCTGGTGCACCCATCTGAACGGCCTTCTGTCGTGGAAGAAGGAGCATTGGGAATTCTACTGCCCGATGCATGGCGCCCGCTTCGATCGCACCGGCATGCCGCGGCCGCTGGCGCGCCCCTGCCCGCCGCTGCGCATCCATCCGGTGACCGTCACCGAGGCCGGCGAGGTGGTGGTCGACCCCGACACGGCGATCCGCCGCGACGGCTTTTCACCCGATCAATTGGTTCCCGCCGACGGTGCGTCCGCGCCGGCGGTCGAGGCCAGCGAAGGAGCATGACCATGGCCGAGGCCGAAACCCTGTCCCATAGCGGCATCTGCGTCCACGACCTCAAACAGGCCGAGGACTTCTATTGCGGGGTCTTGGGGGCCCGGCTCCAGGGCGCCGTCAATTTCTATACCGAGGACACCCTGAACGGGCGGTCCGTGCATCAGGCCTATTCCCTCGGCGATTTCCTGTTCGCCGTCGCCCTGGCGCCCGATTTCATGCCCATGCCGCCCGAGGACCAGCTCAAGGGCGCGATGGGGGTCCGCCACGCCTTCACCGTGGACAAGGCCGAGTTCGAAAAGGTCTTGAGCGGCCTGAAGAGCAAGAACGTGCCCTTCGAGGGGCCGGTCGACCACCCGGAAAAAGGGCCTTTCGGCCAATCCATCTACTTCAAGGACCCGAGCGGCAATTTCCTCGAGATCCTGTGGCGCCGCGACGAGGACGTCGCCTACCCCGCCCCGCCGGACCTCGACGTCGGCTGAGGAGGCCCAGGCCCGTGCCCGATGCCGGCGTCAGTGCGCGTCCCGACCTCGACATCGAGGGTCTTGGTCATGCCGTCCTTGCGGTCTCCGACACCGAACGGTCATCGGCCTTCTTCGCCGACGTGCTGGGCTTGACGCCCGCCGGCATCGCCTGGCCCGAGACCGGGGACAGCGTGACGCTTGCCGCCGGTGACGGCCAGGCCCTGGTCCTGGCCCCCGCCGAGACGCTGGTGGACCTGCGCGAGACCGGCGTGCACACCGCCTTCGCCATGAGCTCCCGGGCGCGCGAGGCCGCCCGCGCCGCGCTCAAAGGCCTTGGCGTCGAGGTCTTCGCTTACGCCGAGGACCCGCCCGACGAGTCCAAGGACGGATTCTATTTCTTCGATCCCGACGGCAACCGCATCCAGCTGATGGCGATGCCCGAGGCCGCCGACGGCGCGCCCCCGACCCTGCACCACGCGGCCGTGCAGGTGGCCGACATCATGTGGGCGGAGCGGTTCTACACCGAGGTTCTCGGCCTCATCCCGGTCCATCGGGTGGGGTGGAACACGGCGGACTATGCCCGCGCCCAGCTCTGGGCCGACGGCAAGGAAGACATGGCGCCCGGCACCCGCCGCCTCGACCGGCGCTATTCGTCGATGGTCAACAACAGGGTCGTGCCGAGGGTCAACATGCAGGTCTATTTCGCCTGCGGCAGCGGCCGCCTCGGCGTCTATCTCGCCAACCAGCATTTCCAGGAACCGCCGGAAGAGGCCTGTATCGGAACGCCACGCATCGCCTTTCGGGTTTCGGCGGAAGGGTTGGCGGACGCGGAGAAGAGCCTCACCGAGGCGAACTGGCGTTTCCAAGGCCCGGTTTCCCACGGCCCGGGAAGCCCCGTCGCCGCCTCCATCTACCTGCGCGATCCCGGCGGCAATTTCATCGAACTGGCGACCGCCGGCGGCGGCCCCTGACGGACGGCCCGCGAGCGGCCGCAACGAGGTAAGCACCCCACGCATACGCAAACCACCAAACCAATAAGAGGACCCATGCCAGAGCTCTATCCCTATCCCCGGTTTTCCATCGCCGAGCGCGACCGCCGCTGGGCCGCGGTCCGGGCCGAGATGGCGAAAGCCGATCTCGACGTCATCGTCTGCCCCAACAACACCGGCCATTCCACCGATTTCCAGGCCAATTGCCGCTATCTCAGCCATGTCGGCGGCGGCGGCGATGCCGATATCGCGGTAGTCTTCCCCCTGGAGGGCGAGATCACGGCGATCGCCACCTCGGCGGCGCCGCGCTGGCCGACGGTCCAGGACTGGACCGCCGACGTGCGCGAGGCCAGGCGCAATTACGGGCGTGTCGCCGTCGAGCGCCTCAAGGAGCTCGGCGTGGACAAGGGGCGCATCGGCATCACCGGGCTCGGCGAGGAAGCCGGAACCCGGACCCCGGAGGGGACCATCGGCTACGGCTTCTGGAAGCAGATTCGCGAGGCCTTCCCCGACGCCGAAATGGTCGACGCCACCGGCATCCTCACCCGGATACGCTACGTCAAGAGCGATGAGGAGGTGGCGACGCTGCAGAAATCCCTGGACATCGTCGAGCTGGGCATCGAGGCGAAGGTCGCCACGGCGCGCCCGGGCGTGCTCGACTGGGAGGTGTGGGCGGCGGCCCACTACGCGATGATGAAGAACGGCTCGGAAATCCCGGTCCACTGCAATTGGGTGTCGGGGCCGAACCCGGTGCGCACCCTGACCCGGCCCTCCATGCGCACGCTCGAGCACGGCGATCTGATCATCAACGAGCTCGAGGCCAACTGGATGGGCTACCGCTCGCAAGCAGTGCAGCCGGTCTTCGTCGGAGAGATCAATCCGGTTCACGCCGAGCTGTTCAAGGTCCAGAAGGAGATCTTCGAGACCGTTCTGGAGCAGCTCAGCCCCGGCCTCACGGTGCGCGAGATTTCCGAGCTGTCGGAAAAGACCGCCGAAAAGGCGGCGCCAAAGAGCGGCCCGGCGGCGGATGCCAAGGGCAAACTGACCATGCACGGGCGCGGCGCCGGCGACGACGGCCCCATCATCACCGGCCATGCCCGCGATCCCGAACAGCTGAGCGTGCAGTTGCAGGAGAACATGGTGTTCATATTCAAGCCGTCCGCGGAAACCCCCAACGGCAGCCACATCTGCACCTGGGGCGATACCATCAAGATAACGCCGGACGGCGGCAAGCGGATGGGCAAGCGGCCCCATGAACTCGCCGTCGCGGGCGGCTAGACACCAATGGTCGTTACACAGATATGGATTAACGGAACCGATTGACCCCGCTCCCCATCGCCGATCTCGGCGATGGCGCCGGCGGGAACGCCAAGGGAGGTTGCCATGAAGTGGATTGCGCCAGTTGCCTTGAGTTTCGCGATGACCGTCTCCGGCCTCGCCGTGCCTGCGGCCGGGGCCGCCGACCTGCCCCAGCCGACCAAGGATATCCTCAAGGAATTGAAGCTGGACGAGAGCATCCTTAATGGCCTCGACGCGGAGCTTCAGGTTCCCGCGGGCTGGGTGGAAAAGGCGAAGCAGGAAAAAGACCTGATCATCGTCTCGTCCTGGGATCAGAACCAGTTCGCCAAGATGACCCGCGCCTTCAAGCTGCGCTACCCCTTCATCAACCTGCGCTACGCCCGGGCCAGTTACAACGCGCGGGTGGTGAAGACGCTGATCGCCTATAAGGAAGGTCGCCACATCACCGACATCCTGACCGGTTTCGGCGGCGGCGTATCCCTGTTCAAGGACATCGACGCGCTCGCCGACCTCAGCGATATCCCCAATTTCCGGAAGCTCAAGAAAGACAACCGGGACCCGGACTCGCGCTGGCTCGGACAACGCCTGCGCTATTGGTGCATGGCCTACAACACCAAGCTGGTGAAGGAAGCCGACCTGCCCAAACGGTGGGAAGACCTGATCACCAACAAGCGCTGGCATAACCGCAAGATCGGCATCGCCAACCGGCCCCAGCTGTGGCTGCTGATGCTGTGGGCCGCCAAGGGCCCGGAATGGACCACCGATTACATGAAGCGCCTGGTCGAGGAGGTCAAGCCGCAGCTCCGCAAGGAGGGCACCAATGCGCTGATTTCCCTCGCCATCGCCGGCGAGTTCGACGCCGCCATTCCCGCCGCCGCGTACCGCACCAGCCAGTACGTGGCCAAGGGCGCGCCCATCGGCTGGCACTGCCCGGAGCCGATTCCGCTGGCGATCTCGGAAATGGGCATCCTCAAGGGCGCACCCCACATCCACGCGGCCAAGATCTTCTCCAACTGGTTCCTGTCGAAGGAAGGCCAGATCGCCCAGTTCGCATCCAACAACGCCCCGCCGGTGCATCCCGAATTGCAGACCAACCGGTTCCTGGTGTTCCCGGACGCGGTGCTGGGCAAGGAGATCGCCTTCCGCGCGCCGGACCTGGAGAAGCGGTTGTCGAAAGAGATGTACACGGCCTGGAACCCCCTGTGGTCCAAGGCCACCGGCGAAAGCGGGCCCAAGAAGCTGGTCAAGTTCAACATCACCCTCAAGGACATCAAGCGGGGCGGGCGCCGCATCTATTTCAGCCACAAGGGCAAGGACCGGCGCATGAGCATCAGCGGCCGGCGCACCAAGGTCTACATCAACGGCAAGATGGATGACCGGGCGAACCTGAAACCGGGCATGACCTGCGCCATCACCGCGCCCGAGAAGGCGCGCGAAGCCAAGACCGTCTCGTGCAAGTGATCGGACGCGGGAAGCCGATATGGGCCTGAACGGCGCCTTCAGCCACCTGACCATCGAGGTCTCCGATCTCGAGAACTCCGAGGCGTTCTATCGCGACGTCATCGGCCTCGAGGTGATCGGCCGCAATCTGGTGGCGGAGAACAATCCCAACTCGCTGCTGGCCATGAACACGCGCCAGCGGGTGCTGCTGGTCGAGGTGCCCGAGGTCCCGCCCTATCCGGCCTCGGGCGGCTCGATCCACCACGCCTGGCTGCTGACCAGCGAGCAGTTCGCCCGTGCCCGCGACCGGCTCGAGGCGCTGGGCTACGAGACCGGCATCGATCCGCGCCAGAGCTTCCGTGCCGTCGGTGAATACAACATGGACATCCATGATCCCGACGGCAACCGCTTCCAGATCCAGGCGTTCGGCGAGGAAGCGACGGAGATCATCGGCTCCGGCGCGGGCGTCGTGGCGTGCGGCAGGATCGCCGATTTTCCCCGTGGCAGCGTCACCCGGTTCGGCGACGGCCGCTTCTTCCTGGTGCGCAACGACGACGGGTTTCTCGCCTTGTCCGCTTGGTGCACCCACAAGAACGGCATCACCGCCTGGCAGAAGGAAAGCTGGCATTTCTATTGCCCGTTCCACGGCGCCAAGTTCGACCGTTCCGGGGTGTACAAGGGCCACATGGGGTGCAAGCCGATGCGCCTCAACCCGGTGTCGATCGGGGCCGACGAAACCGTGACGGTGGACACCGACCGCGTCTTCGCCCGGGACGCCTATCACCCGTCTCAGGCGGTGCCCGCCCGCGCCGGCGCCGAATTCGACGCCACCGGCCTCGAGGAACTGCCCGTGACCTTCGATTCCCCCATCGACAAGGAGCGCAGCCATGGCTGACGTCGAGAGCATCTCCCACAGCGGCATCTGCGTTCACGACCTCAAGCAAGCCGAGGACTTCTACTGCAACGTGCTCGGCGCGGAGGTCCACAGCCGGGTCAACTTCAAGACCCAGGACGCGCTGCGCGGCCGCTCCATCCATACCACGCTGACACTCGACGACTATGTCTTCGCGGTGATGCTCACCGAGGACTGGATGGAGGTGCCCGATGCCGATGACCTCCGCGGCGCCAACCGCACCCGCCACGCCTTCTGCGTACCGCGCGCCCGCTTCCCCGAGATCCTGGAGATGCTGGCCGCCCACGACGTCCCTTTCGAGGGCCCGGTGACCCATCCCGAGCACGGTCCGTTCGGCGAATCGGTCTATTTCCGGGATCCCACGGGCAATTTTCTCGAGGTGCTGTGGCGGCGCGACGAAGACGCGGAATACAACGTGGTGCAGCCGCTCGGCCACGGAGGAGGTGGATGAACGGCGGCGCTCGACGGATCGACGGTTCCGGCCTTTCCGGCATCTCCCACCTGGTCGTCGAGGTTTCGGATGGCGAACGCGCCCTGAATTTCTACAAGGCGGTGCTGGGCCTCGATGCACGGCCGTTGGAAGGCTGGCCGGTGGCCGGCGAAACCGCCGTGCCGCTGCCCTCCAAGCAGATCCTCGTATTTCGCGCCGCCGCCGCCAATGAGGCCGAGAAAGAGACCGGCATCCATCAGGCCTATCGCTGCACCGCCCAGGCGCGGGCCGCCATCGCCGAGCGCCTCGCCGCCGAGGGAATCCCCGTCCACCGCTACCACGAGGACCGGCCGGCGGAAGCGGACGATCCCTTCTATTTCGCCGATCCCGACGGCAACCGCATCCAGCTCGTTTCGGGCCCCGGCGAGGACGGCGGCATCGCCGCCATCGATCATGCCGCGATCCAGGCCTCGGACATGGAATGGGAGGAGGATTTCTTCGTCGGCCAGCTGAATTTCACCGTCGATCACCGCGTCGGGTGGAACACGGCCGACTACGTGCGCGCCCGCGCCTGGGCCGAAGGCAAGGAGGAGATGGCGCCGGGCACGCGGCGCATGGACCACCGCTACCGCGACATCCCCGGGGCCGAGCCCGGCCGAGGCCGCGAGGTGGCGCGGCCCAATATCCAGATCTTCCTGGATCTCGGCGAGGGCGCCCTGGGCATCTTCCTTGCCACCGCCCACCGGCAGGAGCCGCCCCCGGAGCGCGCCTGCGGCACGCCCCGCACCGCGATCGCGATCGACAGGGCGGCCATCGACGGCTGGGCCGAAACCCTCGCAGGGCTGGGTGTGGCGGTCGAGGGCCCGGTCGTCCATGACGGGCGGTCGCCGCTCGCCGCCTCGGTCTATTTCCGCGATCCTTGCGGCAACTTTTTCGAATTCTGCGCGCCCGCCGCTCGAGGAATATGAGCCATGGACGAGACCGAGCCCTATCCCCTGCCCCGCTTTTCCCTGGCCGAGCGGGATCGGCGCTGGGCGGCGGTACGGGCGGAAATGGCGGCGCGCGGCGTCGACGTCATCGTCGCCCCCCAGAACACGGGCCACTCGATGGATTACCAGGCCGATGCGCGCTACCTCACCCATTGCGGCGGCGGCGGCGATGCCGACATCGCCGCGGTCTTTCCCCTCGAGGGCGAGGTGACGGCGATCGCCACCTCCGCCCATCCGCGCTGGACCCCGAGGATTCAGAAATGGACCGCGGACGTGCGCGAGGCGCGGCGGAATTACGGCCGGGTGATCGTCGAACGCCTCCGCGAGCTGGGCCTCGAGACCGGCCGTATCGGCATCGCCGGCCTCGGCGAGATCGGCGGGACGCGGTCGGCCGAGGGGCTGATCCTGCACGGCACCTGGAAGCAGATCCGCGAGGCCTTCCCCGAGGCGGAGATCGTCGATGCGACCGATCTCATGGCGGCGGTCCGCGACGTCAAGAGCGACGAGGAGATCGATTGCCTCGCGACCGCGGTCAAGATCATCGAGAAGGGCTACGAGGCCGAGGTCCTGGCGGCACGAGCCGGGGCCATCGACTGGGAGGTCTGGGCGGCGACCCAATACGCGCTGCTCCGGAACGGCTCCGAGGCGCCCATCCACTGCAACTGGATCTCCGGCCCCAACGTGGTCCGCACCCTGACCCGTCCGACCTTCCGCGAACTGGAGCCCGGCGATCTCATCATCAACGAGTTGGAGGCCTGCTGGATCGGTTACCAGGCGCAATGCGTGCAGCCGGTTTTCGTCGAGCGCGCCGATCCCGTCCACGAGGAGCTGATCAAGGTCCAGCGCGAGGTGTTCGACGCGGTCCTCGCGGCCATCAAGCCGGGAACCAATCTCGGCGAACTCTCCGAGCTGACCCAAACCGTGGTCGGCCGCGCTGCACCCGCCAAGGGGCCGGCGGCGGGGGCCACGGCCAAACTGACCATGCACGGCAAGGGCGCCGGCGACGACGGGCCGATCATCACCGGTGCCGCCCGGGATCCAAGACAACTCGCATATGCGCTCAAGGAGAACATGACCTTCGTGTTCAAACCCTCGGTCCTGACCGCCGATGGTGCATCGATCTGCACCTGGGGGGATACCGTGGCGGTGACCGCGAACGGCGCCCGCCGCCTCGGCACCCGCCGCCATGGCCTTGCGGTCTCCGGCGGGGCCGATGTCACAGCCAAAGACACGGACCGCGTTTTGCGGCATACTTTCGTCAATTAACCGAATACAGGGAGCGTCTGATGAAACTTCACGTGACAATTTCGACCCTCGCCCTTGGTTTCGCCGCGCTGGCCGCGCTCGGATCCGGCGCCGGGCAACCGGCGGCGGCGGCGGATCTCCCCAAAGCGACGCAGGCGATCCTGCAGAAGCTCAAGCTCGACCCTTCCATCCTCGGCGATGTCGAGCGCGAGACGACGGTGCCGGCGGCGTGGATCGAAGGGGCCAAGAAGGAAGGGGATTTGCGGATCGGCGCGACCTGGGATGAGTTGCAGTTCGAGGAACTGATCAAGCCGTTCAAGGAACGCTACCCCTTCGTCAAGATCAAATATGCCCGCGCCACGCGGCACGACCGTGTGATCAAACCCTTGATGGCCTTTCAATCGGGTCGCGTGATCACCGACGTGATTTCGGGCATCGGCGCCAAGGTCGCCGTCTTCAGGAAGCTGAAGGCGCTGGAAAAGATTTCTGGCATTCCCAACTGGAACAACGTTCCCGCTGGCATGAAGGATCCCAAAGGCGAATGGGTGGGACAAAGGCTGCGCTATTGGTGCATGGCCTACAACACCGACAGAGTCGACAAGAAGGACCTGCCCAAGAATTGGGAAGACCTGATCACCAATTCACGGTGGCACAACAAGAAGATCGGCATGGGCAATAGGCCCAACCTGTGGCTGATCACCTTGTGGGGCCCTAAGGGCGAGGCCTGGGTCAAGGACTACGCGCGCAACATCTTCTCAATCGTCAAGCCGCAGTTGCGCAAGGAAGGCATGAATGCCTTGATCGGTCTCGCCATCGCCGGCGAATTCGACGCCTCCCTGCCGTCGGCGGCCTATCGCGTCCAGCAGCAGATGAAGAAGGGCGCGCCCGTCGGCTGGCACTGTCCCGAACCGGTGCCCATGGCGATCTCGGAAATGGCCGTCATGAAGGGCACGAAGAAAAAGAATTCGGCCCTGATGTTCGTCAACTGGTTCCTCTCCCGCGAGGGGCAGATCTCCCAATACGCGGCCAATTTCGCACCGCCCGTGCACAAGGACCTGCAGCGCAAGGAATTCCTCTCGTTTCCCGAGCAGATCGTCGGCAAGAAGATCGCCTTCCGGGACCCGGAATCCCTGGAGCAGGATCTCAACAATTTGGTTAAATTCTGGGATCCTCTGTGGTTCGCGGGACGCGGCCTCAAGCTCTCCACCGTCTCCACCACCATCGCCGCGGTCAAACGTGGCGGCCGGCGATTGAGCTTCAAGGTCGGTGGAGAAACGCATACGGTGAAGGTTTCGGGCAGCCGTACCAAGATCACGGTGGCCGGCGTTGATGCCACCCGGCGGGCGGTGAAGAAGGGCATGAGCTGCGATATCACCTATCCGGGGAACAAGGAAGAGGCTAAAAAGATCGACTGCAAATAAGCGTGCGCGAAAACCGTGGGCGGGTCGCCGGATCCGCCCGCAGCGATTTGAACTGAAGCCCAGGGGGTTAGATCATGACGGCTATTGGTGTTGCACAGGGGATGCGGGACTTCGCGACCCGTCGCGTTACGGCGATGACGGTGTGGCACTGGTTCGTCTTCCTGACGGTCGGTGCTGCGGTGGTCACGCCGCTGCTCTTCCTGGTCCTCGGCAGTTTTTCCATGGCCGACCTACCGACCGAGATCTCGCTTTCCCAACTGGGCTTAGATAACTACGAAGAGGTCTGGTTGGACCCAGATACCTACAGGGTCTTCAACAATACGATCATCTACACCACCGGCGCCACCGCCTTCGGCATCACCATCGCCGCCAGCCTGGCGTGGCTGGTGGAGCGCACCAACATTCCCGGCAAGATCTGGATCTATGCCGGCGTGCCGATGACCCTGGCGATGCCCGGCATGCTGCAGGCCATGGCTTGGGTTCTCCTGCTCTCGCCCCGGATTGGCTTCCTCAACAAATGGAGCATGGGGCTGCTCGGCCTGGAGGAAGCGCCCATCAATATCTACTCCCTGGAGGGCATGATCGTTATTGAGGGGCTGCGCCTGGTGCCGACCGCGTTCCTCATGCTGGTGCCGCTGTTGCGCTCCATGGACCCGGCGCTGGAGGAGGCGGCCGCCATGTCCGGTGCACATCCGCGGTCGACCCTGCGCAAGGTGACGATGCGTTTGATGCTTCCGGGCCTCCTGGCGGTGGTCATCTACCAGGCGATGACGGCGCTCGAGGTGTTCGAGGTCCCGGGCATTCTCGGCCTGCCGTCCGGGATCTACGTGTTCTCGACCAAGATCTATTCGATCCTCCATTCGGTTTCGACCCTGCCGGCCTACGGGCAGGCCAATGCGCTTGCCATCATCTATGTGGTGATCGCCGTAGCGGCGACATACGTCTACGCCCGAGTGATATCCCATTCCGAACGATTTACCATCATCACCGGCAAGGGCTACCGGCCGCGTGAGCTCGATCTCGGGCGTTGGAAATGGGTGGCCGTCGCCGGGATAGTCCTGTTCCTGACGGCGTCGATCATCCTGCCCTTCCTGGTCCTGCTGTTCGTCTCCTTCCTGCCGTTCCTGCAGCAACCGACCTGGGCGGCCTTCCAGAACATGACCCTGGAGCATTACGAGACGTTGTGGCGGGCACCCATGATGCACACGGTCCTTTGGAACACCCTTTGGATGGTCGTGATCGCCTCGACCATGACGGTCATCGTCTCCTTCCTCATCTCCCTGGTGGTGGTGCGGTCGAAGTTCTGGGGCCGCAAGATCCTCGATCAGTTGGCCTTCCTGCCCCACGCCATTCCGGGCATCGTCATGGGCTTGGCCTTCTTGTGGGTGTTCCTGCAAATGGACAACTACGGCATCCCCCTACACGGCGGCATTTGGGCGATCTCCATCGCCTTCTGCGTCGGCTTCCTGGCCTACGGCACCCGGTCGATGAACGCGGCCATCCTGCAGATCCACAAGGATCTGGAGGAGGCTGCCCAGGTTTCCGGCGCGCGCCATTGGCGCACCATGTGGCGCATCTTCTATCCCTTGATGCTGCCCACCTTCGTCGGCGTCTGGATCTGGTCCATGCTCCACGCCGTCCGCATCGCTGGCAAGCCCATCGTGCTGTATGAGGGCGCCGAGAACCAGGTCTTGGCTATCTTGATCTGGAATATGTGGGACGAAGGCAATATCGAGGGCGTCGGCGCAATCGGCACCCTGATGATCGCCGGCCTGCTGGTCATCACCTTGGGGCTGCGGCTGATGGGCTTCGGCCGCGGTGCGGCGATCCAGAAGAACGCGGGCAGCGACTGACCGAGGCGACCGCGCAGGCCGGGACCGGTAGCTCGGGATCAGCCCTCGCCGCCCTCGACCGCGAGGCCCTCGGCGCGCCAGCGCAGCATGCCGCCGGCGAGATTGGCGAAACGCTCGAACTTGGCCTGCGCCAGGATCGCCGTCGCCCGGGCCGATCGGCCCCCCGCCCGGCATACCGCCACCACCGGCTTGTCTCGCGGAATCTCCTCGGTGCGCTCGGCAAGTTCGCCAAGAGGAATGTGAATCGCTCCCGGGATATGCCCGAGGGGACCTGAGAATTCGTCGGCCTCCCTGACATCCAACACCCTAAGGTCGGCCAGGTTTTCCTCGACCCAGTGGGGCTGGATCTCCTGCACGCCGGCGAAGGTCATGTAAACCGGGCCCCAGGACGGCGCGGGTCCGGCCGCTGTGCCCTCGGCGCCGTCGCGGCGGCCGCATTTCTTGTTGGCCGGCACCGCGATCTCCATTTGCCTGGGATGCGCCAGGCCCAGGTTCTCCACATGGCGGACGAAGTCGTCCTCGCTCAATTCGCCGCCGAGGCGCGGATTGAACCGCTTCTCCTCGGCGACGCTGGTCACCATCAGCCCGCGGTAGTCGTGGGCGGGGTACAGCAAGCAGCCATCGGGCAGAGAAAAGATCCGCAAATGGACCGAGCGGTAGAGCACGCGCGGGTCCCCCCCCTGAAAATCGGTGCGCCCACAGCCCCGGATCAAGAGGCAGTCCCCGGTGAAGGCGCGGCTTTCGTCATCCAGAACATAGGTGACGCAGCCTTCGGTATGACCGGGGGTTTCACGGACTTCCAGGTAGCGGTCACCGAACAGCACCCGATCCCGATCCTCCAGGTATCTGTCGGCTCCCTCGGCCCCCGACTTCGCCGAGAGGACGATGTCGGAGCCGAGTTCCGTCTTCAAGGCCGCGGCCCCGGTCACATGATCGGCGTGCACATGGGTTTCCAAGGTGCAAACGAGCTTCAGTCCCAGTTCCCGGATCAGCGCGCAGTCACGCTGGACATGCTCGAACACGGGGTCGATGAGAACCGCTTCCAAGGACCCGGAATCGGCCAAAAGATAGGTATAGGTCGAGGATTGAGGGTCAAACAGCTGCCGGAATATCAGCATGGACGCTCCTCCTCGAGCAGGCGGCCGACGGGATCGCCAAGGCCATGTCCCGGCGCCAATTCTACAATGCTCGACCGGAAAAAGTACCCCCGACCAAGGCCGGGGGCAATTGTCGGTTCCGCTTTTCGCGCGGGATCGTTCTCCTGCAAGCCGCCCGGATCAGGGCTGGGGGACGAAACGGATATACGGCTTCGGTGCGTTCCAGCCGTCGGGGAATTTCTTCTTGGCGTCCTCGTCGGACACGGCCGGAACGATGATGACTTCGTCTCCCTGCTTCCAGTTGACCGGTGTCGCCACTTGATGGGTGGCGGTCAGTTGGATCGAATCCAACACCCGCAGGATTTCATCGAAGTTGCGCCCCGTGCTCATCGGATAGGCAAGCGTCAGTTTGACCTTCTTGTCGGGCCCGATGACATAGACATTGCGCACGGTCTGGTTGTCGGCAGCGGTGCGCCCCTCGGAGCTGTCCCCGGCTTCGGCCGGAAGCATGCCGTAGAGTTTCGCGACCTTGAGGTCGCTGTCGCCGATCAGGGGATAGTTCGGCGCAAAACCCGTGATGTCCTCGATATCCTTCGACCACCGTTCATGGTCATCCACGGGATCCACGCTGAGCCCGATGATCTTGCAGTTGCGCTTGTCGAATTCGGGCTTCAGCTTCGCCATGTAGCCCAGTTCGGTGGAGCAGACGGGCGTGAAGTCCTTCGGATGGGAAAACATAATGACCCAGGAATCCCCGATCCAGTCATGAAACTGAATCGTTCCTTCCGTGGTTTCCGCCTCGAAGTCGGGGACGGTTTGGCCAATTTGCAGTGTCATGATCACTCCCCTTTCTTCCTCGTTGGTCCTCCAATCGGACAGTCTGTACTTTGGTTCGATACACTAGCTTTGACGGTATCGCCGCGACAGTCACGATTGTGTGATTGGCAGGCCCTTGGAGGCCTCTGTTTCCGTTTACGCCGAGACCTGGCCCACGTCCAGCACGATCTTGCCTCTCACATGGCCGGTGGCGATCAGCTCGTGCGCCTTGGCGATCTCGGTCCAGGGCAAACGGGTGATCTCGGGCGCAATCAGGGCGCCGGCCTCCAGCAGTCCGACGATCCGCTCCATATGGGCGCGATCGCGATTGACCTGCGGCCGCAGCATCCGGATGTGGTCCGGCGGCGGCGGTGCCCCGTCGCTTCCCCGGGCGATATAGACCAGCCGACCGCCCGGCTTGAGGACGGAGAAGCTGCGTTCCTGAACCTCGCCGCCGACGGTGTCGAAAACCACGTCGCAGGGCGGCACCGCTTCGGCAAAGTCCTCCTTGGTGTAGTCGATTACGGTGTCGGCGCCGAGCCCCGCCACATACTGGACGTTACGCGTCGAGGTGGTGGCGAAGACCGTCGCCCCCGCGTGCTTCGCATATTGCACGGCGAAGCCGCCGACGCCGCCGGCACCGCCCTGGATCAGCACGCTCTCCCCGGCCTGCACCTTGGCCGTGTCTTCGAGCGAGACCAGGGCGGTGAGGCCCACCAGGGCGTGGGCCGCGGCCTCCACGTGGCTGAGGCGGTCGGGCTTGGGGGCGACGAGGCCGGCGTCTATGGCGATGGCTTCGGCGTAGGTGCCGTCGCCCTCCTGGGGTGCGACGCCGAAAACGGCATCGCCAGCGGTGAACTCCTCGACCCCGGCCCCGACCGCGGAGACGGTGCCGGAAAAATCACAGCCCAGGATCAGCGGCAGGGCCGACGCATCGCGGCGCATTCCCGCGCGCGTCTTCCAATCGATGGGATTGACGCTGGCGGCTTCGATGGCGACGACGATCCGCCCCGGCGCGGCTTCGGGGTCCGGCACATCGCGCATCACCAAGACATCGGGACCGCCGTATTCGTCAACGCGTATCGCTTTCATCGCTCTCCCCCAAACGCTCTTTCCCGGTGCATAATTTATCCCAATAGCGCCGGCGCGGGTATAATCCGATGCCGTTTTCGGGAGGGAGAAAGCCATGGATGCCGAGGCCAAGAAGACCGCTTTGAGAATGATCCCCTATGGGATTTACGTACTGACCGCCGAAGGTTCAGAGGGCGTCGCGGCGGCGACGGTCAACTGGGTGACCCAAACCTCCTTCGATCCGCCCCTGGTGGTGGTCGGGGTGAAGGCCGATTCCGGCGCCTACCATGCCCTCAAGGACTCCGGTCACTACGCCCTCAACATGCTGGGCAAGGGCCAGGTGGGACAGGCGTTCACCTTTTTCAAGCCGGTCGAGCACGACGGCGACACCATCTCCGGCGAGCCCTATCGCGCGGGCAGCACCGGGGCGCCGGTGCTGGAAAACGCGCCTGCCTTCGTCGAATGCAAGGTCGCCGAGATCGTCGAGCGCGGGGACCATCACATCGTCATCGGCGAGGTGGTCGATGCCGAGGTGGCGACACCGCCCGAAGGCCGGGCCGATGACGCCATCCTCCACATGCGGGATCTCGGCGACAACGTGTTTTACGGCGGCTAACCGGGCCGCAGCCGGCGCCGGGCCCGGGCTCGGCGCGCCCGGAACTCATCGGAAATGCAGGTTTTCGGTCACGATCTTGTCGTGGGCCGTCTTCTCCGGTCCCTCATAGGGCGTGCCGACGCTCATGGTCTCGTAAGAGCCGACGAACCAGTGATGGTAGGGGGGCCCGTCGAATTTCTGGTACGGCGCCCCGCAGTACTGCACCGGCTTGACGCGATCGAACAGGATGTAGCCGCGCCCATCGACGCAGTCGGCATCCACCGATGCCGCCAGGCAGTTGCCGACGATCATCACGCGGCCGGTCCATTCCTTGGTCCACACCACCTCGCATTCGAAATGGCGATGGCATTCCGCGACCCGCGGCGGCTTCACCGTGGTCGCCGGGAGGCTTGACAGCCCCGCCTTCTCCAACTCGTTGACGCCCCGGTCGAAGGGCAGTCCGAGGATGCAGGCCTTCTCCAGCAATTCGCGGTCGAAAGACGGCAGGTTGACGGTGAATTGCCCGATCTCCTTGAGGTTGGCGTAGGTATGCTTATAGACGGACGTGGTGAAGGCGATATGCACCGGTTCGTGGACGACGCGGACGCAGGTGGCGAAGGTCGCGGCATTGACGCGGCCGTTGGCGTCGATCGTGGTGATGATCGCCAATTGCCCGACATTGGCGAACAGGCGGTCCCAGGTCTCAGGCGCGGCATCGATCTTTTCGGGTGTCGCCACTTTTCCCCCCTCTTTCGGTTTCTCCCGCCCCACGACCGACGACACGGTGTCCCGGTCGGACCCTGCCCTTCGGCACCTCGGGCCCTGCCTCTTCACCCGCTGGTCGCGCGGTCCGGCGCTGTGATCCGCTGATCGTATCAATGCGCCGGCGCCGAGTCATGGCCCCGTTTCCACCGCGCGGGAGGCGATAGCGTGTGGGGAAGTCGCCGCTTTCGATCCCATCGCAAAGGTGCTAGCGTGCGGCCCTCTGAGACCGTACATCGGGGGAGATTCCAGCACAGACCATCACACCGTTAGGGGCCGCCCCCCGACGCCATGGCCTATCGACAAAAATACGAGGAGGCTGTCATGGGTAGGGTTGTGATTTTCATTTATGGTATCGCCTGTTACGTCCTTTTCTTTCTCACCTTTCTGTATCTCATAGCGTTCGTCGGTAACCTCGGCACGTTACCCTTCGTCACCAAGACCATTGACTCCGGCACGCCCGGGCCCTTGGGCCAGGCACTGCTGGTCAACCTGTCGCTGATCGCGCTGTTCGCCGTCACCCATACCGTCATGGCGCGGCCCTGGTTCAAGGAGAAATGGACCAAGATCGTGCCGCCGGCCGCCGAGCGCAGCACCTATGTGCTTGTCTCCAGCCTGGCCCTGATTCTGCTCTATCGCGAATGGGTGCCGATGACCGACACGGTCTGGAATGTCACCGACCCGGCCGGCGCCACGGTCCTGTGGGTGCTCTATTTCGCGGGCTACGGCATCGTCCTGGTCTCGACCCTGCTGATCAACCATTTCCACCTTTTCGGCCTGAGCCAGGTGTTCGCCCATCTGCGGCAATCGCCCCTGCCGGGCGTCAGGTTCGTCGAGCCGGTTCTCTACAAGGTCGTCCGCCACCCGCTCTATGTCGGCTGGATCATGGCCTTTTGGGCCACGCCCAACATGACCAGCGGGCATCTGCTGTTCGCCGCCGGCCTGACCGCACAGATCCTGATCTCGATCCCCTACGAAGAGCGGGATATCGAAGAGGCGCTGGGACAGCCGTACCGGGACTACAAAGGCCGGACGCCGATGCTGGTGCCATTCTTGAAATCACGAAGGAAGGCGCCGCTGCCCGACCTCTAGCCGCCGCCTCGGGACTTGGCGGGGCGTCCGCGAAAAGGAAGACTCGCGTGGCCTTTCGCCGTCATTCGGCGAAGGCGCGCCGGTAGCGCTCGCGCAGCCCTGCCTTTTCGACCTTGCCCATGGCGTTGCGCGGCAGCGCCTCGACGAAAAAGACGTCCTTGGGCCGCTTGAACCCCGCAAGCGACCCCGAAAGCACCCCTTGGATGTCGGCCGCCGACATCTCCGCGTCCCCATCGAGGGCCACGACGGCGACCACAGCCTCGCCGTAATCGTCGTGGGGCACGCCGATGACGGCGCTTTCGGCGACCCCGGGGATCCTGTCGATTTCGCCTTCGACCTCGGCGGGATAGACGTTGAGTCCGCCGCTGATGATCAGGTCCTTTTCGCGGCCGACGATGGCGACATAGCCGTCTTCGTCGATGCGCCCCATGTCGCCGGTGATGAAGAAGCCGTCATCGCGGAAGGCCTCGTCGGTGCTGTCGGGCTTGCGCCAATATCCTGAAAAGACGTTGGGCCCGCGAAGCTCGATCATACCCACCGCCCCGGGCGCGACCGGCGCGCCGCTTTCGAGATCGGTGATCCTGACCTCGACCCCGGCGAGCGGCGGCCCCACGGTCCCCGGCCGGCGCTCGCCGTCATAGGGGTTGGAGGTGTTCATGTTGGTCTCGCTCATGCCGTAGCGTTCCAGGATGGCATGCCCGGTGCGCGCCTCGAACGCCCGGTGCAGCTCCGCCGACAGCGGTGCCGAGCCGGATATGAAGAGCCGCATCCCGGCGCACAGCGCAGCGGTGAAACCGTCCGCCGCGAGCAGCCGGGAATAATAGGTGGGCACCCCCATCATCACCGTCGCCCGCGGCAGGCTCTCGAGCACCGGGCCGACCTCGAAACGCGGCAGATAGAGGAGCGAGGCGCCCGAAAACAGGGTGACGTTGGTCGCCACGAACAGTCCGTGGGTATGGAAGATCGGCAGCGCGTGCAGCAGCACGTCGGCACCGGTGAAGCGCCAGGCGGCGACCAGGGTTTGGGCATTGGAGGCGAGGTTTTCGTGGCTCAGCATCGCCCCCTTGGGACGACCGGTGGTGCCCGAGGTATAGAGCAGGGCGGCGAGGTCGGCGGCGGCGCGCGGCCGGTCCGCGAAGTCACAGCCCGCCTCGGCCGCGGCAAGATCGGCCCAGCTGCCCTTCCCTTGCCCGTCGAGGGTCTCGACGTGGCCGACACCGGCGCGCTCGGTGGCCGCGGAAAGCGCCGCTTTTCGCGCGGGATCGCAGATCAGGACGCGAGGCCCCGCGTCGGCGAGGAAATACGCCATCTCAGCCGCCGTATAGGCGGGATTGAGCGGCAGGAAGACGCCGCCCGCGCGCACCACGGCAAGGTAGAGAACCAGGGCCGGAACCGACTTCTCCGCCTGCACCGCCACCCGGTCGCCGGGCTGGACCCCGAGGCCCGCCAGGACCCGGGCATAGCGGCCGGAGAGATCGAGGAGTTCACCGTAGCTCAGGCTGTCGCCCCCCGGCGTTTCGAGGAATCTCCGTTTCGGCGCGGTTATTGCTGCGCGGATCAGATCGATCAGGTGATTACCGCCGGCCATGCGACCTCACGCGCCGCGGACCACCACCAGACCATCGAGGGCGAAGCCCCCGCCGTCACCGGGCAGGACGACGAAAGGGTTGATGTCCACCGCCTCGATGGACTGGCCCAAATCCCGCGCCATGCGGCCCACCGCCATGACCGCCTCGACCACGGCCGTGCGGTCGTAGGCGGGCCCGCCCCTGAAGCCGTCAAGCAGGCGCCCCGCCTTAGTCTTGGCGATCAACGCCGCTGCCGCGGCCTCATCGAGATTGGGGTCGGCGAGGGCAACGTCGCCATAGAGCTCGAGCGCCACGCCGCCCTGGCCGAACATCACCACCGGACCGACCTCGGCATCGTTGTTGATGCCGAGCGCCAGCTCCAGGCCGCCCTCCACCTGGCGCGCGACCAACACGCCGTCCAGCACCACCTCGGGCGCCGCCTTGGCGACATTGGCGTGGATCGTCTCAAATCCCGCGCGCACCGCGTCCTCGCTGGCGATGCCGGTCAGCACGGCGCCGGCCTCGGTCTTGTGAAGCAGGGCGTCCGACACCCCCTTGAGCACCACCGGAAACCCGATGCCCTTGGCCGCGGCGACGGCCTCATCGGCGCCGGTCACCACCTCTTCCTCGGGCAGGCCGATGCCGTAGGCCGCCAACAGCGCTTTGGATTCGGGCTCGCTCAGGCCGCGGGGGCCCTCGGCCTTGGCGGCGATCTCGCCGACCCGCGCCGCGGCCGCGGCCTCCTGATCGTTCGCGTCCCGACTGACGGCAGCGGCCAGGCGGCGGTTTTCCACATAGCTCACGACCGAGCGGATCGCCCGCATGGATTTGTCCACCTCCTGCAGGAAGGGGAGATGGCGCAGCTCATCGCGCATGGCGCGGCTGTAGTCCGTAAGGCCGTAAGAGATCATGGACACGTAGGCGATCGGCTTCTTGGCATGGGCCGCCATCCCTTCGACCATGCGCAGGTATTGCTCCTTGCGGTCGCTGCCGGGCTCGCGCATCAATTCCTCCTGCAGCAGCAGGATGTCGATATTGGGATCATCCAACACCAGCTCGATGGATCGGCGATAGGTCTCTTCGCTGGTCAGCACGCCGAAGCCGCCGTCGAGCGGGTTTCCCACGGCGCTGCCGGCACCCAGCATGCCCTCCAGGGTCGACTGGGACTCGTCGGATAACGGCGGAAACGCCAAGCCGTTGCGCTCCGCGGCATCCAACAACAAGCCGCGCAGACCGCCCGAGAAGGTGATGGCGCCGATCCCCGCCCCCTCCGGCAAGGACGCATGCAGCATGTATTCCGCCACTTCGACCACGTCGTCGAAGGTCGCCACGCGGATGACGCCGGCGGCGCCGGCAACCGCATCGAAGGCGGCAATGGAACCGGCCAAAGCGCCCGTGTGGGCCAGGGCTGCGCCGCGGCCCTGCTCCGAGGTTCCGAGCTTCATCACGATCACCGGCTTGCCCGCCTCGCGCGCGGCCCTGCAGGCATCGAGAAACCCATCGCGATCGTGGATTCCCTCGAGATAGGAGACGATCACCCTGGTGTCGGGGTCGGCGGTAAAGAACCGGATATAGTCGGCGGTGGTCAGACCGGCCTCGTTGCCGCTGGTCACCACGTAGCCGGTGTTGACGCCGCGCTCCTCCAGGGTGCGCTTGACGGCCATGGCCAGGCCGCCCGATTGGCCGACGATGGAGACCGGCCCCGGTTCGACGACCTGCGGCCGATCGTCGGGCATGGTGACCAGGGAACTGGGGGCGGCCATGTTGCCGAGGCAATTGGGGCCCGAGACCGCCATTCCCGTCTCCGCGATGGCGGCGCGCAGCTCGTCGCCGAGGCGGCGTCCCTCCTCGGTGCCGATCTCATCGAAGCCGGAGGTGAACACGGTGGCGCTGCGGGCGCCCTCGGCCGCCGCGTCGCGCAACACGCCGGGCACCGCCTGGGCCGGCACCAGAACCACCAGATGGTCGGGGGCCTCGGGCAGGTCGGCCATGGATTGGTAGCATTTCACGTCCCAGATCTCGTCGCGGCGGGGATTGAACGGGTAGATCGGCTTTTCGTAGTTGTAGCGATGCAGGTTGCGCCAGACCCGGGTCGTCCAGCTTCCCGGCCGGTCCGACGCTCCGACGATGACGACATTGTGCGGATCCAGAAGCGCCGCCACCTTGGCGGCGCTGTCATGGGCCTTCTTTGCGGTACTTTTACCGTCCATGGTTCCTCCCCGATCCTTTTGTCGTCGTCGCATGGGCCGCCGGGTCGTTTTGGCGACTGGACAAGATATGCCCGCGGCGGGCATAAATCACGGTGGCGGCGCGCGACGGACTTGCGCGCTAGATAATGACATAAAACCATCGCCGCGAAGACCGCCTTTTTTCCGCGGCCCGGAAACCAATTCAGGGAGGAGACCGCCATGAAGATCATGTTTCTGAACAAGGCCCCCCGCAACGCGGCGATCTATGATGTCGCCAAGATCGAGAGCCTGCTCAATGGTTACGCCTCGCCGGGCACCAAGGTCGAGGTCTGCTTCCCCGACGATTTTGCGGGCTCCCGGATCGAGGAACTGATCGGCGGACAGGACAAGCTCAATGGGCTTGATCACATGATGGATCTGCCGGCGCTGATCCGAAAGATCATGTGGGCGGCGGACAACGGCTATGACGCGGTGATCCAATCCAACACCTTCGACCCGGGCGTCGATGGCGGGCGTTTGGTGGTCGGCATCCCGGTGCTCGGCCCCTTCCGCACGACCCTGCACGCGGCCGCCATACTGGCCGACCGCATCGGCCTCACCGTGCCGCTGGCGTCGCACGTGCCCTATACCTGGCGCATCGCCCGCAGCTACGGCATGGACCACATGATCACGGACATCCGGCCGGTCGGCATCTACGGTGCCGATCTCGCCGAGCGCCGGGACGAGATCATCGAGACGGCGGCAGGCGTGATGAAAGGGCTGGTGTCGCAGACCGGCGCCGAATGCATCATTCCGCTCGGCGGTGCCATCATTCCTTATGTCGTCGACCCTGCGGATCTCGAGGCCGCGGTCGGGGTGCCGGTGTTCAACACCAAGTCGGTGACCATCCGCTTCGCCGAGACCTGCGTCAACCTCGGCCTCGCGCACAGCCCCCTGACCTACCCACGGGCGGACCTCAAATACGACGACTTCAGCGCCCACGCCGAGGGTCTCGACACCGGCACCTGAGAAAGGCTGCGAAGAAGCTGCGCAGGCCGCGGGGGCAGCCCCGCGCGCAGGGAAAAATATGTCCCGGCGGTCCGGTGTCGTCGCCATCGGACCGCCCACCCTGCCCGATGCATAAAATTCTAATTAAATTATTTCTTAAATTGAATTCAATTTTATATGTTTTTTATTTCAATTATTACTATTCTTTAATTTATCTTTAATTCTTATCTATTTCAATCTTCCCCGTGGGAGACCAGGCGCCAGCAGGCATGTCGACCGGCCCGAAATGGCTCGATGGCATGCCGCCGCCTGGGAACAAGGGGCCGGGCCCGGCATTGGCGCCTGGAAGAGATTGAGGTAGAGAGTGATGGAATTCGAGTCGACGAAGGCTGCGGACGGTCTGGGCCAAGCCGCCGGCGCAAACGCGTCCTTGGCCGGGCCGGGGACCGAATCGGAAGCGTCGCGCCATCAGCACACGCCCGATATCGCGATTGCCCAGCAGACGGCACATGTCGGAGATGCCGGCGCAGCTGCCGCCTCTGCCCCTGTCGCGATCGTTGAACCCGCCAACCCCGCCGGTCCGACGGTGATCTCCCGTCTACAGGAGACCGCCCAAGGCAGCGTCGATGCGCGGCAAGAGCGGCTCGATATTCAGGTTCAAGCCGGCCAGACCCTCTTTTTTGACGGCATCGATTTGTCGTCCGCTCGGATCCAGGACCTCGAAGGCGGCATTCTGATCACCCTTGCCGACGGCACCGTGATCTTTTTGGCCGGTTTCGTCGGGGCCGCGCAAAGCAGCAACCCACCGGTGGTCCAAGCCAGCGGCGGCCAACCGAGTGCGGCGGATGGCCCCCAATTCGCCGGGGCCACCGATACCGACCTCCGGGTGATAACGATTTCCGCAAGCGACTTGCTCGCCGCGGCCAGGGGCGCGCCCCTTAACCTGCAGCCGGCCGCGGGGCCGGCCGCCGTGGGCGGCGGCGGCGCCAGGTTCGCGACGGTCGATTCCGGAGATGACGGCATCGGTGAAGGTCTTGGGCGCAGCGGTCTCCTGGGTGCCGATCCCTCCAACCCGCCAGCCGCCGACGAAAGTATCCCCCCCGCCGCCTTCCAAGGCGCCGGCGACGGCAGTGGCGGGTCCGACAGCGCCACCGTCGAGGTCACCGTCGATGCGGTCAACGATGCGCCGGTGGCCGCCGACGACGATGCCTCCACCGACGAGGACAACGCCGTCGATATTTCGGTGCTGGCCAATGACGGCGATGCCGACGGCGACCC
>JAWWBR010000008.1:0-50873 GCA_033720855.1 Alphaproteobacteria bacterium
CGGCCTGATCGACGAGGCCTGCCCGCACCGCACCGCCTCGATGTTCTTCGGCCGCAACGAAGACTGCGGCCTGCGCTGCGTCTATCACGGCATCAAGTTCGACGTCGACGGCAACTGCGTCGACGTCCCCTGCCTGCCGCCCGGCACGCCGGAGAACCAGATCGCGGCGATCAAGAAGAACATGGCGATCAAGGCCTACCCCTGCGTCGAGAAGGGCGGCGTCATCTGGGCCTATATGGGCCCGGCCGAGCTCAAGCCCGAGCTTCCCGATCTCGAGTGGATGCGGGTCGGAGAGGACCAGAAATACGCCACCCGCCACATCCAGGAATGCAACTGGCTGCAGGGTCTGGAAGGCGGCTACGACGCGCCGCACCTGACCTTCCTGCATGGCGGCAGCGCCGAGGAGAGCCGCCGCGTGGTGCCGTCCTTCTACGAGGTGGTGCCGACGGATTTCGGCTTCGTCGTCGGCACCGGCCGGGATCTGGGCGAAGAGGAGCTCACCTGGAACATCAACGTGATGGCGATGCCCTTTCACAAGATCATCTCCTCGGTCCCCCATGCGGCGCATATGTGGATGCCGATCGATGACGAAAACACCATGCTGTACTCCATCGACTTCCAGCCCGACCGCCCCTTCACCGAGGAGGAGCTGGCCCGGTCCAAGGACTTCCAGGGCATTCATACCGAGAACTTCCCCGGCAGCGACCGCGCCACCATGAACAAGGCGAACGATTACCTGGTCGACCGCGAGCTCCAGGCCAAGGGCGGCTCCTATACCGGCATGCGCGGCCTCGGCATCCAGGATTGCGCGATCCAGGAATCCATGGGCCCGATCGCCGACCGCACCAAGGAGCACCTGCTGATCGGCGATTCGGCGATCGTCAAGATCCGCCAGCTGCTGCTCGAGACGCTCAAGGACATGGCGGCGGGCAAGCCCTTGCCCGGCACCGATCCGGCCAGCTTCCGCGGGGTGCGCTCGGCCCGCTACAAGGCGCCCAGGGATGCGGTGTTCCTCGACGAGGTCGAGGACCGCATCCGGGTCGACGCCTGAACCGCGTCGCGCCACCGCCTAAACACCATCACCAGGGAGAGAGCACGTCATGAACGGCGCCGATGTCATCGCTGAAATCATCAAGCGCGAGGGGACCGAATTCCTCGCCTGCTACCCCCGCAATTCCCTGATCGACGCCTGCGCCGCGATCGATATCAGGACCATCCTGTGCCGCCAGGAACGGATCGGCGTCGGCATGGCCGACGGCTTTTCCCGCATCCGCCGGGGCAAGCAGAACGGCGTCTTCGCGGCCCAGCACGGCCCCGGCATCGAGAACGCCTTCGCCGGCGTCGCCCAGGCCTATTCGGAAAACGTGCCGGTCCTGGTCATCCCGGCGGGCTTCAACGGCCCGCGCCAGCACGTGCGCCCCACCTTCCGCGCCGCCGAGGTCTACGGCCCGGTGACCAAGTGGTCGGCCATGGCCGCGACCGTCCAGGACCTTCCCAACGTCATGCGCCGCGCCTATCAGGCCCTGCGCACGGGCAAGGGCGGGCCGGTCCTGGTGGAGGTCCCGATCGGCGTGTTCGAGGCCGAGTTCGAGGGCGAGATCGACTATACCCCGGTGCCGGTGCAGCGCGCGGCGCCCGATCCCGAAGCCGTCGCCCGCGCCGCCGAAATGCTGCTGGCGGCCAAATCCCCGGTCTTGTGGGCCGGGCAGGGGGTGCATTACGCCGAGGCGCACGACCGCCTCGCGGCGCTGGCGGAACTGATCCCGGCGCCGGTGGTCTGCACCAATCCGGGCAAGAGCGCCATCGCCGAAAGCCACCCCCTGGCGCTCGGCGCCTCGACCCGCTCCCAGCCCAAGATGTTCGCGGAATTCATGTCCCGCGCCGATCTCGTTCTGGCGGTCGGCTCCAGCCTGACGCGGACCTCCTTCGGCCCCGGCATCCCCGCCGGCAAGACCATCATCCATTCGACCAACGAGCCCCACGACATCAACAAGGACTACGCCGTCGATCTCGGCCTGCCGGGCGATGCCGGGCTGGTGCTCGATGCCCTGATCGAGGAGGTCGGGCGCCAGAAAAAGAGCACCGACAACTCGGCGCTGGAAAGCCTCAAGGACGAGATCGCCGCCATCAAGGCCGACTGGCAGAGCGAATGGGCGGACCACCTCAATTCCGACGAGGTGCCGATCAATCAATACCGGGTGCTCAACGAGCTGATGCGCGCGGTGGACGGCATCGAAACCATCGCCACCCACGATTCCGGCTCTCCCCGCGAACAGACCCTGCCGTTCTGGGAGACCCAGCGGGCGGGCTCCTACATGGGCTGGGGCAAGTCGACCCAGCTCGGCTACGGCCTCGGAATCATCATGGGGGCCAAGCTGGCGGCACCGGACAAGCTCTGCATCAACATCATGGGCGATTGCTCCTTCGGCATGTCGGGGATGGATATCGAAACCGCCTCGCGCAACGGCATCGGCATCCTGACGGTGGTCTTCAACAACGCCGTCATGGCCTGCGAGCGCCATGTGCTGGAGACCGCCACGGAGAAGTACGGGGCGCTCAACGTCGGCGGCAATTACGCCAAGGTGGCCGAAGGCCTCAACGTCGCCTCCCGGCGGGTCGAGGACCCGGCCGAGATCGCAGCCACCTTCAAGGAGGCCATCGACACCACCGAGAAGGGCCAGCCCTATCTGGTCGAGATCATCGCCAAGGAAGGCTACGACTTCTCGCGCTACCAGCAGCACACCTCTTAGGGCGTACAAGCCTTATTCAACCACTTGGTTTAATACATTGTTTTAGAATGGTTTTTAGGCGAGCGGGCCGGGGGGACAGGGGCTTGGCCGGCGCCGCCGCCGTCGCCGCGCGGGGTAGATTTAGTTCCCCTGATCGCCGAAGGTGATGCCCTGGGCCAGCGGCAGGGCGTCGGAATAGTTGATGGTGGCGGTCTGGCGGCGCATGTAGGCCTTCCACGCGTCCGACCCGCTCTCGCGGCCGCCGCCGGTCGCCTTCTCGCCGCCGAAGGCGCCGCCGATCTCCGCCCCCGAGGGGCCGATATTGACGTTGGCGATGCCGCAGTCGCTGCCCGCGGCGGCAAGGAAGCGCTCGGCCTCCTTGACGTCATTGGTGAAGATGCACGACGCCAGGCCCTGGGGCACGTCGTTGTGAATGGCGATGGCCTCTGCGAAATC
Source organism: Alphaproteobacteria bacterium (assembly GCA_033720855.1). Classification (GTDB taxonomy): domain Bacteria; phylum Pseudomonadota; class Alphaproteobacteria; order SMXQ01; family SMXQ01; genus SMXQ01. The sequence goes on from JAWWBR010000008.1 coordinate 3,186, forward strand.
GGCATAACCCAGCACATAGAGGATCGGCGCGAAGGTCTCGGTGCGCACGGTCTCGGTCTGGGCCGGCATCTCGACCAGGGCCGGGCGCATATAGGCGCCGCCCGCGGGCACGCCGTCCGTCGCCGCCCCGCCGCCGGTCACTTTGCCGCCTTCGGCCGCCGCGACCTCGAGCACCCGGGTCATCTCGGCCGCCGCCGCGGCGTCGATCAACGGCCCCACCAGGGTGTCGGGCGCCAGCGGATCGCCGATCCGGATCTCGGCATAGGCCGCCTTGAGCGCCTCGATCAGGGGCGCGCGGATGTCGTCGTGAACGATCAGGCGGCGGAGCGTCGTGCATCTCTGGCCGGCGGTGCCGACGGCGGAAAACAGGATCGCGCCCACCGCGAGGTCGAGGTCCGCGGTCGGCGCCACGATCATCGCGTTGTTGCCGCCGAGCTCCAGCAGCACCTTGCCGTGCCGGGCCAGCACCTTGGGTCCGACGACCGCCCCCATGGCGGTGGATCCGGTGGCGCTGACCAGCGCCACCCGGGGATGTTCGACCAGGGCCTCGCCGGCCTCCCGGCCGCCGATCACGACCTGGCTGAGCCCGGGGGGCGCATCGGCGCCGAAGCGCTGGAGCGCGCGGTCGAAGATCGCTTGGCAGGCGAGCGCCGTCAGCGGCGTCTTCTCGCTCGGCTTCCACATCACCGGGTCGCCGCAGACCAGCGCCAGGGCGGCGTTCCAGCTCCACACCGCGACCGGGAAATTGAAGGCGGTAATCACGCCGACGGGGCCCAGGGGGTGCCATTGCTCCATCATGCGGTGGCCGGGCCGTTCCGAGGCGATGGTGAGGCCATAGAGCTGGCGCGACAGGCCGACGGCGAAGTCGCAGATGTCGATCATCTCCTGCACCTCGCCGAGGCCCTCTTCGAGGATCTTGCCGCATTCGACGGTGACCAGGCGGCCCAGCGTCTCCTTGGCGGCGCGCAGCTCCTCGCCCAGGAGGCGCACCAGTTCGCCGCGCCGCGGGGCCGGGACCTCGCGCCAGGCGGCGAAGGCGTCGCCCGCGCGGGAGATGGCGGCGGCGATCTCGTCCGCGCCGGTCTCGTGGACCTCGGCGATAAGGGCATTGTCGATCGGCGAGTGGACGGCGAGCGTGCCGCCGGAAATCGCGGCCGGGGCGACGCCGAGATCGCCGAGCAGGGCGGCGATGCGGTGATTTTCCGTCGCGCTGTCCATGGCGGTCCTCGTTCGCTATCGCGCCGCGGTCATCTTGAAGATGCCCTGGGCGTTGGCGGCGTCGAAGCCGAGGTCGAGCCCCTTGCCGTCGGGCAGGGGATCGCGGGTGATGAACTCGTAGAACGAGCCCGGCACCTCGCGGCTGACGATAGTGCCGTCGGCAGCGGCGAATTCGCGGCGGACCGTTTCCGCCCGGTAGGCGGTCTGGCGCACCCGCCCCGAGGTGGAGACCTCGACCGCGTCCTTGATGGGGTGGCCCAGGGCGCGCTCGGCTTCGGCCAGGGCGGCGACGTCGGCGACGCGGTCGGTGGCGTGGTTGAAGGCGTTGCCCTCGGTGGCGATCCACGCCATCTCCGCCGATTCGGCGAGCAGCGTCTCGTAATCGGCGAGGGCGGGCGTGTCGTGCTGACGGGCGAAGCACCCGGCGAGGACGGGAAGCAGGCCGGCGGCGTCATCGAGCGCCAGCGCCCCGGTCTCGGCGAGGCGCCCGAGCAGCGCCGCCGCTTCCGGGGTCACGGGATCGCGCGAGCTCGCCAGGACCCGCGTAACGGCGGCCTGGAAGTCCTCGGAAAAGCGCTCGGGGTGCAGCTCGCTCACGAAATATTGGGGGATCGCCTCGGGCAGGTCGCGATGGGCATAGGCGCGCCCGGTCATGTTGATGCGCTCCAGCGGGTAGACGTCGGCGACGGCGTAGCCGAGGGGCTCGAGGATGCGCGCGAAGGCGGCATCGCCCGCGGGCAAGGCGCCGGTTTCCTTCCACTTCACCGTCCGCAAGGCGCCGTGATCGAAGGTCACCTTGCCGCCGGCGGCGACCACCCGGTCGACATAGGCGCGGCCGCTGGGGACCCGGGCCAGCAGGTCGTCGAACAGCATCAACGCCAGCGCCTGGGCGCAGATTGCGGCGGAGACCGTCTCTCCCTCGGCCGCGAGCAGCGTCGGATGGATCTCGATGGTGGCGGTGAGCGTGGCCGCCGGTTCGGCCCCGATCGCGGCGGCGAGCAGGCGTTCGAGCGTCCCGGTGCCGGGCATCGGCGGGCCCGCCCTCAGCCCCGCGCCATCGGCGCGTCGGCGGCAATCGCCTCCAGCACCTCGGCCAGGCGGTCGACGGCCTCGTCGATCTCGGACTTTTCGATGACGAAGGGCGGCGCCATGCGCACGGTGTTGCGGTGGGTCTCCTTGGTCAGCACCCCCGCGTGCAGCAGGGCCTCGACCACCTCGATCGCCTTCCCCGCGCCGGGGTCGATCTCGATGCCGGCGAACAGGCCGCGGCCGCGGACCTCGCGGATGGCCGGACTGTCGATGCCGTTGAGCCGCCCCAGCATGTAATCGCCGAGGTCGCGGGCGCGCTCGACCAGGTCGTCCTCGATGAGCAGATCCAGCGCCGCCAGCCCGACCGCCGCGGCGATGGGATTGCCGCCATAGGTGGAACCGTGATCGCCGGGGTTGAACACCCCCATCACCTCCTCCCGGGCGAGGAACATGGAGACCGGCACCAGCCCGCCGCCGAGCGCCTTGCCCAGGGTGATGCCGTCCGGCGTGATGCCCTCGTGCTGGTGGGCCAGCAGCTTCCCCGTCCGCCCCAGGCCGGTCTGGACCTCGTCGCAGATCAAGAGCACGTCATGGGCGCGGCAGATGCGCTCGACCTCGGCGAAGTAGCCCTCGGGCGGGACGATGATGCCGCCCTCGCCCTGGATCGGTTCGACCAGGAACGCCGCCGTGTTGGGCGTGATCGCGGCTTCGAGCGCTTTGGCGTCGCCGAACGGCACCAGCTTGAATCCCGGCGGGAACGGGCCGAAGCCGTCGCGGTACTGGGCCACGGTGGAGAGCCCGGTGACGGCGATGGTGCGGCCGTGGAAGTTGCCCTTGGCGGCGATGATCTCGGCCTGATCGTCGGCCACGCCCTTGACCTTGTACGCCCATTTCCGGGCCGCCTTGAGCGCCGTCTCGACCGCTTCGGCGCCGGTGTTCATGGGCAGCGCCCGGTCCATGCCGGTGAGCTCGCAGGCGCGGGCCATGAACGGCCCCAGGCGATCGGTGGAATAGACCCGGGAGAGGATGTCGAGGGTTCCCGCCTGGGCGCTCAGCGCCGCCACCAGGCGCGGGTGGCAATGGCCGAAGCTGACCGCGGAATAGGCGCCCAGCATGTCGAGGTAGCGGCGCCCGTCGTCGTCCCACAGGTGGACCCCTTCGCCGCGCACCAGGGTCACCGGCAGCGGCGCGTAATTGCCTGCGCCATAGCGTTTTTCGAGTTCGCGAGCGGTGGTCATGGGCGATCTCCTCGGTGATGCCGTCGCCGGGGAGCACACTGACCGAAAACGCGGTGCCGTCCCCGCGGTCGATGCCGGACCGCTTAACGTTCTAGGAAAATATAGTTAACGGATCGTCAATTCCAACCGGCAAGCGGCGTGGCGGCCGCCCGGGCACTGGGCGCGAACGCGTCCGAATCCGACGCGTATGCACACGATTTCCATCCCCGCAGCCGCATGCTCAGCCGCGGTTGGGTGTGCCGACGAAGCCCCCGCCGTGGCCGGTCTCGTGGGCGGCCCAGCCGCCGGCGACCCGGCCGCTGAACACCGACGGCCCCAGCATGGTGCCCTCGAGCCCGGCGCGGCCGTTGATGTGGCCGCCGGCCATGCCGGCGACCTCGCCCGCAGCAAACAGCCCGGGGATGGGCTCGAAATGCCGGTCCAGCACGCGGCAGCGGATGTCGGTCTTGACCCCGCCGAAGTTCTTGCGCGCCAGCGGGCAGAACTGGATGGCGTAATAGGGCGGCGTGTCGAAGGGCTTGGACTTATCCAGCGGCTTGCCGAAATCGGGCTCATGGTCGAGCCCCTCGGCGCAGGCCGCGTTGTAGCGGGTGACCGCCGTCATGAAGGCCTCGACGTCGACCTCGATCTCCTGGGCCAGGCCCTCGAGGCTGTCGGATTTCTTGATGAAGGGCGAGTTTTCCAGCAGCTCCTCGACCTTGTCGCGGTCGATCTTGTCGCCCAGCCGGTAGTAGGGGTCGGCGACCTCGAGGGTGGCCTTCATCGGCGCATCGACGATGGCCCAGGCGTGACGCGGGCTTTGCGCCATCAGCGCCGGGGTCGCCGAATTGCCGCCGGAAAGCGCCTCGTTGTGAAAGCGCTCGCCCTGCTGGTTGACCCAGATGTAGCCGGGGATCTGGCGGCAGACCAGGCCGCGCTTCTGCTCGGGATCGCGGTAATCGGGGGTGGCGTAGGCGTAAAACCAGATGTGGTCCATATGGGTGAGGTAGCCGCCGATATTGCGCACCATCCTGTGGCCGTCGCCGGTGGAGCCGAAGCCCGAGCCTTCCATCACCCGGTCGTTGCCGAGATCGGGCCGCGCCTCGCGCACCATGTCTATATTGGAATTGAAGCCGCCGGTGGTGACCACCACCGCCTTGGCGGCGACGTCGATGGCCTCGCCGCTCTCGGGATTGACGCCTTCGATGCCGGCGGCGCGGCCGCCCGCCAGCTTGATGTCGGTGATCTCGGCATTGGTGACGATCTCCCCGCCGCGCTCTTCGAAGGCGGCGATGAGATGGGTCATCAGGCCGCGCCCGTTGCCTTGGGAGCGCTGCCAGCGCATGACGCTGTTGCCTTCCTGGGGCTTCATGTCGACCCATTTGACGCCGTGGCTTTCGGCCCAGTGATAGAGGTCATGCAGCGTGTGCTCGATGTAATAGCGCGCCCAGACCTCGTCCGCCGACGGCCCGCCCCAGCTGATCCAGTCGTCGAAGGCGAGATCGGGGTCATCCTCGATGCCGTTCTCCTTCTGCAGGGGCGTGCCCACCATCATGCAGCCGCCGCCCGAGATCGCCGCCGCGCCGCCGGGCTCGGCATCCTTCTCGAAGGCGATGACCTTGGCCCCGGCGTCGAGCGCCTCGATGCCGGCGGCGATGCCGGCGCCGCCCGAGCCGACGATGGCGATGTCCGTCTCAAACCTAGGAATGGCTCCCTCCCGCGTTTATCGGCCGTGTGTACCGGCCGTGTGTATCGCTTCGGCCGCTATGTTAGTGGAATCGGCCGCGAAGGGAAGGGGCATGCGGCCTCGGCGCCGCGATGCGGCGGGCGCGACTCCCATGCCGCCGATTTGGTCCCGCCCGGTGCCCTCAGTAGACCCGGCGCGAAGCGACGATCCACCACACGCCCTCGGGGTTGCGGCAGGCGGTGCCGCTATAGCGCCGCTCGAGCCCGTCGTTGCGCACCACCACCCGGAGGAAGTCGCGGCAATCGCGGCGGTATCGGCCGAACCGCCGCCTGTATGTGCGGGTCGGGGTGAACTCGACATAGCCCCAGCCCGATTCCCACAAGGAGGTCTCGCCGGTCTGGTTGTATTCGAGCGCCTCCCAGACCGGGAAGCTCAGGCTCGAATCGTAGGACATCGCGGTATCGACCGCCCACACGGTGAACCCGAACAGAAGCAGGATGCGGCAGTCGTGGCCGCACCACCAGACCCGGCCGTAGCGCCGGGGCCAGAGGTGCCGGCGGTGGGGCCTCGGCCTGTGGTCCCAGCGGCGGGGGATGTAGACCCGCCGCGCCTCGCGCGGCCGGTCCCGGTGCCAGCGCCGCTCCGCCGGGCGTTCGTAGCGGCGGCGCTCGCGCGGCCGCGCCTCCCGCCGCCGGTCGCGATCGGGCAGGGCGCGGCGCCGGCGGTCGTCCGGTTCGGCCTGGCGACGGCGGTCCCTATCGGGTCGGGCGCGGCGCTCGCGCTCCGCCGGCTCCGCCTGTCGCCGCCGGTCCTCGTCGGGACGCACCCGGCGCCGCTCATCGGCGGGTGCCGCCCGCCGCGTTCGTTCCTCGGCGCGCTCGCCGCGGCGCTCCTTTTCCCGCGCCCGTTCCTCGCGTTGCCGGCCGCGCATGCGCCGCTGGTCCTCGCGCCCGCGGCGCTGGACGTCCGGCGGGGCGGCGTCGCGCTCGCCCGGCGTCGTCTCCACCTCGGGCGGGCGCGAGCGCTCGCGATACTGGGCGGCGGCGCCGTCCGCAAGGGCCAGGGAAAAAGTCATGGCGGCCAGGCCGCAGAGCATCACGCGCGTTTTAGACATCTTGGGCATCTCCCGATTTTTCGTTTCTCGTCGCCGCTCCCGGTGCCCACGGTTATTGCTCGGGCACCCAGAGACCGGTTTCCTTGTTGATCATGTAACGCGCCACCAGCGCCCGTTCGCGGACGGTGACGACCTCGGCGATGATCCGCCGGTCGCGTTCATGGACACGGCCGGCCGCCAGCCGCTCGTTGCCGAGCAGCACCAGGCGGTAATTGAGGAGCGCGCGCACCGAGCGCACGGTCGGGCCCTTGGGGCCGTAAATGCTGCGCAGGCTGCGCCCGCGGACCTTGGGCGGCAGGGCGCCGAGCCCGCCCTTGCCGGTCGTGAGCGCGTCCTCGTCCTCCCGCATGGCGCGGGTCGCGTCCTCGATGGCGTTGCGGATCGCCTCGCCGAGAACCCTGAGCCGCTCCTTCAACTGTTTGATATCCATGTTTTCGGCGGGCGCTTGCTCCCCCGTCTCCGCCGCGATCGGCGTCATGAGGGGGGCGCCGAGCGCGGTTTTCGGGCCTGTCATCGCCGCCATTGCGAACACGGCCAGGGCAAAAGCGATGGCCCGGGTGGGGGGAGTTGGCGATTGCAGCCTGCGGACGCGGGTCGGAGGGGTCATGGCGGGTCTCCCGGATGTGGCTTGCGCGCCGCGCACCAAGACGCGATGGGCCCGGCGGCGCGCGCTAACGGTCCTTACAAAGATATAGGAACGGATCAGGGCCGCTTCCAGGCGCGGGGCGCATCAAGCGGCGAGCTCAGATGGCGCGGTCGAGGCGTTCGACCTTGAGCAGGTCGGGGAAAACCCGCCAGCACACGGCGGCGACGATGATCGAGCCGATGCCGCCCACCAGCACCGCGGGGATGGTGCCGAAAAGCCCCGCCATCAGTCCGGCGCGGAACTCGCCGATCTCATTGGAGGCGCCGGTGAAGACCGAGTTGACGGCGCCGACGCGGCCGCGCATCTCGTCGGGGGTGGCGACCTGCAGCAGCGTCATGCGGATATAGACGCTGACCATGTCGGAGGCGCCCATGAGCACCATCGCCGCCATCGACAACCAGAACCAGGTCGACAGGCCGAACAGCAGGATCGAGGCGCCGAACAGGAACACCGTGACATAGAGCACCTTGCCGACGGCGCGATTGATCGGAAACTGGGTGAGGGCCAGGGCGCTCACCACCGAACCGGCGGCGATGCCCGCGCGCAAAAGCCCCGCGCCCCAGGCGCCGACGTCGAGGATGTCCTTGGCGAAAACCGGCAGCAGCGCCGTCACCCCGCCGAGGATGACGACGAAAAGGTCCAGCGTGATGGCGCCGAAGATGACCTTCTTCTCGTAAACGTAGCGCAGGCCCGCCAGCAGCGTGCGCAGGCTGGTGGGCTCCTTGCCGCCGCGTTCCGTGCGGGTGCGGATGAAGAGGACCAGGACCACGCCGATCACGAAGAGCACCACCGCCAGGCCGTAGACCACTTCCGGCCCGGCCAAATAGAGCACGCCGCCCAGCGCCGGACCCACCACCTGGCACAGCTTGCTGATGCTGGTGTTCCAGGCAACCGCATTGGGGAATACCTCGATCGGCACCAGGTTGGGCACCAAGGCGGCGCTGGCCGGCTGGTAGAAGGCGCGGCCGGTCCCCATGAGCACGAGGATCACGAACACCGGCCAGACGGCGGTTGTCGCGGTGATCGTCCATACCCAGAACAGCGCCGCCGATGCGCCCATGGTCGCGTAACAGACGGCGACCACGCTGCGCCGGTCGAAGCGGTCGGCGACATAGCCGGTGAACAGGGCGAAGCCGAAGGCCGGGGCGAAGGTGGCGAGGCCGATATAGGCGAGGTTCATGACGTCGCCGGTGAGGTCGTAGACCTGGTAGGCGATCACCACCATCACCATCTGCTGCGGCAGCATGGAGAACAGGCGGGTAATGAAATAGAGGACGAAATCGCGATGGCGGAAGGCCGCCATCCCCGACGTTGTGGACTCCTCGGCCGCCGCGGCGCCCGAGACATCTTCTGCCGGCATCCCCGCTTACCCTTCCAAAGCGTTATTGGACACGTGCCGACGCCCGGCCGCGCGCCTCCTCCCAAGATCCGTCTGTCATAGGTGGCAAAGGGGCCGAGGTCAAAAGCTATTCGTCCCGGCCGCGGCCCTGGGGCGGCGTGCCTGGCTTGCCAATGGGCCGCCCGGCGCCTAAAACTGTGGCCAAGCGGGCGGCGGATCCGTCAAGAACAAAGCTGCGGGAGATCCTTTATGAGCGATCCATCCAACATCAATTCGGTCCTGTTCCTCGGGCCCAGCGACGTCAAGGACGTCATCACCATGAACGAGGCCATCGACCTGGTCGATGCCGGCTATGCCGATGCCGCCAAGTTCCCCATCATCAACGCGCCCCGGCGCCGGGTGCATTCGCCGGAGGGGGTGCGGGTCTCCAATTTCCCCGGCGGCGTCGATTCCATGGGCGTGATCGGCTCGCTGACCCGCGCCGAATCGGTCTCCCACGACCCCAAGAACCAGGTCTATCCGTATCGCGAGCATCCGGTGTACCTGCTGTGGGATTCCGAAAGCGCCCATCTCAACGCCATCATGGTCGGCGAGATCACCGACAAGAGGGTGGGGTTCTCGTCGGTCATGGCGCTGCGCACGGCGGCGACCACCGGCGTCGGCATCCGCTACATGGCGCGCAAGGACGCGGAGACCGCAGGCGTCTACGGCACCGGCGGCCAGGCCCTGCACAAGGTGCTGGCATGCTCGTGCGAGCGCAACATCAAGAAATACCGGATCTATTCGCGCAATCCCGACAACCGCAAGGCCTTCATCGAAAAGCTCAGCCCCCTGGTGGACGCCGAGTTCGAGGACCTGGACGACCCCCGCGAGGTCTGCCGCGGCACCGATATCGTCATCTGCGCGACCAACTCCAACGTGCCGGTGTTCGACGGCGACTGGCTGGAGGAGGGCCAGCACGTGATCACCGTGGTCGGCTCCAACAATGCGCTGGTCAAGGGCGGCTGGCTCGAATCGGGGCGCCGGGAGAACGATGACAGGACCTGCGAGCGCGCATCCTTCATCGTCACCAATTGGCGCGAATCGGTGATCCAGGACCAGCAGGCGGGGCTGATCGAGCCGATCGAGGCCGGCGTCATCACCTGGGACAAGATCGTCGAGCTGGGTGAAATCATCACCGGGACCCATCCCGGCCGCACCTCCGACGAGGACATCACCTATCACGCCAACAACAACGGCACCGCGGCGTCCGACCTCGCCATCGCCCAGCGCGTCTACGAGCGCTGCATGGAAATGGGGCGCGGCCAGAAGATCGAGATCCCGGTGCCGGGCACCCAGTAGGCGGGACCCGCTCCGATGGGCGACGGCGCCGGCAATTCGATCCTCGTCATTCGGCCCGAAGAGGTCACCGACCTCATCGGCATGGCCGAGGCCATCGACCTGGTGGAGGACGGCTATCGCGGTGCGGTCGACTTCCCCTTGATCAACGCGCCCCGGCGGCGCGTCCATTCGCCGGCCAATGTCAGGGTCTCCAATTTTCCCGGCGGCATCGCCGCACTCGGCGTCATCGGCTCGCTGACCCGGGGCGAGACCATCAGCCACGTGCCCGAATCCCAGGACCTCAATTACCGCGAGCATCCGGTCTACCTGCTCTGGGATTCGCGGAGCGCCGAGCTGCGCGCCATCATCATGGGGGAGATCACCGAAAAGCGCGTCGGGTTTTCCTCGGTGATGGCGCTGCGGACCGGGGCCACCACCGGCGTCGGCATCCGCCACCTGGCGCGCGCCGATGCCGAGACCGCGGGCGTCTACGGCACCGGCGGCCAGGCCCTGCACAAGGTCTTGGCGGCGGATTGCGAACGGCCGATCAAGCGCTACAAGGTCTTTTCCCGCAACCCCGACAACGTCCGCCGCTTCATCGAACGGGCCCAGCCGCTGGTCGCGGGCGAGCTGATTGCGGCGGCCGATGCGCGCGACGTCTGCCGCGACGTCGACATCGTCATCTGCGCCACCAACTCCAATGTGCCGGTGTTCGACGGCGAGTGGCTGGAAGAGGGCCAGCACGTGATCACCGTGGTCGGCTCCAACAACGCCCTGGTCGAGGGCGGCTGGCTCCAGGCGGGACGCCGGGAGAACGACGATCGCACCTGCGAGCGGGCATCCTTCATCGTCACCAACTGGATGGAATCGGTGGTCCAGGACGGCCAGGCGGGGCTGATCGAGCCGATCGAGGCCGGCGTCATCACCTGGGACAAGATCGTCGAGCTGGGCGCGGTGATCTCGGGCGCCCATCCCGGCCGCACCTCCGATGACGAGATCACCTATCACGCCAACAACAATGGCACCGCGGCCTCCGACCTCGCCATCGCCCAGCGCGTCTACGAGCGCTGCGTGGAGATGGGGCGCGGGGCGACGATCGAGATCCCGGCGCCGGGCAGCCAATAGGCGCGGCCGCCGGACGCCACGCGGCCCGATTGACCCTTCCCCTGCGGCGCGGCATTATCCGCCGGTTTGCTCTAACCACTCTTCGCCTCGCCCCGATCGAGGGCGGCAGGCACGGGCCCGGGCAACCACAGCATACCGAGCGGGCATGACCGAAAACCCCATCGCCATCTACCGCGCGCGCATCGCGGCCGGGGACCTGACGCGGGACGGATCCCAGGAACTGGCAGTGGAAAAGCTGGAGAGCCTGGCCCATGCGCTCGCCCATTACGACCCCGAGGCGGCGGGCGGCTGGAAGGCGCGGCTGGGCCTCGGCCGCCAGCCCGAGGATCCGCCGCTGGGACTCTACCTCTATGGCGGGGTCGGGCGCGGCAAGTCGATGCTGATGGATCTGTTCTTCGATGCCGTGAGCGTCCCCGGAGACCGCAAGCGCCGGGTCCATTTCCACGCCTTCATGCTGGAAATCCATGAGCGGCTGCACCGATGGCGCCGGGACAACCGCGAAAACGGCGAGACCGACCCCCTGCCCAAGCTCGCCCGGGACATCGCCGAGGACGCCTGGCTTCTCTGCTTCGATGAGTTTCAGGTCACCAATGTCGCCGATGCCATGATCCTGGGCCGCCTGTTCGAAGCGCTGTTCGAGAGCGGCGTCGTCGTCGTCGCCACCTCCAACCGGCCCCCCGACGATCTCTACAAGGATGGGCTGCAGCGCGCGCGATTCCTGCCCTTCATCCAGTTGCTCAAGGACAGGCTCGACATCCTGCACCTGGCCGGCGAGGTCGACTACCGGACCACCCGGCTCACCGATATGGACGTCTATTTCGCGCCCCTGGACGATGCGGCGGAGCGCGCATTGGACGATGCCCTCCGCCGTCTCACCGAGGACCAGGAGGGCGAGGGGGTCGAGGTCGAGGCGGTGGCCTTGCACGCCCAGGGGCGCGACATCCTGGTGCCCGCGGCGGCCCGCGGCACGGCGCGCTTCACCTTCCAGGAGCTTTGCGGGCGGCCGCTCGGGGCCGCCGACTACCTCGCCATCGCCCGCGAATTCCACACCGTCATCATTTCCGGCATCCCGGCGATGTCGCCCGAAAGCCGCGACCGCGCCGCCCGTTTCGTGACCCTGATCGACGCCCTTTACGAACACCGGGTCAAGCTGGTGTGCTCGGCCGCCGCCGCGCCCGATGGGCTCTATCCCCAGGGCGACCAGGCCTTCGAGTTCCAGCGCACGGCGTCCCGGTTGATCGAAATGCAGACGAAGGAGTACAAAGCCCTCGACCACGTCCGCGGGGAAGGGACGCCCGCCCGCGCCTGACCCCCGGCGCCGGCCGCCGGCCAACGGAAGGATGACCCCATGCAGCTCGACCCAGAGGAAATCGACGACTTCATCGCCCGTGCGCTGGAGGAGGATATCGGCCGCGGCGACCTCACCACCAACGTCACCATCCCCGCGGACACGGTGTTCCGGGCCTCCATGGTGGCGCGCGAGGAGATCGTCGTCTGCGGCATCGGGATCGCCATGCGGACCTTCGAGTTGACGGTCCCGGACCTGGAAAGCGAGGTCCGGGTGCGGGACGGCGAAAAGGCGGCCAAGGGAACGATCCTCGCCACCGTCTCGGGCAACGCGCGGGCGATCCTGGCGGCCGAGCGCACGGCGCTCAACATCCTCCAGCACCTCTCGGGCATCGCCACCGAGGTGCGCAAATACGTCGATGCCGTCGAGGGCACCGGGGCGACCATGATCGACACCCGCAAGACCATCCCGACCCTGCGCAATGTGGCCAAATACGCGAGCTTCACGGGCGGGGCGCGCAATCACCGCATCCGGCTGGACGACGGGGTGCTGATCAAGGACAACCACATCGCCGCCCTGGGCAGCCTGACCGCCACCGTCAAGGCGGCGCAGCGGGCGACCCCGGCGCTGACCGTGATCGAGGTCGAATGCGACACCCTCGAGCAGGTCGCCGAGGCCGCCGAAAGCGGCGTCGACATGATCCTGCTCGACAATATGGATGCGGAGACCATGCGCAAGGCGGTGGAGATCGTCGCCGGGCGCTGCCGCATCGAGTGCTCGGGCGGCGTCCGCCTCGACACCGTCCGGGAAAAGGCCGAGACCGGGGTCGATTTCATCTCCTCTGGGCGGATGACCCAGTCGGCGGCGGCCGTCGATATCGGCCTCGACTTCCTCGACTGAGGCGGCGCCGCAAAGTCCCGGGCGCCGGCGTCAGGCGCCGAAGGGCTCCCAGCCGCGCTGTGTCGCCGGGCGCGCCTCGATGGCGTCGTGCCAGCGCCTGAGGTTGGGGAAATCGTCGAGCCCGACATGCCCGACCCCGTGGATATGGGTGTCGGCGTACATCGAGATATCGGCCACCGAATAATCGCCGGCGACGTATTCGTTCTCCGCCAGATGCCGGTCCAGGGTGCCGAACATGTCGCGCAGGGTATTGAGGTAATGCTCCTTGGCCTTGGGCACCTCCTCGCCCAAGCGGTACCAGAACAGGCCGTATTGCTGGGCCAGGGTGGTGTAGGTGGCGGAGCCGTAGAACAGCCACTGATCGACCTTGATCTGGGCCAGCGGGTCCTCGGGATAGAGGCCGTTGGCCGCCTTGGTGCCGAGGTATTTGAGGATGGCGCCGGATTCGCACAGCGTGACGCGCTGGCCGCCGGGCCCGTCATCGTCGACCAGGGCGGGGATCTTGTGGCCGGGGCTGATCTTGAGGTACTCGGGATCGAACTGCGCCTTCTCGCGCAGATTGACCGGCTTCAGCGTGTACTCCAGCCCGCTCTCCTCGGCCCCGTGGCGCGCCTTGTAGCCGTTGTCCGTGGTCCAGGTGTAAAGATCGATCATCTTGGCCTCCCGCGATGGTTTTTTGTGTCCGGCGCTTGCCGCCCGGAGCCATTCTTACCCCCCGCGCGGAGGTTGTCCATCGCCAGGGCGGGCGGGCATCGGGGCGCCGGCGCGCGGGGCGGCCGAAATCGGCGACCGTCGCTTGCCCGCCGGGGCGATTCGGGCTACACACTCGCCCAACCGTCGCAACCTCTTCCCCCAGGAAAGGGAGACCAATGGCTCGCAACAAGATCGCTCTCATCGGTGCCGGCAACATCGGCGGGACCCTCGCCCATTTGGCGGGACTGAAGGAACTGGGCGACGTCGTCATGTTCGATGTCGTCAAGGACATGCCCCAGGGCAAGGCCCTGGACCTCGCCCAGTCGTCGCCGGTGGAGGGCTTCGACGCCGCCCTCAAGGGCGCCAACGGATACGCCGCGATCCGCAACGCCGACGTGGTCATCGTCACCGCCGGCATCGCCCGCAAGCCGGGCATGAGCCGCGACGACCTCTTGGGCATCAATTCGGGCATCGTCGCCACCGTCGGCGAGGCCATCCGCAAGTACTGTCCCAAGGCCTTCGTCATCGTCATCACCAATCCGCTCGACGTGATGGTCTCGGTCATGCGCGAAGCGAGCAAGCTTCCGGCCAGTCGCGTGGTCGGCATGGCCGGGGTCCTCGATTCGGCGCGCTTCCGCTATTTCCTGGCCGAGGAATTCGACGTCTCGGTGGAGGACGTGAGCGCCTTCGTCCTCGGCGGACACGGCGATTCCATGGTGCCGCTGCCGCGCTATTCCACCGTCGGCGGCATCCCCTTGCCGGATCTCGTGAAGATGGGGTGGACCAGCAAGAAGCGAATCGACGAGATCGTGCAGCGGACCCGCGACGGGGGGGCCGAGATCGTCGGCCTGCTGAAGACCGGCTCGGCCTTCTATGCGCCCGCCTCGGCCGCGATCCAGATGGCCGAAGCCTACCTCAAGGACAAGAAGCGCGTGCTGCCCTGCGCCGCCTACCTGACCGGCCAGTACGGCGTGAAGGGGCTTTACGTCGGGGTGCCCGTGGTGATCGGCGCCAAGGGGGTCGAGCGCATCGTCGAAATTCCGCTCTCGGCCTCGGAAAAAACGGCCTTCCGCAAGTCGGTGGCGGCGGTCCGGGCGCTGACCCGCGATCTTGCCAAACTCCGCCGGCGGCAGGCCGCGGCCAAGGCCAAGGGCCGGAAAGGCAAATAGGGCGCGGGTGAGCGGTCGGAGGCCCGCCCGGGTTAACGGTTGCTTAAGGGGTCTCGGGTGTTACATTAACCATGAATCCCCCGGAGTCCCGCGGAACCTCGCCGGCGGCTCCGCAACGCGCGGTTACCTGAGAGATCCATGAATATTCACGAATACCAGGCCAAACGTCTGCTCGAGAAGTACGGCGTCGCCATTCCCGATGGCGGCGTCGCCTATACGCCGAGGGAGGCGGAGTCCGTCGCCAAGAAGCTCGGCGGCGAGGTTTGGGTGGTCAAGGCGCAGATTCACGCCGGCGGCCGCGGCAAGGGCGGCGGCATCAAGGTCGTGAAATCGACCAGGGACGTGCGCGATGCCGCCAAGGACATGATCGGCATGAAGCTGGTGACCCACCAGACCGGGCCCCAGGGCAAGGAGGTCAAGCGCATCTATATCGAGGAGGGCTGCGATATCGCCCGCGAGCTCTACCTCAGCATGCTGGTCGATCGCGCCACCGGCTGCGTGACGGTGATGGGCTCGACCGAGGGCGGGATGGATATCGAGGAGGTCGCCGCCAAGACGCCGGAGAAGATCATCAAGGTGGCCATCGATCCGGCCACCGGACTGCAGCCCTTCCACGCCCGGCGCATCGCCTTCGGCCTCGGCCTGGAGGGGGACCAGGTGCGCAGCGGGGTGACCTTCGTCACCGCGCTCTACGATGCCTTCATGGGGCTCGATTGCTCGCTGGCCGAAATCAATCCGCTGGTGGTGACCGGGGCCGGCGCGGTGATGGCGCTGGACGCCAAAATGAATTTCGACGACAACGCGCTGTTCCGTCATCCCGACGTGTTGGAGTTCCGCGACGAGGACGAGGAGGACCCGGCCGAGCTCGAGGCCTCCAAGCACGATCTCAACTACATCAAGCTGGACGGCAATATCGGCTGCATGGTCAACGGCGCCGGCCTCGCCATGGCGACCATGGACATCATCAAGCTCTATGGCGGCGAACCGGCCAATTTCCTCGATGTCGGCGGCGGCGCCACCCGCGAACGGGTGACGACGGCGTTCAAGCTGATCCTGTCGGATCCCAATGTCGAGGGCATATTGGTCAATATCTTCGGCGGCATCATGCGCTGCGACGTCATCGCCGAGGGGGTGGTGGCGGCGGCCAGGGAGGTCTCCCTCCACGTGCCGCTGGTGGTGCGGCTCGAGGGCACCAATGTCGAGCTCGGCAAGAAGATACTCGGCGAATCGGGCCTGGCCATCGCTTCGGCGGACAACCTGGACGACGCCGCGAAATCGATCGTCAAGCTGGTGAAAGAGGCCGCGTGATGTCGATCATCGTCGATAAGGACACCAAGGTCATTTGCCAGGGATTCACCGGGGCCCAGGGGACCTTCCACTCCGAGCAGGCGATCGCCTACGGCACCAAGATGGTCGGCGGCGTGACGCCGGGCAAGGGCGGGCTCACCCATCTCGACCTGCCGGTCTTCGACACTGTGGCCGAGGCCGTCGCCGAGACCGGCGCCACCGCCTCGGTGATCTACGTGCCGCCCCCGTTCGCGGCCGATGCCATATTGGAGGCCGTGGACGCGGAGGTGCCGGTGGTGGTGTGCATCACCGAAGGCATCCCTGTGCTCGATATGGTCAAGGTCAAGCGCGCCATGCGCGGGTCCTCGACGCGCCTGATCGGGCCCAATTGTCCGGGCGTGATCACCCCCGACGAATGCAAGATCGGCATCATGCCGGGCCACATCCATTCCCGCGGCTGCATAGGTATTGTATCCCGATCGGGAACGCTTACCTATGAGGCGGTGGCCCAGACGACGGCGGCGGGCCTGGGCCAGACGACATGCGTGGGAATCGGGGGCGATCCCGTCAACGGCACCAATTTCATAGACTGCCTGGAGATGTTCGTCGCCGATGAGGAAACCGAAGGGATCGTCATGATCGGCGAAATCGGCGGCAGCGCAGAGGAAGAGGCGGCGGCCTTCATCAAATCGAGCAAGACCAAGAAGCCGGTGGTCGGCTTCATCGCCGGGCAGACGGCGCCGCCGGGGCGCCGTATGGGCCATGCCGGGGCGATCATCTCGGGTGGATCCGGGGGTGCCGATGACAAGATCGCGGCCCTGAAGTCGGCCGGGATCAAGGTCGCGAATTCGCCGGCGGCACTCGGCGTCACCATGGAAAAGGCAATGAAGCGCTAAGGTTTTATTAGCCATGAGTTGCTAGGAAATCGAGGACCTTACGATCTACCGCGGTTTGAATCCGACCCGGTACTGGACCGTTTTGCTATGGCATCGAATATCGACGATCACTCCTTCCTTTTCGGCGGCAATGTCGCCTTCATCGAAGAGGTCTACGGCCGCTATCTGCGCGATCCCAATTCGGTCGAACCCGAATGGGCCGCCTTCTTCGCCGGCCTGCAGGATGACGTAACCGAGGCGCTCAAGGAGATCGAGGGCGCCAGTTGGGCGCCGCGCGCCGCCCGGGCGCGTCCGGCCGAGATCGAGGAGGCCGCGCCGGACACGGCGACGGCGGTCGGCGAGGATGTCGTCCGCGGTGCGGTCCTCGATTCGATCCGCGCCCTGATGCTGATCCGCGCCTATCGCGTGCGGGGCCATCTGGAAGCCGATCTCGATCCCCTCGGCCTCGAGCAAAACGGGTCCCACCCGGAACTCGACCCCGCGTCCTACGGCTTCACCGAGGCCGATTACGACCGCGACATCTTCATCGATTACGTGTTGGGCCTGGAGCACGCGACCCTGCGCGAGATCATCGATGTCGTGCGCAACACCTATTGCGGCAAGATCGGCGTCGAGTTCATGCACATTCAGTCGCCCGACGAAAAGGCCTGGATCCAGCAGGAGGTGGAAAGCGGGCGCGCCCGGGCCCGGCTCGACCCCGAGGAGCGGCTCGGCACCCTGCGCCACCTGATCCGGGCCGAGGAGTTCGAGAAATTCCTCCATGTCAAATATCCCGGGACCAAGCGTTTCGGCGTCGACGGCGCCGAGGCCATGGTGACGGCGCTGGAAGAGATCATCCATTCGGCCTCGCGGCAGGGGGTGGAGGAGATCATCTTCGGCATGCCCCACCGGGGGCGCCTCAACGTGCTGGCCAACATCATGGGCAAGCCCTATACGGCGATCTTTTCCGAGTTCCAGGGCAGTTCCGCGCATCCCGAGGACGTCCAGGGCTCCGGCGACGTCAAGTATCACCTCGGCACCTCCGGCGATCGCGAATTCGAAGGCCACGATCTGCATCTGTCGCTGAACGCCAACCCGTCCCACCTGGAGGCCGTCGATCCGGTGGTTGTGGGCAAGGTGCGCGCCAAGCAGGCCCAGCGGGGCGATGGGGAACGCAACACGGTGATGGGCATCCTGATGCATGGCGATGCGGCCTTCGCCGGACAGGGGCTGGTCGCCGAGACCTTCACCTTTTCCGAGCTCAAGGGATACCGCTCGGGCGGCACCGTGCACCTGATCGTCAACAATCAGATCGGCTTCACGACCTCACCCGGCTACAGCCGCTCTTCCCCCTACCCCTCGGACCTCGCCAAGGCCGTGCAGGCCCCGATCTTCCACGTCAACGGCGACGACCCGGAGGCCGTCGTCCACGTCGCCCGCATCGCCACCGAGTACCGCATCAAGTTCCGCAAGGACGTGGTCATCGACATGTTCTGCTACCGGCGCTTCGGCCATAACGAAAGCGACGAGCCGTCGTTCACCCAGCCGCTGATGTACCGCAAGATCGCCGAACATCCGACGGTGGTGGACATCTACGCCTCGCGCCTGGTCGAGG
Organism: Alphaproteobacteria bacterium; assembly: GCA_033720855.1. GTDB lineage: Bacteria > Pseudomonadota > Alphaproteobacteria > SMXQ01 > SMXQ01 > SMXQ01. The sequence continues at coordinate 21,708 of JAWWBR010000008.1, forward strand.
ATGGGACCCTCACCCGCGACCAGGTGGATGCCGAGCTCGCCGCCTTCCGCGAGCGCCTGGAAGGCGATTTCGAGGCCTCGAAGACCTTCAAGCCCAACAAGGCGGATTGGCTCGAGGGCGCCTGGACCGGGTTCGAGGTCGCCTCCGGGGACAAGCGCCGGGGCGACACCGCGGTCAGCCTCAAGACCCTGAAGGAGGTGGGAAAGGCGCTGACCACGGTGCCCGAGGACGTGAAAATCCACCCCCGCATCGCCCGTCAGTTGCAGAACAAGGCCAAGATGTTCGAAACCGGCGAGGGCATCGACTGGGCGACGGCCGAGGCCCTGGCCTTCGGGACGCTGCTGAAGGAGGGCTCTCCGGTGCGCCTGTCGGGCCAGGATTCGGGCCGCGGCACCTTTTCCCAGCGCCACGCGGTGCTGGTCGATCAGGACACCGAGGAGCGCTACATCCCGCTCGCCAATGTGGATCCCGAGCAGGCCATGTTCGAGGTCATCGACAGCCCGCTGTCGGAAGCCTCGGTGCTGGGTTTCGAGTACGGCTACTCGATCACCGACCCCGATTCCCTGGTGCTGTGGGAGGCGCAGTTCGGCGATTTCGCCAACGGCGCCCAGGTCATCATCGATCAGTTCATTTCCTCGGGCGAGGCCAAGTGGCTGCGCATGTCCGGCCTGGTGATGCTGCTGCCCCACGGCTACGAGGGCCAGGGGCCGGAACACTCTTCGGCCCGCCTCGAGCGCTACCTGCAGATCTGCGGCGAGGACAACTGGCAGGTGGTCAACTGCACCACCCCGGCCAATTATTTCCATGTGCTGCGCCGCCAGCTGCGGCGGAATTTCCGCAAACCCCTGGTGGTGATGACGCCGAAATCCCTGCTGCGGCACAAGATGTGCGTCTCGACCCTGAAGCAAATGGCGCCGGGAACCCATTTCCACCGGGTCATGCCCGAGGCCGAGAAACTGGTTGCCGACGCCAAGGTGCGCCGCGTGGTGCTGTGCTCGGGCAAGGTCTATTACGATCTTCTGGCAGAGCGGAGGGAGCGCGGCATCGACGACATCGCCATCGTCCGGCTCGAGCAGCTCTATCCCTTCCCGGTCAATGCCCTGGCCGCGGAGTTGACCCGCTATCCCAACGCCGACGTCGTCTGGTGCCAGGAGGAGCCCTGGAACATGGGCGCCTGGTCTTATGTCGACCGCCGCATCGAGGAACTGCTGAGCGGCCTCGATGTCAGCGCCAGCCGGCCTGGTTACGCGGGGCGGGCGGAATCGGCGGCCACCGCCACCGGACTGCTCCGCCGCCACAATCGCGAACAGGCGGCGCTGGTCGACGAAGCGCTCACCATTGAGGGCGATGCCGGGCGCCAGGCCGCCCGCGCCGGCGCCCGCGGGCCGGCCAAGAAACGGGGCCGCGGCAAAAGCGCCGAACCGGCATCCAAGCCAGGCTCGGCAAAAAAGCAGGGCAAGGCCGCCAGCGCCCGCAAGGCCGCATCCAAAACCGGATCGACCCGCGCCAAGACCAAGGTGAAATAGATGACCGTAGAGATCGTCGTCCCCGCGCTGGGGGAATCCGTCACCGAGGCGACCGTTGCCAAATGGTTCAAGTCCCCGGGCGAGGCCGTGGCAATGGACGAGCCGCTGGTCGAGCTCGAGACCGACAAGGTTGCCGTCGAGGTCAATGCCCAGGCGGCCGGCGTCCTTGCCGAGATCACCGCCGATGCGGGGACCGACGTCGAAGTGGGGGCGGTGCTCGGCTCCATAGAGGAGGGCGCCGAGGCCAAGGCCCCGGCGCCCGAAGCGGCGCCGGCAAAGGCGGAAGCGGCGGAAAAGGCCGAAGCGCCCGCCAAAGCCGAAGCGGCGGAAAAGGCGGAAGCGCCCGCCAAAGCCGAAGCGCCGGAAAAGGCGAATGCGCCAGCCGAAGCGAAAGCGCCAGCCGAAGCGGAAGCGCCCGCCGCCGTCGCGCCGGCGGCCGGCCCGCCGCTGTCGCCCGCGGTGCGCAAGCTGATCGAGGAACACGATCTCGATCCCGCGCACATCGCGGGAACCGGGAAGGACGGCAGGCTGGTCAAGGGCGACGTTCTGGCCTTCCTGGAAAAGGGCGGCAAGGAAGCGCCCGCGCCCGCTGCCCCGGCGGCCCCGGCTGCGGAGGCGGCGCGCGAGGAGCGCGTGAAGATGACGCGGCTGCGCCGGCGCATCGCCGAGCGGCTCAAGGAGGCCCAGAACACCGCCGCCATGCTGACCACCTTCAACGAGGCCGACATGAGCGCGGTGATGGAGACCCGGTCCCGGATGCAGGACGCCTTCGTCGCCAAGCACGGGGTCAAGCTCGGTTTCATGTCGTTTTTCGTCAAGGCCGCGGTGGTGGCGCTCAAGGAGATCCCGGAGGTCAATGCCGAGATCGACGGCGAGGACATCGTCTACAAGAACCATTACGACATCGGCGTGGCGGTGAGCACGGAACAGGGGCTGGTGGTGCCGGTGGTGCGCGATGCCGATGCCAAGGGGTTTGCCGAGATCGAGACGGAGATCGTCGATCTCGCCACCCGCGCGCGCGGCGGCAAGCTCTCGATCGACGAGCTGACCGGCGGCACCTTCACGATCACCAACGGCGGCATCTATGGTTCGCTGCTGTCGACGCCGATCCTCAACCCGCCGCAATCTGGGATCCTCGGCATGCACGCCATCGTCAAGCGCCCGATCTGCGTCGACGACGAGGTGGCGGTGCGGCCGATGATGAACCTGGCCCTCTCCTATGATCACCGCATCGTCGACGGCCGCGAGGCCGTGACCTTCCTGGTGCGGATCAAGGAATGCATCGAAGCGCCCGAACGTATCCTTTTGGACGTCTGACATGGCCGAGCCGGAGACCGCTTTTGATCTGATCGTCATCGGCGCCGGGCCCGGCGGCTACGTCGCCGCCATCCGTGCGGCGCAACTGGGCATGAAGACGGCCTGCGTGGATTCCCGCGAGACCTTGGGCGGCACCTGCCTCAATGTCGGCTGCATCCCCTCCAAGGCATTGCTGCATTCGTCCGAGCTCTACGAGGCCGCGAAGGACGGATTCGCCACCCACGGCATCACCGCGACCGGCGTCGGCTTCGACCTCGACGGCATGCTCGGGCACAAGGACAAGGTGGTGGGCGACCTGACCAAGGGGATCGAGTTCCTGTTCAAGAAGAACGATGTCACCTGGCTCAAGGGCAAGGCATCGATCGCCGGCGCCGGCACCGTCAAGGTCACGCCGGCGAAGGGCAAGGCCACGACCTACGGCGCCAAGAACATCCTTATCGCGACCGGCTCCGATGTCGCCAAGCTGCCCGGCGTCGAGATCGACGAGAACCGCATCGTCTCCTCCACCGGGGCGCTCAGCCTCGCCAAGGTGCCCAAGCACCTGGTGGTGGTCGGCGGCGGCTATATCGGCCTCGAAATGGGATCGGTGTGGCGGCGGCTCGGGGCCAAGGTCACCGTGGTCGAGTTCCTCGATGCCATCCTCACCACCATGGACGGCGAGGCGGCCAAACAGATGCAGCGCCTGCTCACCAAGCAGGGCATGGAGTTCCGCCTCGGCACCAAGGTGCTGGCGGCGAAGACGTCGAACCGCGGGGTGACCCTGACGGTGGCGCCGGCGGCTACGGGCGAAAACGGTGGCGGCGAGCAGGAAGAGATCAAATGCGACGCCGTTCTGGTCGCCATCGGCCGGGTGCCCTATACCCATGGCCTGGGCCTCGAGCAGGCCGGCGTCGAGACCGATGATCGCGGCCGCATCAAGATCGATGACCGCTTCCAGACCAATGTTTCCGGAATCTACGCCATCGGCGATGTCATCGCCGGGCCGATGCTGGCCCATAAGGCGGAAGACGAGGGCATCGCGGCGGTCGAGGGCATGGCCGGCCAATCGGTGCACATCAATTACGACGCCATCCCCGGGGTCGTCTATACCTGGCCCGAGGCGGCCGCCGTCGGCAAGACCGAAGAGCAGCTGAAGGACGCCGGCGTCGACTATGCCGTCGGCAAGTTCCCGTTCTCGGCCAATTCGCGCGGGCGCGCCAACGCCGAGACCGACGGCTTCGTCAAGATCCTCGCCGACGCCGCCACCGACCGCGTGCTGGGCGTGCACATCGTCGGTCCCGATGCCGGGACCCTGATCGCGGAGCTGGCCCTGGCCATGGAATTCGGCGCCAGCGCCGAGGATATCGCGCGCACCTGCCATGCCCATCCCACCCTGAACGAGGCGGTCAAGGAAGCGGCATTGGCCGTCGCCGGCCGCGCCATCCACATCTGACCGGCGGGGCCGCCCCCATGACACTTGCCGTCAAGCGCAAGCTGTTCTTGGTCGCGGGCTGGATCTTTCTGGTCCTCGGTGTCCTCGGCCTGTTCCTGCCGATCCTCCAGGGGTTCCTGTTCCTGCTGGTCGGCCTGATCCTGCTGGCCAAGGCGCAGCCGCGGTTCCGTCTGCTCAAGATACGCATGAAAAAGCGCTATCCCAAATACGCCGCCGCCTTCGAAGCCGCCGAGGAGCGCGCCGCACGGATCGCCCGCGGCGAATTCATCAACAACTTCCGCAACCGCAAGAAGAACAAGGAAAAGGGCTAGCCGCCCCGCGCCCGGGGATGGGCGGCGCGGTAGACCTCGGCGAGGCGCTGGGTGTCGACCGCGGTATAGCGCTGGGTCGTGGCCAGCGAGGCGTGGCCCAGCAGTTCCTGGATCGCGCGCAGGTCGCCGCCGCCGGCCAGCAGATGGGTGGCGAAGGAGTGCCGGAGCGCGTGCGGGGTCGCGGTCTCGGCCAGGCCCAGGGCCCGGCGCAGCGCCCGCAGGGTGGCCTGCACCTGGCTTGCCTGCAGCCGTTTGCCGCGGATGCCGAGAAACAAGGGACCGTCGGCGCCGACCGCATGGGGGCAGGCATCGAGGTAATCGGCGATGGCGTCCACCACCACCGGCAGCAGAGGAACCACGCGTTCCTTGCCGCCCTTGCCGGTGATCCGCAGCGACGGACCGGCGGGCGCGTCGCGGCGGTCGAGGGCGAGGGCCTCGCCGATGCGCAACCCGGCGCCGTAGAGCAGGGTGAGGACGGCGGCGTCGCGCTTCGCCACCCAGGGCTCCTTGGCGTGGGTCGCGGCGGCGTCGATCACGCTGCGGGCCTCGTTTTCGCTGAGCGCCTTGGGCACCGCGCTCGGCACCTTGGGCGTGCGCAGGGTGGCGAGGGCGGTGTTGGCGACGAGATCGCGCCGTTCCAGCCAGCGAAAGAAGCCGCGCAACGTCGACAGCGCCCGCGCCGTCGAGCTTCGCGCCAATCCGCGCGCCGCCCGCGCCGACAGCCAGGCCCGGAAATCGGCGGTGCGGAGGTCGCCAAGCGTCGCCAGGGCCAAGGGTCCGCCCACATGCATGGTGGTGAATTCGAGGAAATCCGAGAGGTCCCTCGCGTAGGCCGCGACCGTGTGCGGCGACAGCCTGCGTTCGCGGGCGAGCCAGGCGCCCCAGTCTTCGATCGCGGCAGTGAGCGCCGCATCCAGGGGCAGGCGCCCCGGCAGCGCTATGATCGGGGCAGGCCCAGCCATGTGCGGATGCAGAGCTCCAGCACCTGAGCGAGGAACCCGAGCAGCTCGGAGCCCTGGTCGGGGTCGAACCGGCGCGGCTGGCGAGCGCCCAAGGCGAGGATGCCGGTCGGCGCCTCGGGACTGGCATGGAGCCTGAGCAAGGCTTCCGACGCCACCAGGCCGGTGGCCGAGCCGTAAAGCGTCCGGTCTCCCTCGATATCGGCATTGAGCACGACGTCGCGGCCCGGGCCCATCAGCCGGTCGACGGTGCCGGGGTCCAGCAACCGGATGCCGGAGACCGATTTTTCGGCAATCCCGTTTTCGTTCTCGACGCCGAGGATGATGACGTCGGCATCGAGCTTGATGGCGAGGTCGGTGGTGGCGACTTCCATCAGCTCGCGGAACGACCGCGCCTCGAGCAGGCTGAGGACGGCGCCGTGGATGCGGCTTTGCGCCGTCAAATTGGCGCGGCCGCCGGCGAGCAGGTCGTCGTGCTGGCGCTGCAGGCGGTCGTTGTCGTCGCGCAGGCGCTGGATCAAGACGCCCTGCATGTCGACGACCCCGGCGCCGAGATCGCGGTGCTCGGGTGCCAGCGTGCGAAGGACTTGCGGGTGGTCCCGGAGATAGTCGGGATTGGCCGAGAGAAAGGCCCCGATCTCCGCCGCCGTGGGGGGGCGGGAGGCGGGTTTTCCCGGCGCCGGTGCCGGCCGTTTTTTGCCGACCTCGGTCATTCAGCCGCGGCCGATTTGGGTGCGGTCTTGTCCGCCAGAATGGTCTGCCCGGTCTTTTCCCAGTCGGCCAGGAAGGCGGCGAGACCCTTGTCGGTGAGCGGATGGTTGTAAAGCGCGCGCAACACGCCGGGCGGGAGGGTGGCGACCGGGGCGCCCGCCTTGGCCGCCTCGATGACGTGCCCGACCGAGCGGATCGATGCCACCAGGACCTCGGTCTTGAGGGCGGGCTGGGCGCGGAAGATGGCGCAGATGTCCTCGATCAGGTCCATGCCCCTGAGCCCGATATCGTCGAGCCGGCCGATGAAGGGCGACACGAAGGTGGCGCCGGCCTTGGCCGCGAGGATCGCCTGCCCGGCCGAGAAACACAGGGTCACGTTGACGGGGGTGCCTTCGTCGGTGAGGATCTTGCAGGCCTTCAGCCCATCCGGGGTCAGGGGCACCTTGATGGTGACGTTGTCAGCGATCTTGGCGAGCTTGCGGCCTTCGGCCAACATGGTTTCGGTGTCCAGCGCCGTGACCTCGGCCGATACCGGCCCGGGAAGGATGTCGCAGATCTCGGCGATGATGTCCTCGAACTTGCCGCCGGCCTTGGCGACCAGGGAGGGGTTGGTGGTGGCGCCGTCGATCAGGCCGGTGGCGGCGAGATCCCGGATTTCGTCGAGGTCGGCGGTATCGATGAAGAATTTCATGGTCGTTTCGTTCCAAGGGTTGTCGGTCGTTGGGGCTTGAGGCGGGTTCCCTTGGCTCCGCCGCCGCTCCATCGCTAAAGTGTAGCCCATGCCCCGTAGCCACGCCAGTTCCGATCCCGGCCTTTTTCCCGCGCAGGCGGCAGCGGGCGGAGACCGCGTCCGCGTTTTGCTGCCCCTGGCCCTGCCGGGGCCGCTCGATTACCGGGCGGCGCCCGAGGCTCCATTGTGTCCCGGCGCCTTCGTCCGGGTCCCCCTGGGCGCGCGGGAGCGCATCGGCGTGGTCTGGGACCCGCCCGAACAGGAGGTGGACGGCGATTTTGACGACACCCGGCTCAAGGATGTTCTGGCGGTTCTCGACGCGCCGCCGCTGACGGACACCATGCGGCGCTTCATCGACTGGGTCGCGGCGTACACCGTCTCGCCGCCGGGCATGGTCCTCAAGATGGCCATGAGCATGCCCAAGGCGCTTGTTCCCGAGACCCGGACGACCGCCTATTCGGGCGTTGCCGATTGGCGCCCGGGGGAGAAGTTTCGCCTTACCCCCCAGCGCCGCAAGGTGATCGATCTGTTGGCTACGGGGCCGCCGCGGATGGCCGCCGACATCCGCACCGAGACCGGCGTCGGCATGGGCGTGATCAACGGCCTGGTTGCCGCCGGCGCGCTCAAGCCCCAACCGGCGGCACTGCCGTCGCCGTTCGCCGCACCCGATCCCGACCGGCCCGGCCCCGCCCTGACGCCGGTGCAAACCCAAGCGGCGGTCAGGCTGCGCAACTCGGTGGCGCGGGGCGGTTTCGCGGTGACGCTGCTCGACGGGGTCACCGGATCGGGCAAGACCGAGGTCTATTTCGAGGCCATCGCCGAAGCCCTGCGCGACCGCCGGCAGGCCCTGGTGCTGCTGCCCGAAATCGCCCTTTCGGCGCAATGGCTGGAGCGCTTCACGCGGCGTTTCGGCGCCGAGCCCGCGCTTTGGCATTCGGATCTGAGCCAGGGCCGGCGGCGGCGGACCTGGCGTGCCGTTGCCGAGGGCCAGGCTTCGGTCGTGGTGGGCGCGCGCTCGGCCCTGTTCCTGCCGTTTCCCGATCTCGGCCTGATCGTCGTCGACGAGGAACATGACGGCTCCTACAAGCAAGAGGACGGCGTCCACTACAGCGCCCGGGACATGGCCGTGGTGCGCGGCCATCTGGCCGATCTGCCGGTGATCCTGGTCTCGGCCACGCCGTCGCTGGAAACCGTGGTCAATGTCGAGCGCGGACGCTACGCCGCGCTCCACCTGCCCGAGCGCATCGGCGGCGCCGCCCTGCCCGAGGTCACGCTGGTCGACCTGCGCCGGTTTCCGCCGCCGGCCGGCCATTGGCTTGCCCCGCCGCTGGTCGAGGCGCTGGGGAAAACCCTCGCCAACCATGAACAGGCGCTGCTGTTCCTCAACCGCCGGGGCTATGCCCCGCTGACCCTGTGCCGGTCCTGCGGGCACCGCCTCGAATGCGCCAATTGTTCGGCCTGGCTGGTGCAGCACCGCGCCAGCGCGCGCCTGGTCTGTCACCATTGCGGTTTCGCCATGGCGCCGCCCGAGGCCTGCAGCAACTGCGAGGCCGAGGGCAGCTTCGCCGCCTGCGGACCGGGGGTCGAGCGCATCGCCGAGGAGGTCTGCGCCCTGTTCCCCGATGCGCGGCGGATGATCATGGCCAGCGATACCCTCTCCGGACCACGATCCTTCATGGACATCGTTGCGGCGGTCGCCGCGGGCGAGGTGGACGTGCTGATCGGCACCCAGATCATCGCCAAGGGCCATCATTTCCCCGACCTCACCCTGGTCGGCGTGGTGGATGCGGACCTCGGCCTCAGCGGCGGCGACCTGAGGGCTTCGGAGCGCACCCATCAGCTGCTGACCCAGGTCGCGGGGCGGGCGGGGCGGGCGGAAAAGCCCGGGCGCGTCTTGGTCCAGACCTACATGCCTGAGCACCCGGTCATGGCGGCCTTGGCGTCGGGTGACCGCGATGCCTTCCTCGGTGCGGAAAAGGCCGCGCGGGAAGCCGCGGGCATGCCCCCGTTCGGCCGCTTGGCGGCGCTCATCGTCTCCGGCCCCCGGGAAACGGAAGTCGACGCCACCGCCGCGGCCCTCGCCCGCGTGCGTCCGGGCGGCGACGGCCTCGAGGTTCTCGGCCCGGCGCCGGCGGCCATGCGCCTGCTGCGGGGCCGCCACCGCCGCCGGTTCCTGGTCAAGGCCGACCGCAACCGCAGCCTGCAGCCGGTGCTGCGCGACTGGCTCGCGCGGGTCCGGCCCGGAAAGGGGGTCCGCATCCAGGTCGATGTCGACCCCGTAAGCTTCCTGTGACGGCTTCGGTAACTTATTGGATTTAAAGGGACCTTCAGGGAGGCGCCGGCGCCCCTTCACCGGTTGCAACGGGGTCCCACGTGTGGTACGAAAAGCGCGCCTCGGGAGGGGCCGCGGGAACGGGTTCCCGCGTATCGGTCGAGGCCCGGAAATCCGGGCCTCATTCAGGGTATCAGGAGCTTATCCGAGTGCCATCCCAGTCCACTGACGCGGGCGGCGTCGCCGGGCGTTACGCGAGCGCCCTTTACGAATTGGCCGACTCCGCCAAGGTGCTTGACGCGGTCGCCGACGACCTTCGGGCGCTGCGTTCGATGCTCGACGACAGCGATGATTTCGCCCGGCTGGTGTCGTCTCCGGTCCTCACCCGCGAGGCGCAGGTGGCGGCGGTCACGGCGCTTGCCGAGAAGGCCGGGTTCAACGAGCTGACGGTGAAATTCGTCGGCCTTCTCGCCCGCAACAGGCGGCTCGGCGCCTTGCGCCCGGCGGTTGCCGCCTACCTTGCGGAATTGGCGTCGCGCCGCGGCGAGGTGACGGCGGAAGTGGTCGCCGCGCAGCCGATGAAGGCGGCCCACCTCGAGGCCGTCAAGTCGGCGCTGACCGAATCCCTCGGCAGCAAGGTCGCCCTTGAATCGCGGGTCGATCCGGCGCTGATCGGCGGCATGGTCGTGCGCGTGGGCTCGAAGATGATCGATTCGTCGCTCGCGACCAAACTTCAGAAACTCAGGCTTTCCATGAAGGGGATCGGTTGATGGACATCCGACCGGCGGAAATCTCCGCAATTCTCAAGGAACAGATCGCCAATTTCGGCACCGAGGCAGAGGTCGCGGAGGTTGGCCAGGTGCTGTCGGTCGGCGACGGCATCGCCCGCATTCACGGCCTCGACCAGGTCCAGGCCGGCGAGATGGTGGAATTCGCCGGCGGCATCAAGGCCATGGCGCTCAACCTCGAAGCCGACAATGTCGGCGTCGTCATCTTCGGCGACGACCGCACCATCAAGGAAGGCGATACGGTCAAGCGCACCGGGGCGATCGTCGATGTGCCCGTGGGCAAGGGTCTGTTGGGCCGGGTGGTCGACGCCCTGGGCAATCCCATCGACGGCAAGGGGCCGATCGACGCCACCGAGCGCGGCCGGGTCGAGGTCAAGGCGCCCGGCATCATCCCGCGCCAGTCGGTCCACGAACCGATGCAGACCGGGCTCAAGGCCATCGACAGCCTGATCCCCATCGGCCGCGGGCAGCGGGAGCTGATCATCGGCGACCGTCAGACCGGCAAGACGGCGATCGCCCTGGACACCTTCATCAACCAGCGCGAGCTGAACGAGGGCGACGACGAATCGAAGAAGCTCTACTGCATCTATGTGGCGATCGGCCAGAAGCGGTCGACCGTGGCGCAGATCGTCAAGACCCTGGAAGAGCAAGGCGCCATGGAGTACTCCATCGTCGTCGCCGCCACCGCTTCGGAACCGGCGCCGCTGCAATTCCTGGCCCCGTACGCCGCCTGCACCATGGGCGAATACTTCCGCGACAACGGCATGCATGCGGTGATCGTTTACGACGATCTGTCCAAACACGCCGTCGCCTACCGGCAGATGTCGCTGCTGCTGCGCCGCCCGCCGGGGCGCGAGGCGTTCCCCGGCGACGTCTTCTACCTCCATTCCCGTCTGCTCGAGCGCGCCGCCAAGATGAATGCCGACAACGGGGCCGGTTCGCTGACGGCGCTGCCGGTGATCGAAACCCAGGCCGGCGACGTCTCGGCCTATATCCCGACCAACGTCATCTCCATCACCGATGGCCAGATCTTCCTCGAGACCGAGCTGTTCTATAAGGGCATCCGGCCGGCGGTGAATGTCGGCCTTTCGGTGAGCCGCGTCGGCTCCGCCGCCCAGGTGAAGGCGATGAAGCAGGTCGCCGGCACCATCAAGCTGGAGCTTGCCCAGTACCGCGAAATGGAGTCCTTCGCCCAGTTCGCATCGGACCTCGATCCTTCGACCCAGCGGCTGCTCGCCCGCGGCGCGCGCCTGACCGAGCTGTTGAAACAGCCCCAATACGCGCCCTTGCCCGTCGAGGAGCAGGTGGCCGCCATCTTCATCGGCGTTCGCGGCTATCTCGACGGCATCGACATTGCCGACGTCAATCGCTTCGAGCAGGGCGCCTTGGCCGAGATCAAGGAGAAGCACGGCGACCTTCTCGCCGCCATCCGCGATACCGGAGAGATCACCCCGGAAGTGGACGAAAAGCTGACCGCCGCCTTCGACGCCTACAAAAGGGCTTTCGCCTAGGGGCGTTGTCGCCCGGGACGGCTGATCACCGATGGCAAACCTCAAGGACCTTCGCGTTCGCATCACCAGCGTGAAATCCACGCAGAAGATCACCGCCGCCATGAAGATGGTGGCGGCGTCGAAGCTCAAGCGTGCCCAGGACCAGGCGGAAGCCGCGCGGCCCTATGCCGAGCGCATGGAACGGATGCTGGGGTCGCTGGCCGCCTCCTTAGGTGATGCCGCCGGGGCGCCCAAGCTCTTGCGCGGAAGCGATCAGGACCAGACCCATCTCCTCGTCGTCGTCACCTCCGACCGGGGGCTCTGCGGCGGCTTCAACGGCCAGGTCGTGCGCGGCGCCCGGGCACGGATCAACCTGCTTTTGGGCGACGGCAAGACGGTCAAGATCCTCTGCGTCGGCCGCAAGGGAAGAGACGGTTTGCGGCGCGAATTCGAAGAGATGATCGTCGATACGGTCGAAGGCCTGACTCGGCGCGAGGTCAGCTTCGAGGACGCCGGCGGGCTCGGCGAGCGCATCGCCAACATGTTCGATGACGGCGAATTCGACGTCTGCAGCCTCGTCTACAACCGCTTCAAGTCCGCCATCTCCCAGGAATTCACGGTCCAGCAGCTGATCCCGTTCCCGGTTCCGGGCATCGAGGCGCCGGACGAGGAGGAGGGGCGGGCGCAAGACCCCGCGCTGGCAGCGATATACGAATTCGAGCCCGACGAGGAAACCATCCTCGCCGATCTGTTGCCACGCAACCTCGGCATCCAGATGTACCGCTCGATGCTGGAAAGCTACGCCGGCGAGCAAGGCGCGCGGATGGCCGCCATGGACAACGCCACCCGCAACGCCGGCGAAATGATCGACCGCCTGGAGCTGAACTACAACCGCACCCGCCAGGCCGCAATCACAACCGAAATGATCGAGATCGTGTCGGGGGCCGAGGCCATCTAGCGCCGCCGGTTCCCACGCCATCAGGAGAGCACAATGGCAAAGAATATCGTTGGACGGATTTCCCAGATCATCGGCGCCGTCGTCGACGTGCAGTTCGAGGGCGATCTGCCGCCGATCCTGAACGCCGTCGAATGCGAGAACCAGGGCAAGCGCCTGGTGCTCGAGGTGGCGCAGCATCTCGGCGAATCCACGGTCCGTACCATTGCCATGGACTCCACCGAAGGCCTGGTGCGCGGCCAGGAGGTGGTCGACACCGGCGGGCCCATCGCCGTCCCCGTCGGCCCCGAGACCCTGGGGCGCATCATCAACGTGGTCGGCGAGCCGGTCGACGAGCGCGGCCCGGTGGAGAGCGACAAGACCCTGCCCATTCACCGCCCCGCCCCGGAATTCGAGGACCAGTCGACCGAATCCGACATCCTCATCACCGGCATCAAGGTCATCGACCTTCTCGCGCCTTACGCCAAGGGCGGCAAGATCGGCCTGTTCGGCGGCGCCGGGGTCGGCAAGACGGTGCTGATCATGGAGCTGATCAACAACGTCGCCAAGGCCCATGGCGGGTATTCGGTGTTCGCCGGGGTCGGCGAGCGCACCCGCGAAGGCAACGACCTCTACCACGAGATGATGGAATCCGGGGTCATCAATCTGGATGGCGACTCCAAGGCGGCCCTGGTCTACGGCCAGATGAACGAGCCCCCCGGCGCCCGCGCCCGGGTCGGTCTCACCGGCCTGACCCTGGCCGAGTACTTCCGCGACGAGGAAGGCCAGGACGTGCTGCTCTTCATCGACAACATCTTCCGCTTTACCCAGGCGGGCTCCGAGGTCTCGGCGTTGCTCGGCCGCATTCCCTCGGCGGTGGGATACCAGCCGACGCTGGCCACCGACATGGGCAACCTTCAGGAGCGGATCACCTCGACCCGCAAGGGCTCGATCACCTCGGTGCAGGCGATCTACGTGCCGGCCGACGATTTGACCGACCCCGCCCCGGCGACCTCGTTCTCCCATCTCGACGCGACCACGGTGTTGAGCCGCCAGATCGCCGAGCTCGGCATCTATCCGGCGGTCGATCCGCTGGATTCGACCTCGCGCATGCTCGACCCCCGGGTCATCGGCGCCGAGCATTACCAGACCGCCCGCGACGTCCAGCGGGTGTTGCAGACCTATAAGTCCCTGCAGGACATCATCGCCATCCTGGGCATGGACGAGCTTTCCGAGGAGGACAAGCTGACCGTCGCCCGGGCCCGGAAGATCCAGCGTTTCCTGTCCCAGCCCTTCCATGTGGCCGAGGTCTTCACCGGAACCCCCGGGGTGCTGGTGGGTCTTTCCGACACCATCTCCGGCTTCAAGGGGATCGTCGAAGGGACCTATGACGACCTGCCGGAAGCCGCGTTCTACATGGTCGGCACCATCGAGGAAGCGGTCGAGAAGGCCAAGAAGATGGCCGCCGAGGCCGCTTAGGACCGCAGGGAGAAGATCGCCATGGCCGATACCCTCGAATTCGAGCTGGTTTCGCCCACCAGGTTGCTGGTCTCGGAAGCCGTCGAGATGGTCGTGGTTCCGGGGGAGGAGGGCGATTTCGGCGCGCTGCCGGGGCACGCGCCCCTGATCTCCCAGGTGCGCCCCGGCGTGATCGATGTCCATGGCGAGGGCACCGTCAAGCGGCGCATCTTCGTCTCGGGCGGCTTCGCCGAGGTGACCCAGGAGCGCTGTACGGTGCTCGCCGACGAGGCGGTGCCGGTCGAGGATATCGACGCGGGCGACGCCGAAGCGCGCCTGGCCGCGGCCAGGTCGGCGGTCCAGGAGGCGGAGGCCGAAGATCGGCGCGCGCGCCTGCAGAGCGCCCGCGAGCTCCGCGTCGCCGAGGCCCTGGTGGCCGCGGCCGGATCCGCTGCCAGCTAAAGCCCGCCGCTTCCCCGTGCCCGTCCGGGCGTCGATCTTCGCCCCGTGCGAAGGCTTTTCCCGGCTTTGGTAAAATCAACCGTCTGGAATTTTCCATCGTAATTCCCATATGATAGCGGAAGCCGCGGCCCGGTGGGGGGCGTGCGGCGAGGGGGCTTGCACCATGGCGCATTGGACACCGGACGACATTCCTTGGGATCAGTTCGACCCCGCGCGCGTGGATGCCGACGTCCTCAAGCTGGTCAAGGCCGCCGCCATGGTGGAAAAGAACGCCGCCGATTATGCGGCCTATCTCGGCAACGTTTTCCCCGATGACGAGGTGTTCCGCAAAGCGGCCCGGCGCTGGGCCGAGGAGGAGGTTCAGCACGGCGACGTGCTTGGGCGCTGGGCGGAGATGGCCGATCCCGAGTTCGATTTCGCGCAGCGGTTCGAAACCTTCAAAAAGGGCTTCAGGATCCCGATCGAAAGCACGTCATCGGTGCGCGGCAGCCGCGCCGGGGAGCTGGTTGCAAGGTGCATCGTCGAGGTCGGCACCAGTTCCTATTACTCGGCCCTGCGCGATGCCGTCGACGAACCGGTGCTGAAGGCGATCTGCGACCGCATCGCCGGCGACGAATTCCGCCATTACAAACTGTTTCACAGCCATCTCCGGCGCTACCAGCGCGACGAACACGCGAGCCGCTGGTCCCGGGTGAAGGTGGTCTTGCAGCGCACCTTGGAGGCCGAGGACGACGAGTTGTCCTATGCCTATTACGCCGCCAACAACACCGGCGAGCCCTACCGGCGCGAGCCTAACGCCGCCGCCTATCTGGGCAGGGCGTCCGCGGTCTATCGGCCCGATATCGTGCGCCGCGGCGTGGCCATGGCCATGGCCGCCGCCGGCCTCAAGGAGGACGGCTGGCTCTCCAGGGTGCTCTCCGCCTTCGCCTGGCGCGGCGTACAGCGGCGCCGGCGGCGTTTCCTCCGGCTGGCGGCGTCCTGACCCATACCCGCGGGGCCGGCGCCCTTAGGCCTCCGGTTGCTAGTCTTCCGCGAGCCGCTCGGCGAGGTGGCCGAAGCGCGCCACCAGTTCGGCATAGAGCCCGCGCTTGAAGGGCACGATCAGGTCGGGCAGCGCCGCAAGCTCCGCCCATTTCCATTCCGAGAATTCGGGCTTTTCCGTCTCGATATTGATGTCGACGTCGCAGCCGGTGAAGCGCATGGCGAACCATTTCTGGGTCTGGCCGCGAAATCGGCCGCCCCAGAGCATCGACACCAGCTCCTCGGGGAGGTCGTAATTGAGCCACTCCTCGGCTTCGGCGAGCAGTTCCGCCTTGGCCGTGCCAATCTCCTCCTCCAATTCGCGGAAGGCGGCCTCGAGCGGGGATTCACCCTTGTCGATGCCGCCCTGGGGCATCTGCCAGGCCTCGGACACCATGTCGAGACGCCTGGCGACCAGCACCTGGCCGTTACGGTTGAACAGCATGATGCCGACGCCGGGCCGGTAGGGAAGCTCGGATATGTCGCTCATCGGAACGGTCAGTTCCCCTGGGAATCGACCAGTGCGGAGACCGGCGCCAGGGCCAGGCCCTTGGCGGCGAGGGTCTTGGTCCAGACCTGAAGCCGGTCGATGGTGACGGGGAAGGGCGACCCGATGCCCACGGCGTAGCCCGACGCCTTGGCGATCCGCTCGATATCGGCGAGGCGCGCATCGATGGCGTCGCGGGACGCCTCGGCATCGATGAAGCGGTTGTTGATGGCCCGCGGCAGGCCGACCTCGCTGGCCAGGCGGGCCGCGATGGAGCGCAGGGAGGAGCGCGAATCGACGAACAACAGGCCGCGCTCCTGCAATTCCTTCAGGACCGGGCGGACATGGGTCGGCGAGGTCGTGAATCGCGACCCCATCTGATTGACGACGCCGACATAGCCGGTCACCCGCCCCAGAAGCCAATGCAGGCGCGTCTTGTTCTGTTCGTCGGTCAGGCTGGTCAGCAGGGTGTGGGGGCCGGGGTCGTTGGCGGGAAAGTTGACCGGTTCCATGGGCAGATCCAGCAACACCTCATGGCCGGCGGCACGGGCCAGCGCGATCCAGTGTTCGAGGCCTTTGGCGTAGGGCGCGAAGGCGAGCGTCACGGCGCCGGGAAGGCGCTGGATGGCCGCTTCGGTGGCGGCTCCGGAAAGCCCCAGGCCGCTGACGATGATGGCAATTCGCGGCCTTCGGTCGGCGCTGTCGAAGGGTCGGGCGTAGGTTTGCCACGCTTTGCGTCCATCGGGCGCGATCCGCGGCAGCGGCCCGAGCCGGGTCGGTTCCACCAGCGCGGGATCCGGTGCCGGGCGCAGACCGCCGCCCACGGTGCTCGGCAATGCCGCGGTCTCCGATGGCGGCGCGGGGGGCGGCGGGACGACCGCCTTGGGCGTCGGCTCGGGCGCCTTCGGGGCCTCCGGCGTCGGGGGCTTTGCCGCGGCGGGCGGCGTCGGTTGCTCGGCCTGCGCCGGGCCGGCGGGCGGGGTTTCGGGGCCGGTCGCGCCCGGCGGCTGCGTGGGAGTCTCGACCGCGGGCGGCGCGGGCGGGGCGGGGGCCTTGGGGGGCGGGGACAGCTGCACCACCACGGCCGGACCCGAACCGGGCATCGGCGGCGGGCCGCTCAACTGCAGCCAGGTCACCACGCCGCAGACCAAGACCACCAGGGCCAGGGTTGTGGCGGCCAGGGGACTGAGCCCCTTTCGTTCGCCGGGCGGACGATCCCTGCCGGATTGACTGGATCTTGGTTGACGCATCCGTTCCCGCGTTGGGACTAATCGGCGGCTTGCCTGTAGAACGCGATTCCCCGCAAGACGCTGATCGCTCTGTCGAGCTGATAATCGCGGATCTTGGCGGCCGGTTTCTCGGGGTCGGTAGCCTCGGCGGCACCCTCCTTACCCTTTTCCTCGTCGCCGCTGAGCGCGCCTCTCAGGTTCTCCTCGCGCCGCTGTCCGTTCTCCGAAACCTCCTCCAGGCGCAACTGCTTGACCGGGATATCGGGCTCGATTCCCTTGGCCTGGATCGAGCGTCCCGACGGCGTGTAGTAGAGCTGGGTGGTCAGGCGGATGGCGCCATGGCCGGGCAAGGGGATGATGGTCTGGACCGACCCCTTGCCGAAGGAGCGGGTTCCCAGGATGATCGCACGCCGATGGTCCTGCAGGGCACCGGCAACGATTTCCGAGGCGGAGGCCGACCCGCCATTGACCAGCACGACGATGGCGGTGCCTTTGGAGAGATCTCCCTTCTGGGCGTTCCAACGCTGACTGCGGCCCTTCTTGCGGCCGCGGGTGGAGACGATCTCGCCACGGTCGAGGAAGGCATCGGATACGCTGATGGCTTCCTTCAGCAAGCCGCCGGGATTGTTGCGCAGATCCAGGACCAGGCCCTTGAGGCCGCCTTTGGCCTCCTTGGAGATGCGCGCATAGGCGCGGCGCAGGCCCCGGGTGGTCTGTTCGTTGAAGGAGGTGATGCGGATGTAGCCGATGTCCTCCTCCTCGACCCGGGCCTTGACCGGCGTGATCTTGATCTTCGCCCGGGTGATGGTCACGTTAAAGGGCTGCTTGCTCGAGCGGCGTATGGTCAGCTTGATCTTGGTTCCCACCAGGCCGCGCATCTTCTCCACCGCCTGCTGCAAGGTCAGGCCGCGGACCTGCTGATCATCGATGTGGGTGATGAGGTCCCCCGACTGAATGCCGGCCTTGGACGCCGGCGTGTCGTCGATGGGCGACATCACCTTGACCAGGCCGTCCTCCATGGTGACCTCGATTCCCAGGCCGCCGAACTCGCCGCGGGTTTGAACCTGCATGTCGCGGAAGGTTTTCTCGTTGAGGTAGCTGGAATGCGGATCCAGCGCCATCAGCATCCCGTTGACCGCGTTTTCGATCAGTTGCTCGACATTGACCTCATCCACGTAATCCGACCTGACGCGGTCGAATACGGTGCCGAACAATTCCAATTGGCGGAAGGTTTCGCGGTTCTTGTCGTTTTCCTTCGCTTCCGGAGCCGCATGCGCGGTCAAGCCGGTCATTCCCAGGGCGGCGATCACCGCCACCAAAACCAAAAATCGTTTCATCCGCTTGCCTTGTCGGTTGGTGTCGCCGCCAGCCATGGTCGGGGATCAAAAGGCCGGCCTTTGCGGCGCAGTTCCAAATACAGCCGGGGTCGTCCTTTCCCCGACGGGGCCATAATACCAATAGGCTCGCCTGCAAGCAGCCGCTGATTGACGGCGACGTCAATGCGGCCCAGCCCCGCCAAGAGGCTATGATATCCCTCGCCGTGATCGATGATCAAGAGCCGCCCATAGCCGCGGAAAGGGCCGGCGAAGACGACATGGCCGTCATGGGGGGCGACGACCTGGGCGCCGGGGGCGGTCGCGAAATGCAGCCCCTTGGAGCGGCTGCCCGAACCCCGCTTGGCGCCGTAACGGGCGACGATGCGTCCAACCACCGGAGGGGCGAGACGGCCGCGCGCCTTACGGATCGAAGGCACCGGGCCGAGGGTCAGGCGGCGTGCCGGCGCCGCTGCCGATCGGGGCGTCGCGCGGGCGGCCAGTTGCCCGTCGGGGGCGGGTGCCGGGGCGCTTTTCCGGGCCGGCGCGGGACTGGGCTTGGGCCGGTGCCGGGGCGCCGTCTCGCGCTTCGTCTTGCGTTTTTTCCGGTCCTTTTCGATATTTTGCAGAAGGGTCTTCAGGGTGTTCGCCTGGGCGGCGAGGCGGGCACTTTCGGCCTTTGCCCGCTCCTGCTCCTGCCGTGTGGTTCTGGCCAGGGCCCGCTTGCGCGCAATCAGGGCGTCGACCTTGCGCCGCTTGGCGGCGAGGGCGGCGGCGGCGGTTTCCAGGGCGGCGGCGCGTTGACGGGCGTCCCGGCGCAGGCGGTGGAGGGCATCGAGTTCGGCCCTGAGGGTCGCGGCCTGGGCTTCCAGTTGGGGCAGAATGGATTTGAGGAGCAGGGCGCTGCGCAGGGTGTCTTCCGGTGTCGTGCCATAGGCCAAGAGCGCTTCCGGCGGATTGCGTGCGATCCGCTGCAGGGCACCAAGAAGGCTGCCCAGCCGGGCGTGCTGGCGCCCCAGGCTCCTGCGTTTTTCGCGTTCCAGCCTGGCGATGGTCTTGATCCGTGCCTGAAGTTCGGCGGTGCGTGTTTCCAGCGCCCTGGCCTCGCCCGCCAACGCCACCAGGGAGCGGCTCAGAGCCGCGGTTTCTTCGGCGATGTCCCCCGCTTTCCGGTCGAGGGCCTTGGTGCGGTCTTCCGCCTTCTCCAAGGCGCGTTCGACGGCCTCGATCTTTCCGCCCTTGGCGTCCCCCTCCGGCGGTGCGGCGGTTGCGGGCGGCCCCTCCAGACCCAGCATCAGGAGCGCCAGGCCGAAGCCCGCAAAAGCGGACCCCCGGGCCGCCGGAGCCGATGTCGGGCGGCGCCGGTCAGGCGCTCGCTTCGGCCCTCTGGGATTCACCTTCGCCTCGTGCGCTTGCCAGCAGCGACCGGCCGGTCATGTCGCCTGGCGGCGCCATGCCGAGGAGGGCGAGCACGGTCGGTGCCAAATCCGCCAGCCGTCCGTCGCTGATGCCCGACACCCAATCCGGCGCGTTGATCAAAATCAAGGGGACCAGATTGGTGGTATGGGCGGTATGGGGCTGGTCGCCGACCTCGTCGCGCATCTGTTCGGCATTGCCGTGATCGGCGGTGATCAACAGGGCGCCGCCGGCCCGGGTCACCGCGCCGGCGAGACGGCCGAGGCAATGATCGACGGTTTCCACGGCCTTGACCGCGGCGTCGAAATCGCCGGTATGGCCGACCATGTCGCCGTTGGCGTAATTGACCAGGATGAAATCGAATGTGTCGCTCTCGATCGCCGCCACCAGCCGATCGGTGACCTCGGGCGCCGACATCTCGGGTTTGAGGTCATAGGTCGCGACCTTGGGCGAAGGAACCAGGATGCGCTCCTCACCCGGAAACGGTTCTTCGATGCCGCCGTTGAAGAAAAACGTGACATGGGCGTATTTCTCCGTTTCGGCGATGCGAAGCTGGCGCATCGAGGCATCGGCCAAAACCTGGCCGAGGATATTCTTCAGGGGTTCCTGGGGATATAGGGCGCCCAGGAAGGCGTTCAGCGCCGTCGAATATTCGGTCAACCCCAGGGCGGCCGAGAAACCGATGACGCGGTCGCGGGGAAATCCGTCGAAGGCGGGATCGAGCAGGGCGGTGAGGATTTCCCGTGCCCGGTCGGCGCGGAAGTTGCCCATCAACACGCCGTCGCCGTCGGCCATGCCGGCATAGGCCCCGATTTTCGTCGGCATCACGAATTCGTCGGTCTGCCCCGCGGCATAGGCCGCGGCAACCGCCGCCGCGGCATCGGCTGCGGTCTCCCCGGCCCCCGACACCATGACGTCGTAGGCCTTGTTGACCCGGTCCCAGCGGTTGTCCCGGTCCATGGCGTAGTAGCGGCCGGTGACGGTGACGATGCCCGGTCCGGGCACGCCGTCGATTCCGGCTTCGAACGTCTTGAGGTAGTCGAGCGCGCTTTTCGGCGGCGTATCGCGGCCGTCGAGGAAGGCATGGACGGCCACCGGGACGCCGGCCTCGCCGACGATGCGGGCGAGCGCCGCGATCTGATCCTGATGGGAGTGCACGCCGCCCGGGGAGATCAGTCCCATGAGGTGACAGGTGCCGCCGGTTTCCTTGAGCCGGGCAATGAATTCCGCCAATTCCGGTTTCCGCGCCAGGCTGCCGTCGGCGAGCCCGGCGTCGATCCGCGGCATGTCCTGCATCACCACGCGTCCCGCCCCGAGATTCATGTGACCGACCTCGGAGTTGCCCATTTGGCCCTGCGGCAGGCCGACCTCGAGCGCCGAGGCCTGAACCAAGGCATGCGGGGCCTCGGCCATGAAGCGCCGCCAATTGGGCGCCTTGGCGGCGGCGATGGCGTTGTCCGCGGCGTCCTCGCGGTGCCCCCAGCCATCGAGCACGCAAAGCACTACGGGTCTGGGCACGGGGCGCCGGCTGCGGTCTTCGCTGGGCATCGGGTCGGGTCCGATTTCCGTTACAAGCCGCGATCGGCCGCCAATCCGGCGCCGTCGCGTGCCCGGAACCTAGCGCGATCGACCCCTTGCCTCAAGGTTTATGGGGCCGGCCCCGGCCCGGCGGCGGACCGGCCCGGTGGTAGGGGTGTCCGGCGCGAATCTGTTCGGCACGGTAGAGTTGCTCCGCCAGCATGCCGCGCACCAGCAGATGGGGCCAGGTCATCGCGCCCAAGGACAAGACCAAGTCGGCCCCATCTTTGATCGCCGGGTCGAGCCCGTCGGCGCCGCCGATCACGAAGGCGATGTCACCGATGCCCTGGTCCTGCCAGTCGCCCAGGCGGGCGGCGAAGGCTTCGCTGGTAAGCGGCCGTCCGCCGCCGTCGAGGGCCACGGTACGCGCGCCTTCGGGGATGTGGGCGCGCAATTTTTCGCCCTCGCTGCGGACCCGATCGGCGACGGGAAGCGGCCGGCGCTCCTCCACTTCCTTGACCGCAATGGGCCAGGACAGGCGCCGCGCAAAATGTTCGAATACCGCGTGTTCCGGTCCCTTGCGCGCCCGACCGACGGCAATGACGGTGATCCGCACGAGCCGCCGCGGTCAGGCCCCGGCCGTTTCTGGAGGCTCGGCGCCGCTTTCGTTCCATTGGCCGCCCCACATCTTCTCGAGATTGTAGAGCAGGCGGGATTCCGGGCGGAACAGGTGGACGATGACATCGCCGCCATCGATCAGGACCCATTCCGACTGTTCCAGGCCCTCGATCGGCGGCGACGGCAGCCCCGCGGCCTTGATTTTTTCCTTGAGATGCTCCGCCATGGCGCCGATGTGGCGGGGATTGCGGCCCGAGGCGATGACCATGTGGTCGGCTATGGTGGTCTTGCCGGCGAGGTCGATCACCACCACCTCCTCGGCCAGGTCGTCATCCAGGGACCGCTTGATGAGGTCGAGCAACAGCGCGTTTTCGGCGCCCGATCGCCGGGGCCGGGTGCGGCGCCTGGGCATGCCGGTCCGGGACGGACTGCGCGTGGGTTTGGCGGGCCGCTTCATTGCGCCGGATCGGACGCGCTGTCGCCCGTTCCCATGGGCATGCGCACGGCCGCGACGGGGGCGGTGCTCGGTGTCCTGTGCAGCAGTGCTAACCTCACGTCCCCAGCGGGCTTTCCGCTTTGCGTTGCCGTTTCCGTCCTCCGCCGCCCCCTGGCCTTTCCCGCGCGCGCAATTCGGTCGACGATGCAGGATGCCGAGGGGTGTGGAAATAGATCCACGCCGGTGGCCGTTTCATGATCGCTGCCGCAGCCTCCCGTGCCGCCAGGCGATGACGCCGAAACCTATGCGCAGCTTTGCTTGCGAGCGCCCCAAAAGAATACGTGGCGCGGTCGAAAACCGCAATGGGGACCATCTCGAATATGGTGGCCCAGTTCTCCCAACGGGGGATTTGCAGAAGGTTGTCGGCGCCCATCAGCCAGATGAAGTGGGTGCGGGGGAAAGTGGTCCTGAGGGCGCGCAAGGTGTCGGTGGTGTAGCGCGTATTGAGCCGCGTCTCGATATCGGTGACGACGATGCGGTTATCGCCCGCGGCCAGGCGCTGGGCCGATGCCATGCGATCGGCGAACGGCGCCATGTCGCCGGTGGATTTGAGGGGGTTCTGTGGCGATACCATCCACCACACCTGATCGAGGGCGAGCCGCGTCAGGGCCAGGCGCGTAATGTGAAGGTGGCCCTCATGGGCGGGGTTGAAGGAGCCGCCCAGGACGCCGATCCGGCGCCCGGCGAGGGCGGCGCCGGTGAAGCGCCTGATTCCACGCCGTCCGGGCGGAATTTCAGGCCGTCGTGTCTGGTTGCGCGGTCCCAAGCGGTTAGCGGATCCCTAGGGGCGGGTCTGTCCCGACCCGTAGACCACGTACTTGTAGCTGGTGAGCTGTTCGACGCCGACCGGGCCCCGGGCGTGGAGCTTGTCGGTGGAGATGCCGATCTCCGCCCCCATGCCGAATTCGCCGCCGTCGGCGAACTGCGTCGAGGCGTTATGCAGGACGATGGCGCTGTCGACCTCGTCAAGGAAGGCCCGGGCGGTGTCCTCGTCCTCGGTGACGATGGAGTCCGTATGGCCCGAGCCATAGGTCTCGATATGGTCGATGGCGCCCTTCACGCCGTCGACCAGGCGCACCGATATGATGGCATCGAGATACTCGGTCCCCCAATCCTCTTCCGTTGCCGGCACCACGCCGGCGGCCAGGGCGGCGACCTCCGGGTCACCGCGGACCTCGCAGCCGGCCTCGACGAGGTCTTGGACGATGGGTGCCAGGTGGGTCGCCGCGACCGCGCGGTCGACCAGCAAGGTTTCGGCGGCACCGCAGATGCCCGGCCGGCGCATCTTGGCGTTGACGGCGACCTTGCGCGCCATCTCCAGCTCCGCCGCCCGATCCACGTAGACATGGCAGATCCCGTCCAGATGCTTGATCACCGGGATGCGGCTTTCCGCCGTCACCCGTTCGATCAGGGACTTGCCGCCGCGCGGCACGATGATGTCGATGAGGCCAGTCATGGTCAGCATTTCGCCGACCGCGGCGCGGTCCGTGGTGGGCACCAGTTGGGCGCAGCTTTCGGGCAGGCCGGCTTCGGCGACGCCCCGGTGGAGCGCGTCGGCGATGGCCTTGGAGGAATGGAAGCTCTCGGACCCGCCGCGCAGGATCACCGCATTGCCGGATTTGAGGCACAGCCCCGCCGCGTCGGCGGTGACGTTGGGGCGCGATTCGTAGATCACCCCGATCACCCCGAGCGGCACGCGAACCCGGGTGATGCGCAGACCGTTGGGCCGGGTCCAGTCGCCGATCACGTCGCCTATGGGGTCGGGCAGCTGGGCAATATCCTCGAGCCCCTTGGCCATGGCCTCGATGCGTCCCTCATCGAGCGCCAGGCGATCGAGAAACGCCCCCCTCACGCCGTTTGCGCGGGCCGCATCCATGTCCCGGCGGTTGGCCTCCAGGATCGCCGCCACCTCGCCGCGGATTGCCGCGGCGGCGGCGACAAGGGCTTTGTCTTTGGTTTGGGTGTCGGCCTTGGCCAGCGCCCGGGCGGCATCCCGCGCGGCGCGCCCGAGGCGCTGCATCTCTTCGTGGATTTCCGCTGTCGCGGTCATGTCGGCGACCGTCATTGGTCTTCCGTTTCCTTGTTGGCATCGCGATCGGCGTCCAACACCACGAGGTCGTCGCGATGGATCATCTCGTCACGGCCACGGTAGCCCAGGAGTTGTTCGATTTCACGGCTTTTGTGTCCGGCGATGCGTTGGGCATCGGCGACCGTGTAGGCGACCAGCCCGCGGGCGATTTCGGTTCCGTCACCGGCCACGACCCGTACCGCATCGCCCCGGTCGAAGGCGCCCTCCACCCGGGTGACACCTGCGGGAAGGAGGCTCTTGCCGGACCTGAGGGCGGCCAGCGCGCCGTCGTCGACGGTCAGCGTTCCGGTCGGTTTGAGGGATGCCGCGATCCAGTGCTTGCGCTGGGCGCGCGGCGTCCGTTGGGGGTGAAACCAGGTGCAGCGGCCATCGGCGGCGATGTCGCGCAGCGCATGATCCCGGCGGCCATCGGCGATCACCATGCGACAGCCCGCGCCGGTGGCGGCGCGCGCGGCTTCCAGCTTGGTGACCATGCCGCCGGAGCTGTATCCCGGCGGCGCCTTGCCGGCCATGGCCACGATCTCCGGTGTTATGGCGCCGACCTCGCGGATCAGCTCGGCATTGGGATCGGCGTGGGGATCGGCGCTGTAGAGCCCGTCGATGGTGGACAGAAGGACCAGGGTATCGGCACTGGCCATGACCGCCACCCTGGCCGCGAGGCGGTCGTTGTCGCCGTAGCGGATCTCGTTGGTGGCGACGGTATCGTTTTCGTTGATGACGGGAACCGCGCCCAGGCGCAGCAGGGTCTCGATGGTGCCGCGGGCATTGAGGTAGCGCCGGCGCTCCTCGGTGTCGTCGAGGGTCAGCAGCAGTTGGGCGACGCCGAGTCCGTGACGGGCGAGCGCCTCCTGATACGCGTGGGCGAGACGGATCTGGCCGCACGCCGCCGCCGCCTGCTTTTCCTCCAGCCGCAGCTGCGGTTTGTTGAGCCCGAGATGGCTGCGCCCGACGGCGACGGCGCCCGACGACACCAGTATGATCTCGGTGCCACGGGCGCGCAGGGCGGCGATATCCTCGGCCAGGGCGGCCAGCCAGCCGGTGCGGATGGCGCCCTTGGCCTCGTCGGCGAGCAGCGCCGAGCCCACCTTGATGACCATCCTTTTGGCCGCCTCGAAGGGAGTGCTCATGTCGTCGCCGCCGGCTGGTCCGTGGCTTCGGCGCGCGCGCGGCGGGACGCGGTCACATGAGCGAGGGCGGCGCGCATCAACGCCTCGACGCCGCTGCCGGTGACGCCGGAGATCCGCATCACCCGGGCCGGATCGCAACCGGCCGCCGCGGCGAGCCGCCGGGCGTTCGCCTCGGCCTCCTCCGCGGCAAGGGCATCGCATTTGGACAGCACCGGAATCTCGGGCTTGTGCTCGAGACCGGCGCCGTATTCCGCGAGTTCGCGCCGCACCGTGCGGTAGCTCCCGGCGATGTCGTCCGAGGTGCCGTCCACCAGGTGCAGGAGCACGCCGCAGCGCTCGACATGACCGAGGAAGCGGGTGCCGAGGCCCATGCCTTCGTGGGCGCCCTCGATCAGGCCGGGGATGTCGGCGAGCACGAACTCCTCGTCGTCCACATAGACCACGCCCAGCTGCGGGGTCAGCGTGGTGAAGGGGTAGTCGGCGATCTTCGGCCGCGCCCGGGAGGCGGCGGCCAGGAGCGTCGATTTTCCGGCGTTGGGCAGTCCGACCAGGCCGGCATCGGCCAGCACCTTGAGGCGCAGCCAGATCCACCGTTCCGCGCCGGGGTGGCCGGGGTCGGCGCGGCGCGGCGCGCGGTTGGTCGAGCTTTTGTAATGGGCGTTGCCGAAGCCGCCGTCGCCGCCCATGGCGATCACCAACCGCTGGCCGTGGGTGGCCAGATCCGC
Source organism: Alphaproteobacteria bacterium (assembly GCA_033720855.1). GTDB lineage: Bacteria > Pseudomonadota > Alphaproteobacteria > SMXQ01 > SMXQ01 > SMXQ01. Next base: position 48,136 of record JAWWBR010000008.1, read on the forward strand.
CAGCACCGTTTCCTTGTCCTCGGCCAGGATCACGGTGCCCACCGGGACCTTGAGGACGATGTCGGCAGACGACGCGCCGGTGCGGTTGCGCCCCTCGCCGGGCCGCCCGTTCTTGGCCTTGAAATGCTGGCGAAAGCGAAAATCGATCAAGGTGTTGAGGTCGCCCGTCGCCTCGGCGATCACCGATCCTCCCTTACCCCCGTCGCCGCCGTCGGGGCCGCCGAATTCAATGTATTTTTCGCGCCGGAAACTGAGGCAGCCGGCCCCGCCGTCACCGGCCTTGGCGTAGATCTTGGCTTCGTCGAGGAATTGCATCCGCTTGGGCCTTTACGACAAAAGGGGAATGGCGGCCATTCCCCTTTGCGGTTCAGCGGAAATGGCCCGGGCGCGTCAGGACGCCGGCTCCACCGAGACGAAGGTGCGGCCCTGGGCCTTCTTGAGGAACCTGACCTCACCGTCGGTCAGGGCGAAAAGCGTGTGGTCCTTGCCGATGCCGACGTTTTCGCCGGGATGAAACTTCGTGCCGCGCTGGCGCACGATGATGTTGCCGGCGATGACGCTTTCGCCACCGAATTTCTTCACGCCGAGACGGCGGCCTATGGAGTCGCGGCCGTTACGGGACGAGCCGCCTGCCTTTTTATGGGCCATGGTCTAGTCCTTTTGTTCCGCGGGCTTCCTGGCCGCCGGCTTCTTGGCGGGCGCCTTCTTCGCCGCGGGCTTTTTCGCCGCCGCCGCCTTGGCCGGGGTCTTCTTCGCCGGCGCCTTCTTGGCGGCGGGCTTCTTGGGAGCCGCCTTGGCGGCGGGTTTCTTGGCGGGCGCCGCCGGGGCCTCGTCGGCCGTCGCCTCTTCGTCCTTGGGCGCCGCCCGCTTGGCGGCGGTCTTCTTGGCGCCGGCGGCCGAGATTCCGGTGATGCGGACCACGGTCTCGAGCTGACGGTGGCCCTTCTTGCGCCGATAGCCCTGGCGGCGCTTCTTCTTGAAGACGACGATCTTGTCGCCGCGGGTCTGTTCGAGGATATCGGCGGTCACGACGGCACCCTCCACATAGGGTGCGCCGATCTTGATATCCTTGCCGTCGTGCAGCGCCAACACGTTGGAAAAGGTCAGTTCGCCGTCCTTTTCCCCGTCCAGCCGTTCGATGGCCAAGACGTCGTTTTCGGCCACCTTGTATTGTTTTCCGCCCGTGCGGATGACCGCGTACATCGCGTTCTCTCGATCTGAAATTGGCAAATGGCGGTCCGAGCCGCCGAAAGGTGCGGAAATATACCCCGCAAAGGGCTGCTGTCAACGCTTTTCGGGGGATTGCGTGGGGTCCGGTAATTTTCCGCGGCCGGAGAAAAAACGTCTGGATCGCCGCCCAAGGATGGGCGACCTTTATCCCCACCCAGATCGGGAGGAGACAGATGGACGAAAGCAATCCCGGGCGCAATCTCCCCGTAGACAATCCGCTCATGCTGATCGACGGCAAACTCGTGGAAAGCGAAAGCGGCCGCCGATTTGCGTCGATCAATCCGGCCAATGAAGAGGAGTTGGCGAGCGTTCCCGAGGGCTCGGCCAAGGACGTCGGCCGCGCCTACGAGGCCGCGGCGGCGGCCCAACCCGGCTGGGCGGCGCTGTCGCCGGCGGAGCGCGGCAAGTATTTGCGGGACCTTGCCGCCGCGCTGCAGGAGCAGGCCGAACGCATCCTCATCACCGAGGTGATCGATACCGGCAACACCATCGCCAAGATGCGCGGCGACGTGGGCGCCGCGGTCAGCCAGCTCACCTATTTTTCCGGCCTCGGCTACGAGATCAAGGGCGATACCGTGCCGGCGACCCCGGGCAACCTGCACATGACGGTGCGCGAACCCTACGGCGTGGTCGGGCGTATCATCCCCTTCAACCACCCGATCATGTTTGCCGCGGCCAAGCTGGGCCCGGCGCTGATCGCCGGCAACACCGTCATCGAGAAGCCCTCGGAGCAGAGCCCGCTGAGCGCCTCGATCCTCGCCGAGATCTGCGCCGAGGTGCTGCCGCCGGGCGTCGTCAACATCATCACCGGCTTCGGCCACGGGGCCGGGGACGCCATCGTGCGCCATCCCAAGATCAAGCGCGTCGCCTTTATCGGCTCGGTGCCGACAGGCATGGCGATCCAGCGTTCGGCCGCTGAGGTGGCGGTGAAGAACATCACCCTCGAGCTCGGCGGCAAGAACCCGATGATCGTGTTTCCCGACGCCGACATGGAGGCCGCCGTGCCCGCCGCCATCAACGGCATGAATTTCGCCTGGCAGGGACAGTCCTGCGGCTCGACCAGCCGCCTCTTCCTCCATGCCGATATTTACGATGATTTCCTCGAGGATCTGGTCGGCCGGGTCAAGGCCATGCGCGTGGGCGATCCCCTGGCCGAGGATTCCGACATGGGTCCCATCAACAACAAGGGCCAGTACGAGAAGGTCTTGCATTACATCAAGGTCGGAGAGGAGGACGGCGGGCGCCTGGTCGCCGGCGGCAGGCGCCCCGAGGGGAAGGCCTTCGAAAAGGGCTATTGGATCGAGCCCACGGTGTTCGCCGACATGACGCCGGATATGCGCCTCGCCAATGAAGAGGTGTTCGGCCCGGTGCTTTCGGTCTTCAAATGGGACGACCTCGATCGCGTGCTGGAGGTCGCCAATTCGGTGGAATACGGGCTCACCGGCGCGGTCTGGACCCGAGACATCTCGACCGCCATTTCCACCGCGAGGCGCATCGCTTCCGGATAC
>JAWWBR010000009.1:0-49269 GCA_033720855.1 Alphaproteobacteria bacterium
CATACCATCACCGCTTTCGCGAAAGAGAACACCGTCTGTCTGGCGCGGCTGCCGCTGGGCTGGCCGGGCCATGCCTGCCGCTTCGATCATCCCCTGGATTACCTCGGCAACGATGCCGGCGGCGCCGTCGGCACCGGTCCGGGGCACACGGTGGGGGCGGCGCTGGCGCTAAAGGACAGCGGACGCATGGCCGTGGGCGTTCTCGGCGATGGCGACTATCTGATGGGGGTCAGCGCGCTGTGGACCGCCTCCCACATGGCCCTGCCGACGCTGATCGTGGTTGCCAACAACCGCTCCTATTTCAACGACGAGGCGCATCAGGAGCGGGTCGCCAGGGAGCGCGGCCGGCCTCCGGAGAACCGATGGATCGGCCAGCGCATCGACGAACCCGCCGTCGACCTGGTGGCCATGGCCCGGGCCCAGGGCTTCGATGCGGAAGAACCGGTCTCCACCGCCAATGAGCTGGCTGCGGCGCTGGAGCGCGGGCGCAAGGTGGTGCGCGGCGGCGGCCGCTATCTGATCGACGCGCGGGTCCTGCCGGGCTATGCCGACAACACGCCGCGCGGCCGCGCGCGGAAGAGCTGAGGCCGGGTCTTCAGCGGGATCCCAGATAGGCGTCGCGGAACTTGGTGCGGCAATAGGCCAGGTCGAAATTGCGCTTGTAGGGATGGGGCGGGCCGTCGGTGACCCGCACGTGCAGGAAGCGCGGCCCCGGCGCCTCCTCCAGGAACGCCTTGGCGGCCGCCATCTGATCCTCGGCCTCGAGCACCATGACCGACGGCAGGCCCGCACCTTCGGCCATCTTGGCGAGATCGGTGCGGTGAGCGGTATGACCGGTCTGACCGCCGGTCTCGCCGTGGCAGCCGTTGTCGAGACAGACGATTGCGAGGTTCCCCGGCGCCATGGTCGCGACCGTCGCCAGAGAACCGATCTTCATCAGCAGCTCGCCGTCGCCGGTGATGACCACCACCCGCCGGTCGGGCGCTCCCAGGGCAATGCCCAATCCCATGGGGACCGCGGCGCCCATGGTGCCGGCCATGGTAAAGAGGTTGTCGCCGTCGTCGCAGAGCTCGGCGGCGTCGCGCGCCGGCCCGGCAAGGCCGGAGACGAAAAGGATCTCGTCGGGGGACGGGAACAGGGCGGGGAGGACCAAACGGCGGTCGAGGACAGGAGCGGGTCTGGCCATGGTCTTCGTCCTTTTCTGCTCTTTGGATCGGGCGTCAAAACGCCTTGGCGCCCAGGAACCGTTGCGACAGGATCAGCGCCGCCGATTGGCGACCCTTGCCCGATGCCGCGATTGCCGCCTCGGCCGCGGGCACGAGATCGTCCGCCGTTTCCACGCGGTACGTGAGGACGCCCATAGCGCGAAGAATCGGCTCTACCGCCTGGCCCATGGGGTATTGCCACGGATTGCCTTCACCGTAATCGCCGCGCATGGTCACCACCATCAGGATCGGAAAGCCCGCCCCCTTCACGAAGGAGAGGAAATTGGGGCAATTGCCGACCCCCGATGACTGCATGCACACGACGCCGCGCTCGCCCACGAGATCGGCGCCGGCGCAAATGGCGATGCCTTCGTCTTCCGCGGCCAGTAGCACTGGCCTGGCCTCGTTATGGGCATCGGCCAGTTCGATGAGGCGCTTGTTGCCGGCGTCGGGCACATAGGTAAACAGCGTCACGCCCGCCTCAACCAAAAGGTTGAACAGAAGATCGGGCCAGGACTCTTTGGTGTGCTTCCTCATCGCATGGCGTCCGTCGCGGTTGCGCGCCCTCTCGTCTCGTCTAAAAGGGGGCGTCGTTGGGGTGCCGTTTCCGGCATCACCTGCGCGGGCTAAACTGGGCGAGATGGCCTCAGAGGTCAATGGCATTCCGCCGCCTGTATGTGATAGCCTTGAAGCCAAACAACGGCTCCCATTTGCGAGCGCTCTCCTCGGTGATCTCTTTCGAACAACGCTGCGATGGTTTTCAGATGCGGTCTCATCGGTCCTGAATGGTTGACTTGGGCTGAGAAAGGAGCGAAGGGATAAGCAGAAGAAATAAAAGCTTTGTGCAGAGGATAAAAAAATCAGGGAATCAGGAGGTTTAGATCTAATGACGAAAAAATCCCTATCACTATTCGTAGTCGGCGGCATTGCCGCCGTCGCCATGCTGGCGGCGCCATTGCCGGCGGCGGCGCAGCAAGTCGATTTCTCCGGCAAGCGCATCGAATGGATCATCCCGTTCGGCACCGGGGGCGGATCCAATCGCTGGGCGCGGTTCTATGTGCCCTGGCTGCAGAAGGCATTGCCCGGCAATCCCGTGATCGCCGTCAAGAACATGCCGGGCGCAAGCTCGACCAAGGGCACGAATTATTTCGCCCGTCGCGGCACCAAGGACGGTCTGACGATCTTTGGCTCGTCCGGCTCGACCCAGTTTCCATTCCTCTTGGGCGACCGCCGGGTCAGATATGATTACGCCGATTGGGAGGTCATCCTCGCCACGCCGGTGGGCGGCGTCGTCTACGTCAATTCAAATCTCGGGGTCAAATCGGCGGCCGATGCCAATAAACTCAAGAAATTCAATTTAAAGTTCGGTTCCCAAGGCCCGACCTCGCTCGACCTGGTGCCGTTGCTGGCGTTCGAAATCCTTGGCCTCAACGTCAAGCCGGTCTTCGGCATGAAGGGCCGCGGGCCCGGCCGCCTGGCGTTCGAACGCGGCGAGGTCCGGATCGACTATCAGACCACGCCGGCCTTCATCAAGCGGGTGACGCCGCTGGTCAAGAAGGGCGTCGCCGTGCCGATCATGACCTGGGGCACGCTGGATGATGACGGCAAACTGGTGCGCGACCCCACCTTCCCCGACCTGCCGCATCTGGGTGAGGTCTATAAGATGATGTATGGCAAGGATCCGCGCGGTCCGGCATGGACGGCATGGAGGGCCTTCATGGCGGCGGGCTTCCCGGCGCAGAAGATGATCTTCGTCAAGAAGGGAACTCCGAAGCACATCGTCGAGGCCTGGCGGGCGGCGGCCGCCAAGGCGATTACCCTTCCGGGCTTCGAAGCGGCCAAGAACAAGGCGCTCGGCAAGTATCCCCAGGCCGTGGGCAAGAAGGCCCAGGTCCTGAAGAAGGTGGCCACCACCGTGCCGCCGACGGCGAAGAAATGGGTGCTTGACTGGCTCAAGCGCCGCTACAACAAGGTCCCGTGACGCGTCGCGACGACTGCTGAAGTCTTTAGGGCGGAGAAGCTTGAGCGTCTCCGCCCTTTTTTTGTTACGCTGCCGGTAAGAAAGCGTGTGGGGGGCACGAATATGGTCGAATCCATTCTCGCGGCGTTTGCCGAGATTACCAGCGGAACACATCTCCTCTATCTTTTCGGCGGCGTCGTCATGGGCCTGGTCGTGGGCATCTTCCCGGGCCTCGGCGGGATCGTCGGATTGTCGCTGTTGCTGCCGTTCCTCTATGGCATGGATGCGACATCGGCGCTCGCCATGCTGATCGGTTTGGTCGCCATCATTCCCACCTCCGACACCTTTACCTCCGTGCTGATGGGGATTCCCGGATCCTCGGCCTCCCAGGCGACGGTGATGGACGGTTTTCCGCTCGCCAAGAAGGGGGAGGCGGCACGGGCGCTGGGCGCCGCGTTCTCGGCCTCGCTCTACGGCGGAATCATCGGCGCCATCGTCCTCACTTTCTTCATCGTCGTCGCGCGACCGATCATTTTGCTGTTCACCTCGGCCGAGTTGTTCATGTTGACCATCCTCGGGCTGTCGATGGTGGGCGTCTTGGCCGGCAATTGCCTGCCCAAGGGGTTGCTCGCCTGCGGCTTGGGCCTGATGTTCGGTGCGCTCGGCGGCGCGCCCGCGACCGGCGAGTTCCGCATGTCGTTCGGCAGCCCCTACCTCGGCGATGGGCTGCCCCTGGTTGTGATCGGCCTCGCCATGTTCGCGGTGCCGGAGATCATCGATCTCTTGCGCGGCGGCGGCGCCATTTCGCGCAGCGCCAGCCTCGGAACCGGCTGGGTCCGCGGTCTCAAGGATATGTGGATCAACAAATGGCTGTGCACGCGCTGTGCCGGCATCGGCTGCCTGATCGGCGCGCTGCCGGGTCTCGGCGGCAGCGTCGTCGACTGGATCGCCTATGGCCATGTCAAGCAGACGGTCAAGGACGCCTCGGAATTCGGAAAGGGCGACATCCGCGGCGTGCTGGCGCCCGAATCGGCCAATAACGCCAAGGAAGGCGGCGGATTGATCCCAACCCTCCTGTTCGCCATTCCCGGCTCGGGCAGCATGGCGGTGTTCCTGGGCGGCATGGAGTTGATCGGGCTCGAGCCCGGCCCCTCAATGGTCGAGGGCAAGCTCAACCTCACCTACATCATCATCTGGTCCCTGGCGATCGCCAACGTCCTCGGCGCCGGACTGTGTCTATTGATTTCCAAGCAGGTGGCGCTGCTGACCACCATCCGCTACGTCTACCTGGCGCCGTTCATGATCATGGTGGTGTGCTTTGCCGCCTTCCAGGCGACCCGCGACCTCGGCGATCTGTTGGTGCTGTTCGCGGTCGGGCTGTTGGGCATTCTGTTCAAGCGGTTCGGATGGCCGCGGCCGGCCTTCCTGATCGGCTTCGTTCTGGCCGACAATTCGGAAACCTATCTCTACCAGGCGGTGCAATTCTACGATTGGGGCTTCCTGCTCCGGACCGGCGTCATTATCATCTTCATTCTGACGGTCCTCTCGGTCTGGCTCGGCGCGCGCAACGCGCCAACCGGCGAAACCGACATGGCCATGGTTAAGGACTTCAAACCGACCAATATGCGGCCCCAGGCCATGTTCGCCGGGTTCGTCGTGTTGCTGTTCGCCTATGGCCTCTATGACGGGCTTCAGCATTCCTTCCTCGGCGCCGTCTACCCCGTCGGTATCTGCCTCACCATGCTGCCGCTGGCGATTTACTTGTTCTACATCACCGCCAAGAACAAGACGGAGAGCACCGCCAACTACGATCACGAGGTCGAGGGCGAGCATGCCGGCCGCGAGGGGGTGCCCAATCTCGCCTACTACCTGATGTGGCTGGCCGGGTTCATCGCCGCCGTCCTGTTGGTCGGGTTCTGGCTTGCCATCACGGGGTTCTTTCTCGTATTTCTCCGGGCCCGATCCGACGCGTCATGGATCCGCATCCTGATCATGACCGCATGCGGCGTCGGTTTCATTACCGCCCTTTCTTGGATCATGGTGCTCGATTTTCCGGGCGGTGTTTTGCAGTACTATGTCAAACTCCCCTGGCCGCTCCACTAAGGCCGCGCCCCGCGCATCGACTGCTTACGTTGTGGGCGAAACAAACAGGGGAAGGGAGATGCCATGGACGACAAGATCAAAGATCCCGCAGCGGACGCTGCAGAACAATTGAGCGGCGGAGAAATCATTGCCGCGATCAAGGACGCCGGGGTCGAATACGTGCTGTCTGTGCCCGATCTGCACACCAGCTACGGCCTGTTGATGCCGATTGCCGATGATCCCGATCTCAAGCTGATCCGGGTGTGCAAGGAGGACGAGTGCCTCGGCATCTCGGCCGGCCTGTCTTACGGCGACAAGCGCGCGCTGATCCTCATCCAATACACGGGTTTCCTCTATGCCCAAAACGCCATCCGCGCCATGGCGGCCGAGCAAAAGAAGCCCATCTGCCTGATGATTGGTCTCCTTGGCAAGCCGCCCGGCGTTGCCCCGCAGGACGCCAAGCGCATCGGCGTGCGCGCGGTTGAGCCGTATCTCGATTTCATGGGGATTCCCCGCCAGCTGATCGAAACCGACGAGGACCTGCCCGTGATTGCGCCGGCCATCGACGACGCCTACAAGAACCAGCACCCGACCGCATTCCTGATCGGCAGGAGGCCCGTCGCGCCATGATGAACCGCATGGATTGCCTCAAGATTCTGGCCAAGCACGTGACCGACGAAATCGTCGTCGCGACCTATTCTTCGGCGACCGACTGGATGGCCATCAACGACCGGCCGCTCAATTATTTCGCGTTTGGCGCCATGGGGTTGGCCTCATCCCACGGACTTGGCCTCGCCTTGGCGCGCCCGGAAAAGCGGGTGATCGTTCTGGACGGCGACGGCAGCCTGCTGATGAACCTCGGTACCCTGGTCACCATCGGCGCGGTTCAGCCCAAAAACTTCGTCCATTTCGTCGGCCACAACGGCAGCTACGAGGCCAATGGTGGCGCGCCCCTGCCCAACCGGGACGTGGATTTCGCCGCCATGGCCCGGGCGGCAGGGATCGCCAGCTGCCATACCTTCACCGAGCTTTCCGATTTCGAAGCCAAGGTAGGGGACGTGATCAAGGCCGAGGGGCCGGTTTTCGCCGACCTCTTGATCGAACAGGGGCCGCTATCGAACCGCGATTACAGTGAGATGCACTCGGCGGCGCGGCGCGAGGCCTTCCGCGAGGCCCTGGATGCAGGGATGTGAGGGGGCCTTTCCGGTATTGGCCGCTTGCGTTAGACTAAGAAATGACCCACGAATGATTTTAGGAGGTTCACATGGATGACCAGACCGTCGCCGGGACCGATCAGGACTCTCCCGACACGCCCGCGGAGATTCATCCCAAGGAGTACAAAGGCAGCTCGGGCATCAGGGTCAACAAACTCGGCCACCTGGTCTATGAGGTCAGCGACGTCGAGCGCACCGTGAAGTTCTGGACCGAGGTGATGGGATTCGAGGAAACGGACCGCAACGAACACGGCATGGTGTTCTTCCGGTGCGGCGCCGATCACCACGCCATCGGCTTGAAACCGGGCTTGGCCAAGCGCCGGGGGGCCAATAAGGACGGCATGCAGGTGGAGCATCTCGCCTTCGAGGTCGACAACGTCGACGTGTTGTTCAAAGCGCGCGATTTCTTCCGCGAGAACAACATCCCCATCACCTTCGAGGGACGCAAGGGTGCGGGTTGCAACATCGGCATCAACTTCCAGGACCCCGACGGCTACGAGTTCGAGATCTATTGCCAGATGGACCAGATCGATGAAACCGGTCGTCTGCGCCCGCCGGAACAATTCCGTAGGGCCAAAAGCCTGGAGGAAGCAGTAGAGAACCCGGTTCCAGAAACCTGGTAGGCACCGGCCCGCCAGAACACAAGGGATCACGGCGGTGATTTCGAGGATCGCCGCCGTTGGTCTGCAAAGTGGCCGACAATAGGCAATCGGTTGACAAGGTTGCGGGCCGGCGAGGGGAGGGGACGGTCTAAGGTGGAGTTTTGCTGAGCCACGGGGGACTGTCGTGCAGTTTTTGAAAAGCTACGGAGGCATCCTGCTGGTGCCGGTCTTGGCGCTGGCCTATGGGGCCCATGCGTTGTGGGAATTGACCACCGGACCATTCCAGTACGCCACCATCGTCTACACCTATGTCATCGCCTTGCCGATGCTGCTCCTCGGCGCCGTTTCCGTTATCCAGGACCTGCGTGAGAAGGAAAAATCCTCGGGCTCGGAGGAGGCGACGGCGGGCGCTGAGGCCGGGGGCGATACGTCAAAGGGCGGCGGGCGCCGCGTCGCCCTGGTCGTCCTGTTGTCCCTTATCTTGATCGCCATACTTCCCTTTACCGGCTACCTGATCGGGTTTTTCCTCTTTGTCCTTGCCGTGCTTTGGGCGGTCGAGTTGCGAAACTGGGTGGCCAGCCTGATCATCGCCGCGATCATGGCGGCGGTGGTGCATTTCGTGTTTGTCGGCCTCTTGGGCCAGGACCTGCCCGTGGGCATCCTTACCTTCATGGAGCGCTGACATGCCTGACGCGCTCTTCGAAGGACTGCAGCTTTTCCTCGCCAATTTCTGGATCGTCCCCATCGGCGTCCTGATCGGAATGTTCGTAGGCGGCATGCCGGGTCTGACCTCCAGCGGGACGCTGGCGATGTTGTTGCCCGTTCTCCTCGTTCTTCCGCCCCAACTCGGGTTGCTGCTCGGCGTCAGCCTTTATGCCGGTGCCGAGATGGGAAACTCCTTCCCCTCGGTCATGCTCAATATCCCCGGCACAGCGGGCGGCGCGGTGACCGCCTTCGACGGCTTTCCCCTGATGAAGGAGGGTCGGGCGGCCTGGGCGCTGGGCATCTGCATCATGGCATCGGTGGTCGGCGCCCTCATCGGTGGGGCCGCCTCGTTGACGCTGTCGCCGCAGATCGCGGCCGTGGCGCTTCGTTTCGGACCGGCGGAAATCTGCATCGTCATCCTGTTCGGGCTCGCGGTGATCGCCCAATTGTCCTCGGGCGGCCTGGCCAAGGGCCTTTTCGTCGGACTGTTCGGGTTGTTGCTGGCGACCACGGGCACCGATCCCACCTTCGGCACCCACCGCGGCACCTTCGGCATCGTCTACCTGTTCGACCGGCTGCCGGTGATCGCGGTGCTCGTCGGATTGCTGGGATTCTCTGAGGTGTTGGTCTATGTGGAGAAGGGGCTTTCCCGCCTGTTGCGACCGGGAGACGAGCAGGTCGAGCATCACATCGGCCTTGCCGGTATCGTCAGCGGCCTCAAGGAGACATTCAAATACCCCTGGGAGCTCCTGCGCGGCGGGGCCATAGGCGTCGGCATCGGCGCCATGCCCGGGGCCGGCGCCTCGGTCGCCACCTTCGTCTCCTACCAGCAGGCGGTGGCATTCGCCAAGCCGGAGCGCAAACAGATGTTCGGCAAGGGCGCTCCCGAGGGCCTGATCGCCGCCGACGTGACCAATAACGCCGTGGTCGGCGGCGCCCTGGTGCCGCTCCTCACCCTCGGTATCCCCGGCTCGGGCTCAATGGCGGTGCTGCTGGTGGTGATGACCTATCACGGCATGTATGTGGGCCCCAGGCTGTTCCAATTCAGCGGCGACATCGCCTACGCCGTGCTGCTCAGCCAGTTTTTCGCCGCCGGTTTCATCCTCGTGATCGGTACGATCCTGGCCTTCTTCGCCTACCGGGTCGCTTACCTCAACCTCAAGATGATGGTGCCCATCATCTCGGTCTTCTGCCTCATGGGGGGGTTCGCCCGTAACAATTTCCTGTTCGACATGGGCGTGATGGTGGTGTTCGGCTGCCTGGGCTACGTCATGAAGAAGTTCAATTATCCGGTGGTCGCCATGTTGCTGGGGGTGATCCTCGGCCGCCTGTTCGAACGGGAGTTCATGCGGGCCTGGCGCATCGGACTCGATTCGCCGGAACTCTTCTTCACCAGCACCATCGCCCAGATCCTGTGGGTGTTGTTCGTCTTCACCTTCGTCGGTCCACCGCTCTTGCGCTACCTTCGGCGCAAGATGAGGTCCGGTTCTGCGGCGGAATAAACGCCCAGACGAAGCGGTTTCCCGAGGAGAAAATCAGCGGTCGCGCGGAAGCGGGGAAATGGCTAAAATGACGTTCTGCCAATCACATAAGAAATCACAAGTGCCAATGCACGAGGCACGCGCCCCATGGGGCTGCAAGCGAAACGAGGACTTGTCTTTTAGGTAACAGGGAAGGATTTCTCATGGAGAAGCATCACTTGAAATTTGTCGGGGCCGCCGCGGGCGTCGTGGCCGCCACGGGTATGATTTTCGGGTTGTCTGCGCCGGTACAGGCCGCGTGGCAGCCGGAAAAGATCACCATCGTGCTTTCGCATTCGCTGGGTGGCGGGCAGGATCGCCTGACCAGGGCCTTTTCAAAGGTCTGGTCGAAGCACCTCGGCGCCAATCTGACGGTCAAGCCGAAGCGCGGCGCCTCCGGTCGCATCGGCTTCGATTATTTCATGTCTCAGCCCCGGGACGGATCGGTCTTGCTGTCCAGCAATATCGGCACCACCAGCATCATGTACGTCAAGCAGCGGCCCAAATGGTCGTGGACGGAAAAGGTGCGTTTCGTTGGCCTCATGGGCATCGACCCGGGCGCCATCTTCGCCCTGTCCAATTCCAAATACAAATCCATGAAGGACGTGATCGCCGACGCCAAGAAGGACACGGTGATCATGGGGCTATCGTCCTGGGACAGCCTTGAGAACATGGTGCTCCACAGCCTGCCCAAGCAGACCGGCATCAAACCGCTTCGCGTGATCCCGATCGGCGGCGGTAGCGACACCGTCACGGCCGTCCTGGGCAAGCATCTGCCCGTGGGCTTCGGCAAGGTGTCGAATATCGGCAAGGGTGGAAAGAAGGTCCGTTTCCTCGCCGTGGCGATGGCGGAAAATCCCGTCGCCGATCTCACCGGTAACGCGCCGACATTGGATAAGGTGCTCGGCACCAAGACGGTGTCCGTCGCGTCATACCGCTCGATCATCGCGCCGGGCGAGCTGACGGAAACGCATCCTGATCGGTTGCTCAAACTGAAATCCACCTTCGAGGCGGCGAAGGACGATCCGGAATATATCAAGCTTGCCAAAAAGGTCGGCGTGCATCCCAAGCTCATCGTCGATTGGGATCACGGCAAGATTCAGAGCCAGGTGGAGCAGTTCTGGGCGTCCTATCAGGACAACCAGAGTATCTTCAAGACCAAGGTCAAGCCGGCCAAGGCGACGGTCACGCTGACCGGCGTCAAGTCCAAGGGCAAGTACATCCTGTTCACGGACAAGGACGGCAAGAAATGGAAGACCCGCATTCATCGTCGGGCCACCAAATTCTGGATCGACGGCAAACAGATCAAGGGTCAGAAGGCCATCAAGAAAGCGCGTCAGGCGCTCAAGAAGGGCCACACCTGTGAAATTACCTATATGGGCTTCCCCCTGCGTGCGCGCACGGCGAAGTGCACCACCAAGGGATCCAGCTGAGGCCCCGAAGATAAAGACATCACCTGCAACGGGCCCGGCGACGGGCCCGTTTTTTTAGTCTCTGGCATGCGCGTCGGCGGGAGAGGCTCAGCCGCCGGTCAGAACCGGGCGCAGGTCGCGCGCATCGCCAAGGCCCTCGATATCGGCGATAGCGGCAATGAGGTCCTCGGTTCGTCGATCGCCGAGGACGGGGGCCATGAGGCCGCGGGCCTTTTCCTCCACTTCGCCGGTTTCCATGGGGTTTTCCGGCGTTCCGCGCACGGCTACGGTTCGGTGGCTCAATTCGCGCCCGTCGCTCAGGGTCGCCTCGATGATGGCTTGGCGTTCCGGCCTCGCCTCGGTGAGGAAGGCTTCCGGCACCAACGTCACCTTGCCGCGAAGGGCCAGAATCTCGGGGTCCTGCATGCGTACTTCGTCGTGGCAGGCGGCGAAGCTGAGGCCGCCATCGATCAGCGTCACCGCGATAAGGTGCTGTAGGCAGATGTCCGGCATCTCGCGGTTGTCCACCACATAGGCGCGGTCATCGGGCAGGCGGGCGGTGATCGCCGTGACATCGTCGGCCCTGAGGCCGTGTTCGTTCATCAGCACCTCGATGGAATCGAGCGCCGCCTGTATCGGGGAGCCCACCGACCACTTCTTGATATTGGTGCGCATGACCTCGAAGCGCTCGCCCAGGTCCTCGACCAGCGCCTCCGGCCGCGGGTCATCCGAAAACGCTTGGAGATAGCCGTCCCGACCGTCGACGTCGTCCGGGATCCCCGAGAAACCGGCCGCCACCATGGTCGCCGCCGTGACGCCGTTGCGCGCCGGCATGCCGCCGAAGATGAAGGCCTTTTCGATGTGTTCGAGGTCGCGCATATAGGTCTTGAGCCCGGAGGCCTGTTGCGCGGAATAGGCCAGGAGAAAGCGCACCTGGCGAGGGTCCAGGCCGGCAAGGGATGCGGCTGCCGCCGCCGCGCCGAAGCCCGGGCCGTGGCTATGGGTGCAGAGCGCGTAGGTCTGTATGCCGCCGAGGTTCAGCGCCAGATTGAACCGGGCGCCGATATCGTATCCCAGGATCACCGAACGCAGGAGCGCCGCCCCATCGCTTCCTTCCTTCTCGGCCATGGCCAGCGCCGCCGGAACGACGGAACATCCGATATGCGCCCGCGCGAGCAGGTGCGAGTCGTCGGTCTCGTCGGCATGGGCCATCATGCCGTTGGCGAGTGCGGCGTTGATCACCGTGGTCTCGAGGTCGGTGCCGATGACCGACGCCTCGGCCGCGCCGCCCATCGCCCGGGCATATTTGATCGCCATCTGACCCGGTTCGAGGTGCGCGCCGGACACCATCGAAGCGACGGTATCGAGGATGTGATGCTTGGCCTTGGTGGCGACGTCCTCGGGGATCTCGCGGCTCCCCGCGCCCGCGATGTAGTCGCACAGCTCGTCGATGATGTTGCGTTCGCGCGTCTCTGCCGGCACGTGAGCCCCCCTCATTATCCTTATCGAGCCAAGTCTTGCTGCTACTGCGTCTTAACACGCCAAGGGATCAGCCGTGCCGGTCCGGTCCCGGGACGGCGCGAAGAGATGCGCCGCGGCCCCCTGGCGCCCACCCTAGCGGGGATCGAGATCGAAATGATGGGGCGGGGCCACCTCGGCGATATGGCCGCCCGGCGCGCGGAACTTGACTGGGATCACGCCGGGCTTGGAGATGATCTCCAGCCCCATGTCCTCGATCTGCGCCTTCCATTTCTCGAGGTCGTCCACTTCGAAGCCGACGTGATGAATGCAGGGACCGCTGCCGCCGACCTGGGATTCGGCCGAGGTCGCCCCCTCTTCGTATTTCATCAGCGCGAGGTCGATATTCCCGTCCGTCATATGACGGGAATAATGGTCGCGGTTCTCGCCGCCGCGCACGTCGCGGAAGCCGAGGACTTTTTCATAGAACTCGCCTGCCGCCTCGAGGTCGTCGACCTTTATGGAAATATGGGCCAGTCGCATCATTGGTCTCCTCTAATTTTCGTCTCGCAGCCCGCGCCGCGGTCGATCGCTTCGCGCTCCGGTGGACTGAATTTGCCCGCGATCATAGCGCAAAACGCCTTGCCATTGCCCGCCAAACGCGTATGGCGGGCTTGCGGCAAACGCTCACGCCGTCAGGGATGGACGTCCTCGGTGAACCATTCGGTCGGCAGCTCATGGCCCCGGCCCGCCTCCCGCGCCTTGGCGTAGAACGCGGCGCCGGTCGCCGTGAATTGGAAACCGAGGCCATGGTAGTTGAGGAAGCAGGTGACCTGTTCGGCGTTCTCCCGCGCCGGGGCCTGGCCCGCCACCACCTGGGCCAGGGTGGGGGAGTTCAGTACCTCGTCGAAGCCCTCGACCTCGGCGATTTCCTTGCCGAGATCGGGAATGGTGAGCCCGTCGGGCGCGTGGATGTGGTCGTCGCCCATATTCCCGGGATCGTGGATGGCGAGGAGATCGACGTGTTTCAATACCGCGGTCTCGAATTCGCCGTCGCGAATGGTGGCGAGATGCATGCCCGGCTCGACCCAGTCTGCGAAAAAGACGTTGTTCATGGAATTGGTGGCGGTGACGACGATGTCGGCCCCCTTGACCGCGTCCTCGGGCGTATCGGATGCGACGACATCGATGCCGTGGCGCTCGGACATGTCCTTGGAGAACTTCGCGCGATGATCGGCGTTGGGGCTGAACACGGTGACGCGCTCGATGGGCCTGACCGCGCAGGTGGCCTCGAGATGGGCGCCCGCCTGCCAGCCGGTGCCGAGGAGCCCGAGGATGCGGGCATCCTCGCGCGCCATGTGCTTGATCGAGAGTCCGGTGGAGCCGGCCACGCGCATGCGCTGGATGGCGCCGTCGGGAAATATCGCCAGCGGTTCGCCGGTCGCCGAGGAGAACAGCAGGACCAGTCCGACCCAGCGGTTGCCCGGCGCCAGCGGCGCCTTGACCCGGCGCAGCTTGTTGCCCTCCTTGGGCCAGGTGATGATGTCCGAATTGATGCGGATGGTGCCGACCTCGAGGTCGGGCACGATGCCCGACGCCATCTTCAACCAATAGCGCGCCCCGGAGTCATAGGGGGTCTCGCTGACCAGATCGGCGCGGCCGCCGGCGACCGCCCGGCCCTCGGCGATGTTGCGGTAGGCGGGTTCGAGCGCCGCGATCACGTCTTTCATGGTGAGAAGGCCGTCGACGTCTTCGTTGCCGAGGATCAGCGTCATTCCATCGTCTTTCGTTAGGTTGACAGGGCAAGGCGTCTCATGAACAGTGTGCCCGCTTTTATACAAGAAAAACCGATCGAAGGAACCACGCCATGGCGCAAGATCCCGGCTTAGAGTCGAAGGCCTTCCCCTTCATCCGCTGTGCCCCCCGGCCCTCCAAGCCGCGCGAGGCGGGGCTCACCATCGTCGCCGACCGCGGGCTCGGCATGAACCGGGTCGAGGACCTGATCGCCGCCGCAGGGGATTACATCGATGTCTTCAAGATCGCCATCGGCGCCTGGCGCCTGCAGAGCGAGGAGTTTCTCAAGACCAAGATCGCCGCCCTCAATCAGGCGGGCATCCAGACCTTTTTCGCCGGCGATACCACCGAGGCCGCGTTCCAGCAGGGCGTCTCGGAAGAATTCTATCAGGCGGTCAAGGCGATCGGCGCCGACGCGGTCGAGGTGTCTTCGGCCCAGGTCACCATGTCGCTCGCCGATAAATGCGCCCTGATCGAGATGGCCGGCGGTGCCGGGCTCAAGGTGGTGGCCGAGGCCGGGCAGAAGGGCCACGAGGACTGGACCCGAAGCCTGCCCTTCGTGCTCAAGCAGATCGAGGCCTACCAGGAGGCCGGGGCGTGGAAGGTGCTGGTGCAAGGGGAAGGCATCTCCGAAGGCGTGGAGGAGCGCAAGGAAGACCTGTTGCTCAACATCGCCGCGAAGTTCGACATCAAGGACCTGATCTTCCAGGCCAAGGACAGCGCCACCCAGGAATGGTTCGTCTCGACCCTCGGCAACGGCGTCAACCTCGATGTCGACGATCACCAGGTGCTCGATGTCGAGCTGATGCGAAGGGGCCTGCGCAAGCGCGGCGTCTTCGGCCTGTTGGGCAGCCTGTAGCGGCCTCACACCCGGAAGGCAGCCAGGCCGGAAAGGTCCGGCGCCGCCTCGAGCGTCACGCAGAAATCCAGCAATTCCTCGCCCACTTCGGCGGGCCATCCGCCGTAAAGGATGTTGGCGCGGAATTTCTGTACCAATTCTTCCCGGCTGAGCGGCTCCTTCCGGCCGCCGCGCATATGCGGCTGGCGCAGCTCGCGGACGCTGCCGTCCTTGAAGGTGACGCGGATATGGCCGGTGTAGTTGTCGGGGTATTCGTTCTCGGGGTCGATGACGTAGGAGATCTTGCGGCACAGCGCCAGCACGTCCGCGTCCTCGGCGCGCGCGTCGGTGAACTGGTCGAGCCCGGCATCGCCGTCGTAAAACCCCACCGCCATGCAATACGGCATCGAGAACTTGGCGGCATAGCCCGATGGCGGGTCGTGCTTGTCGGCCAAGGGCTCCCACAGCCGGTCCACCAGGCCCTCGCCGGTCTCGCAGACGATGCTCTCGATCTCGTCCGCATCGGCGCCGTCACGCGCGAGGCGGATCATGCAGTCGATATAGGGATGGATCATGGTGCCGCAGGCATAGGGCTTGAAGGCGATCTTCTCCATCAACCAGTCCTCGCCGAGGCCGTCGTTGACGTAGTTGAGCCGCGGCGCCTCATAGGAGGGGGCGAAGGCCTTGAAGAAATTGTGCCCGCCCTCGAACACCGTGCGCGGCGCGAAATAGTCCTGGCGCCCCCAGAGGGCCGCGCGCAGGCCCGATTGCGCCGCCCAGCCGGGGTGCAGACGCTTGGTCCAGGCGCCGTCGGTGAGGTATTCGAGGATGCCCGAGGCGAGGGACCCGGCGATGCCGAGCGCCATGGTCATCTGCCGGGCGTTGAGCCCGAGCGCCACCGAGGCGCCGACGGTGCCGCCAAGGGCCCCGATCACGCCGACGGGGTGGAAACCGGCGCGGTGAATGGCGCCCGGCGCGATGTGGTTGAAGCGGCAGATCGCTTCGAGGCCGCAAACGATTCCCAAGAGCGCGTCCGACCCGGACCGGTCGAACCTCTCGCAGGCGGCCAGAACCGCGGGGATCACCATGGCGCCGACGCGGATGGGTGCGCCTTCCAGGGTATCGTCGAAATCCTCGCCATGGGTGGCGACGCCGTTGACGATGGCCGCCCCCGCCGCGTCCAGGGCGCGGGGATGGCCGATGGCCGTACACCTGCCGTCCGCCTCGAGGCCGTCGATGATTTTGGCGATGTAATCGGTCTGGCGCGCGGCGATGCACAGCCCCGCCATGTCGATCAGGTCGTTGATGCCGACCTCGCGCGCCTTTTCGGGAATGTCGGAAAGGCTCAGCTTGGAAAGGGTCTCCGCCATCCGTTCGGTGACGGTCTCTGTCTCTTGCGTCTCGGCGTCCATGGTGGGGCCTTCTTCTGTATCGGGCGGCAGCCAGCATAGCAGCTTCGGCGTCGTCGCACCCGCCCTGAACCGTGCCTTGCGGCGGGCGGCCCCTGTGCTATGAAACATCATTAAGAAACGCATCGAGGGGGGACCAGGGTGGCCGGTTTCGGGGAGAGGGTGTTCGACTACGTGATCGTCGGCGGCGGCTCGGCGGGCTCGGTCCTGGCGAGCCGCCTGAGCGAGCGGCCGGGCAACGACGTGCTTCTGCTCGAGGCCGGGGAGGATTTCCCGCCCGGCGAGGAACCCCCCGAAATCCTCGACAGCTTCGCCGGCACCGCCCATTCCAACCCGCGCTTCACCTGGCCCAACCTGACGGCGGCCTTCCTGCCCAGGCCCGGCAACGCGCCCGACACCCGGCCGCGCCGGCGCTATACCCAGGGGCGGGTGATCGGCGGCGGCTCTTCGGTCAACGGCATGGTCTCGGTCCGGGGGCTGCCCAGCGACTATGACGATTGGGCCGCGCGCGGTGCCGCCGGCTGGGACTGGGAGGGCGTGCTGCCGTTCTTCAAGAAGCTCGAACACGACCGCGATTTCGATGGGCCCCTGCACGGCAAGGACGGCCCCATCGGGCTGCGGCGCATTCCCGCCGATGTCTGGCCCGGTTTCGTCACCGCGGTAATCGGGGCGGTGAAGGACGCCGGTTTCGAGGACATCAAGGACCAGAACGCCGATTTCCGCGATGGCTACTTCCCCATCGCCATCTGCAACATCGACGATACGCGGGTGTCGGCGGCGATCGGCTATCTGACGGCCGAAGTGCGGGCGCGGAACAACCTCACCATCGTCGGCGAGAGCCCGGTCGACCGCCTGGTCTTCGACGGCACCCGCGTCGTTGGCGTCGCCGCCCGGAATGCCGCCGGCGGCTTCGAGGTTCGCGCCCGCGAGGTGATCGTATCGGCCGGCGCGCTGCATTCGCCGGCGCTTTTGCTGCGTTCCGGGATCGGCCGGGCGTCGGAGCTCGCCGCCCTCGGCATCGCAACCGTGGCCGACCGGCCCGGCGTCGGCAAGCATCTGATGGAGCACCCGGGGGTCAATTTCGGCTGCTACATGAAGCCCGATGCCCGCCTGCCGGCGACCCTGCGCCGTCAGATGTTCGCCGGGCTCCGCTGGTCGTCGGGCCTCGACGGCTGTCCCGCCGGGGACATGTACCTGATCCCCACCAACAAGACCGCCTGGCACGATATCGGGGCGCGTCTCGGCGTCATCATGGTGTGGGTCAACCGGTCTTACTCGACCGGGGAGGTGCGCCTGACCTCCGCCGACCCAGGCGCCCCTATCGACGTCGATTT
Organism: Alphaproteobacteria bacterium; assembly: GCA_033720855.1. Classification (GTDB taxonomy): domain Bacteria; phylum Pseudomonadota; class Alphaproteobacteria; order SMXQ01; family SMXQ01; genus SMXQ01. The sequence goes on from JAWWBR010000009.1 coordinate 17,534, forward strand.
CGACATGTGTTCCGATCCCCGCGACCTCGAGCGCCTGGTCATGGCCACCAGGATGATGATCGAGTTGCAGAAGCACCCGGCGATCCGCGGCGCGGTCGAGGAGATCTTTCCCATCAGCTATTCGGACCGCGCCCGCAAGCTCGCCGTCTACAGCCGCTTCAACGAGTTTCAGACCTGGCTCGGCGGCCAGGCGATGGACGCCTCGGGCGCGCTCAGGCGCTTCCTGATCCGCAGCCTGATCGCCGACGGGCCGACGGTGGACGACCTCGCCAACGACGAATCGGCGATGATCGCCTGGATCCGCGATACCGTGCTCGGCCATTGGCACGCCTCGTGCACCTGCCGCATGGGCGCGGCCGATGACCCCTTGGCGGTCACCGATCCCACCGGCCGGGTCTATGGGGTCGAGGGCCTGCGGGTGTGCGATGCCTCGATCATGCCGATGGTGCCTTGCGCCAACACCAATATCCCGACCATCATGGTGGGCGAAAAGATCGCCGCCTCGATCTTGGCCCAATGACGGGGATATGGCACAACATACCGGTTCGGCCGCCCGGCCCATGCGATGACGGAGGGTAAAGCACGTGAGTGAAGCGGAAGCACCGGAAAAATACCTGTTGGATCCCTATCTCGACTGGGTCGAGGGGGAGGGGATCCCGATCATCGAGGATTTCGGGGTCGATCTTCTGGCCATCGAAACCGGTCCTTGGGCGCGCCTGGGGACCGACGGCGCCGCCGTTCACTTGAAGGGGCGCGGCGACTTCATGGCGCTGTTCCTGGTCGATCTCCCGCCCGGCGGCAAGAGCGAGCCCCAGCGGCACCTGTTCGAGGAGGTGATCTACGTCATCGACGGCCACGGCTCGACCACGGTCGAGGCCCCTGACGGCCGCAAACACACCTTCGAGTGGGGGCCGAAGAGCGTCTTCGCGCTGCCGCTGAACGCGACCTACCAGCATTTCAACGGGTCGGGGGCCGAGCGCGCCCGGCTCTGCACCGGCACCAACCTGCCGATGATGATGAACATCTTCCATAACGAAGGCTTCATCTTCGACAACCCCTATGTCTTTCCCGAACGGGTGGGGGCCGCCGATTATTTCGCCGGCGAAGGGGAATTCCTGCCGGTGCGCCCCGGTCGGCACATGTGGGAGACCAATTTCGTTCCCGACGTTTCCGCCATGGAGCTGCAGAACTGGCAAAACCGGGGGGCGGGCGGCAGCTCCATCTGCTTCAGTCTGGCCGATGGGTTGTTGCACTCCCATACCTCGGAAATGCCGGTGGGAACCTACAAGAAGGGACACCGCCACGGCGCCGATTTCCACGTCTTCTGCGTCCACGGCACCGGCTATTCGCTGCTGTGGTATGCGGACGACGAGGATTTCGTCCGCGTCGATTGGCGCCACGGCGTCGTCTTCGCCCCGCCCGAAGGCATGTTCCATCAGCACTTCAACACCAACCCGACGCCGGCGCGCTACCTCGCCATCGCCTGCGGCAGCCAGCGCTACCCGTTGCTGGAGGCCAAGAAGCACCATTTCGACAAGGGCGTCGACACCTCCCTCAAGGAGGGCGGCAACCAGATCGAATACGAGGACCAGGACCCGCGCATCCACCGCCTCTATCTCGAGGAGTTGGCGAAGAACGGCGTCGAGTCGAAGATGGGCGAGTTCATCGACGAAGCCGCCTACCGCGTCCCTTCCGGCTGAGGCCGAGCCCCGGCGGCGACCGGCGCGGGGATCTCATCGGCAAACAGGACGAAGCGTTCGGGCCGCCCCGGCACGCCCCCATCGAGCGGCCAGCAGGTGACCAGGGCCAGGCCGTTGGCGCCCGATGCCGTAGGCGGGGAAAGCTCCGGCGTCTCAAGAATCCGCGATCCTGAAACGCGGTAACGGCGTTTCCTTCCGTCTGCCGTTTGCAGGCCGATGACCGCGGCAGGCGCAAGTTGATCGAGGCCGCGGAAATGGGTGTCGCGGCGGGCCGAAATCACGCTTACACCCGGCCCGCCGGGGGTTGGGCGAAAGGGCGGCGAAAGCGGGGCCATTCGATGGAGCCGCCGCGCCTTTCGGTTACGGATCGTCGATGCCGCCCCAGGCGCGGTAGCGCATCTTCTCGCCGATATCGCAGCCGAGGCGGTAACCCGGGCCCGCCATCGGCGGTCGGGTCGCGGCCTTCGACGCGGCCCTGATGAGGCGCGGCCCTGGTTGATCGGCCGGGGGCGCCAGTCCGGCGATTTCGAGGATCAGCTTCTTCTTGATCGCCCGGGCGAAATCCTTGAAGTCCCGGGCCGGCACCTGGAAGGCGCCGCTGCCGCCGATGACGCAGCCGGCGTAATACTTGTCGAGGTCGGGCAGGTAATAGCGGCTCCTGAACGGCACACCGGGATCGTTCATGATGGGAAGGCCGTTGATGACGATGCCCTTGGCCACCGCCGCATCGCGCACGTCGCTGACCAGGTTGCCGTGATTGTTGGGCCCGTCGCCGGAAACGTCGATCACCCGCCGCGTGCCTTGAAAGGCGTTGCCCTCGATCAGGTCGACACCGTGCTCGATGGCGTCGGAAATGGAGGTCCGGCGCCCGTAGGTGAGGTCCGACTTCAAAAGCGATTCTGCGAAACCGTTAGCGCTGGCCCGGTCGCGAATCACCCGCCAATCGACGATGACGCGGTTGAAGGGACGCGAGGAATAATCGATATAGGCGACGGCGATCCGGCCCAGGGGGCCCGAGCGGATGGCGCCGATGACGGCCTCGTCGAGGAAGGCGGCGGCGACGCCCTCGCGCTGCAACCGGGCCTCGCCTTCGTCGATGGAGCGCGAAACGTCGGTGGCGATGACCAGCTCGAGATCGACCCGCTCGGTGGCTGCGGCCGGTGCCGCGTGGCCGAGGAGCAGGGCGATCAGGAGGGCGAGGGCAGGGACGTGTTGCATGACAATGCCAATTCAATATACCAACGACAGTAATGCGCGTTTTCAAGTATTTCTCGTGCCTCGAAATGCATTTTCGGGGCACTGGCCGAAAAGCGATACCGCGATTTAAAGCCAATTGTCATTAGTCAGATCTCAATCATTTTCCATTCACTCAAATTAAATGTTTGAAATGTATTCACTTTATGGAGCTAGAGAGTTAGGCTCAGGGTCTAGTTGATGCTTTCTAAAAAAGATACTCTTATGTTTAGTAATGAAGGTGCATGCTTCAATGGCCAAGCAAAATAGATCACCTAGAGATGTCAAAACCGGGAGGTTCGTTGTCCATTCAAAGGGCGAGCACGCCGGTGGTGCACTTTTATGGGAGATTCGCGACACTAGGCAGTCTACGAAAAAAGAGGTGATGACATCTGCATCCTCTGCGTCAGCCATCCGTACCATTGAAAAATTACATTCCAATGCGCTGAAGCGGCTTGCCAAGAAATAAACCCCACTACCGAATCACGCTCGGTGATGCCATCGCAGCACACACCGTGGCGCTCATTTTTGGCGGCCGGAACGGCATTGTTGATCTTGGCCTGTTAGAGTCCGCGATTGCGCGCCCGTACGACGGTTACCACAGACCTATCTACTCAAAAGCGGCTGCCCTGATCCAGTCCATCACAGTCAACCATGCCTTTTATAGATGGTAACAAGAGAACTGCATTCATCCTCTGTCATCTCTTGCTGGGGCAAAGCGGGTATAGGTTGCGACAAACGTCCACGAATGATGATGACGATCTTGAACATCTAATTTTGGACCTCACCACGCACTTTCTGACATTAAAAGAAGCAAATGAGTGGCTTAAGACGAGGGTACATCGGGACTAATCCGTTTTCCTCGGGGTGGGGTTTCTTGCCCTGTCTTCTGTTGCATGTCGCCGCTGAGGAGCTAAGCTTCGGCCCTGAGGCGCAAGTCGAGACCACGAGGGAGGCGGCGATGGCGACCACGGAACAGAAGGTCTACCGCAACAACTGGGTCGAGAAGGACCCCAATTACGGCATCGAGTTCATCGAGAGCCCCAGGCGCGTGCGCGTCACCTTCGCCGGCGAGACCATCGTCGACACCACCCATGCCATGCTGATGCGCGAGCCCAAGCACACGCCGGTCTATTACTTCCCGCGGGACGACGTGCGCATGGACCTGATGACGCCGACCGACAATCACACCCACTGCCCGTGGAAGGGACATTGTTCGTACTACTCGATCGGCGTCGGGGACAAGGTCGCCGAGAACGCCATGTGGTCTTACGAGGATCCCTATCCGGAAATCGGCCACATCAAGGATTACGTCGCCTTCTATTGGGACCGGGTCGACCACTGGTTTGAAGAGGACGAGGAGATCTTCGTCCATCCGCGCGATCCCTACAAGCGCGTGGACGTGTGCTTGAGCCACCGCGAGGTGCGGGTGATGCTGGCCGGCGAGGAGGTGGCGCGGACCACCGATGCCCGCTTCCTGTTCGAGACCAACCACCAGGTGCGCTACTACATCCCGGCGGAAGACGTCCGCATGGACCTGATGGAGCCGTCTCCCACCCGGACGTCGTGCCCGTATAAGGGCGACGCGATTTATTATTCGGCGCGGATCGGCGATGAGCTTTTGGAAGACGTCGCCTGGTGCTATCCGGAACCCATCGCCGAGTGCCCCAAGATCAAGGGACTCGTCTGTTTCTTCAACGAACGGGTCGATAACATCCTGGTCGAGGGCCAGCCGGCGCCCAAGGTCGAGACCAAGTGGTCGAGAAAGTAACCCCTCCCGGGGCTCAGCCGTAGACCATCCTGGGCAGCCACAGGATCAGCTGCGGGAAGATGATGACCAAGGCGAGGCCAATCGCCTGGATGATCAGGAACGGCACCGCCGCCCTGAAGATCATCGCCATGGTGATGTCGGGCGGCGCCACGCTCTTGAGGTAGAAAAGCGCATAGCCGAAGGGCGGGCTGAGGAAGGACATCTGCATATTGACCATGTAGACGACGCCGAACCAGAGCTGCATGGTTTCCTTGATTTTCTGCGGGTCGGTGATGCCTTCGGTGGGCCCGGGCAGGCCGAAGACGCCGTTGAATTCCAGTTGCAGCATGATCGGCACGAAAATCGGCACCGCCAGCAGGAGGATGCCGACCCAATCGAGGAACATGCCGAGCACGATCAGGATGATCATCATGATAACGAGGATGCCGTAGGGGCCGAGGCCGGTGCCGATCAAGGTCTCGGCGACGAACTCACGGCCGCCGTTGAGGCTGTAAAAGCCAACGAAGACGGATGCGCCGAAGATGATCCACAGCACCATGGACGATGCTTTCAGCGTGGTGATGGCGGCCTCCTTGGTGCCCTGCCAGCTGAGGCGCCGGTGGATGGCGGCGACGAAGAAGGCGCCGAAGGTTCCGATGCCCGCGGCCTCCACCGGGGTCGCGATCCCGGTGAAGATCACCCCGAGCACGAGGACGATCAGCAGGATCGGCGCGATGATGCCGCGCAGCAGCCGGATCTTCTCTTTGATGTCGACTCGTTCCTCCGGCGGCAGGCCGGGGCCCATGGTCGGGTTGAGGTAGGAGCGCGCCGTCACGTAGAGGATGAACAGCCCCGACAGCAGGAGTCCGGGAATGACGCAGCCGATGAAGAGGTCGCCGACGGACTGTTCGGCCACCACCGCGAACAGGATGGCCAGGATCGAGGGCGGGATGAGGATGCCGAGTGTACCGCCGGCGAGGATCGAGCCGCAGGCGAGCTTGGGTTCGTACCTGTGGCGCAGCATGGCGGGCAGCGCGATCAGCCCCATCGTCACTTCCGCGGCCCCGATCACCCCGACCATGGCGGCGAGGATCGTCGAGGCGATGATGGTGGCGGACGCCAGCCCGCCCTTCAAGCCGCCCAACAGCCGGTAGACGACGTCGAACAGCTCTTCGATGATGCCCGCGCGCTCGAGCATCGCCGCCATGAAGATGAACAGCGGGATCGCCGAAAGCTGGTAGTCGGTCATGAACGGGAAGATGCGGGACGGCAGCAAATGTAGGTTGTTGAGGTCGCCGAACAGGAACAGGAAGATACAACCAAGCCCCCCGGTCACGAAGGCGAGCGGCAGTCCCGCCATCAGCAGGATGGCAAGCGACCCGAACATCAGGACCGTCAGCCAGGCGATGTCGATTTCCCAGCCCATGGCTTCAGGCCGTCGCGTCCGTGGCGCGAACGCCGCGCAGGTAGAGGATATCGCGGATCAGCTTGGCGATCCCCTGCAGCATCAACAGGAAAGCGCCGATCGGTATCGCCAGCTTCACCGGCCAATACTGGATGCCCCATTCGTTCAGCGTCGTTTCCTGGACCTCTATGGCATCCAGCGCGAACACCAACCCGGTCCAGAACAAGGCCAGCACGAAGATGAAGAAGAACACCGAGGTGATGATGTCGATGATCGCCTTGGTGCGGAAGCTGCGCTTTTCGTAAAGCACGTCGACGCGCACGTGGGATTCGTTCAGGTACGCGAAGCCGCCCGCCAGCAGATACTGCATGCCGAACATCAGGAACATGCCCTCATGGGCCCAGTTGGTGGGCGCGTTGAAGACGTAGCGGGCAAGGACTTCGTAGTAATAGATGAAGACGGCGATCACCGCCCAATAGGCGACATAGGTGCCGGTCCAATCGTTGATGCGGTCGACCCATAGCGTGAAAGGCACCTGGATGTCACGGCGCGGGTCCGGTTTGGGGCCGCGCTCCATGACCTCGAATTCCTTTTCCTCTCCCGGTGGCTCCCGCTCAAGGCAGGCGCGATGCAGTCGGGGCAACAGGCAGGCGTCGATCACCAGCAGGATGAAGATCAGGTAGCTGAAGAAGCCGGAGAACGCGTTCCATTGGGCCCGCTCGAGGCGGGCGGCGGCGAGGCGGGCCTCGACCGCCTTCAGGGTGGCCTCGGCCTTTGCCGCTTGCGCATTGGCGCCATCGTAGCCCTGTTCGGCGCGCGTCTTGAAATGGTCTCTCTCGAAGGCCGCGATCTTGAGGTCGTTCTGCCGCTTGGATACGGCCTCCCGTTCCGCCGCCCCTTGGTCATTGCCGTGCAAGACCAGAAAGAACAAGGCGATAAACACAACGGCCATCTTGCCGGCGCGCAGGTAAAAGCGGTGCAGCCCGACGAAACCGCTGGCGATCAGAAACATGTAGGCGACCGGCAGGGATACCCTTTGGCCGGTGCGTGCCTTTTCCGCGCGATGGACGAGAAAAGCCGCCACCAGCGGAAACAGGATGATCCCGGACCAATAGATCCAGTGCGGCAGCACGAAGGTCATATTGGGCAACACCACCCAGCTCGGCAGGATGGCGTGCAGGGCCTTGGCAAGGGGAGCGGTGATTTCGGACATGGACCGGCGGCTCAGAAAACTATCAAGGACGCCTCAAATGCCATGAAGGGGGCGCCTTCGGCGGCGCCCCCTCACGCGATTTGCATTCTCAGCAACCAACGTCTGGTCTCTGCCTCACTTCAGCATCTGACCCTTGATCATCGACGGCGTCACGTAGCCAAGGCTGCCCGACATCATGTAATCGAGCTGGATCTTGAAGACCTGGGCCGCGTTCTTGTCCTTGTTAGCCCAGGCATACCAGCGCGGAACCGCCAGCTTGGTGAACTTCTCGACGTCGTCCTGGCTCAATCGGGTGACGATGGAGCCGGCCTTTTCGAACAGCTTCCAGGCGTCCTGGTCGGCCTTCTGGATCTTGGCGTGGTGTAGGTCCGAATAGACGTGAACCTCCGCTTCGACGAACTTCTTCATCTTGTCGGACAGCTTGTTCCAGTCGCTGGTGGCGACCGTGAGGTCCATCAGGTCGACCGGCTGATAGATGGACATGAAGCCCGGTGGTCCCATGGAGATATACTTGGTCACCTTGTGGAAGCCGAGCGAGTAGTTGATCGACGGCCCCACGTAGTCGGCGACGTCGATGGTCCCTTTCTCCAGCGCCGGGAAGATCTCCGAGCCCGGCAGGGTCGTGGTCTTGGCGCCGGCGGCTTGGAAAACCTCGGCGACCATGCCGCCGGGCAGGCGCATCTTGCGGCCCCGGAAGTCGTCGATGGAACGGATCGGCACCTTGGAATGGATGATGTTCGGCCCATGGTGGATCGGCCCGACGTAGTGCATGCCGTGTTCGGCGAAGAGCTTGCGCGCGATCTCGAGCCCGCCCAAGGCATAGAAGAAGACGTCCCATTCGTGAGGATTGCGCAGCCCCAGAGGATAGGAGCTCAGGAACACCGATGCCGGGATGCGCTTCGCCCAATAAAGCGTGAACGGGTTCATGGCATTGAGCACGCCGCGCTTGACCGCATCGAACAGTTGGAAATCGCCCACCACCTCCTTGGCGCCGAAGCCCTGGAAAGCCAGCTCGCCGCCGGTCTTTTCCTTGATGCTCGCGCACCAGTCCTTGAAGATGGTGAGGCCGATGCCGCCGGGCCAGGACGTCTGGATCTTCCAGGTGGTGGTGCTGGCCGCTTCGGCATTGCGGATATAGGGGAATCCCAGTCCGCTCGCTGCGCCGACCGCCGCCGCGCCGGTGGTGACCGCCGCGCCTTTGAGAAGCCCACGGCGGGATACCGCAGTGCCGCCCTTGGCGCCACTGGATTTGGATTTTTTCATCTAAGTTCTCCCTGTTAATCTGAAAAAAATTACGCGTGCTGGTTCATTGCGAAAGCATAAGCAATTTTGATGAACACTAACGCCTCGCCTTTACCCGAGGCAAGGCGTTCGTGCGGCGATTGGGGCGGGCGCATTCATGGCGCAGCGAGTTTCTCCGGCACTTCGAGCACCCTGACCACCGGCTCGGCTCCCGAGGTATCGGTATAAGCGAGCCGGCGGTTCCCCAAGAACGCCGGTTGGCTGCGCGAATAGGCGGACAGGAACCGGCGATAGAGTTCCGTGCCATCGGCGGCGCGGATGACGTAGACGGCATCCTTCACCGAGCCGATGCGCAAATTGGGGCCGACGCTGACGGCGATCATGCGGCCGTCGGGGCTCACCGAGACGGCGTTGATGCCCCGCCCCTTGGGCACCTCATGCAGCCCCTCGCGTCCGTTGAGATGCCACGCCAATCGCGACCGTCCCTCATCACGGTAGACATCCCAGCTGACCCATCCCGCCTTGAGACGCAGCAGGCGGTGGGTAGGGTGTGCCGGCGCCTTGGGTGCTTCCGCGAGCGGCCTGAGGCCCCCGCTTGCGTCGACGAGCGCGAAACGCCGTTCGTTTTGCCGCACGAGAAAACGGGCGTTGTCGGCATCGAATCCGATCAGCCGCAGTGACGCCGGACGGACCATTTTGACGACAATCGTCCGTTCGACCCGGGCGCCGTCCACGGGCCGAACCTTGATGAGCCAATGCACCCGTGGCCGTGCGTCCCGGCGACCCCGCTCAAGCCAGGCGATGCGCGCGCCATCGGCGCTCAACACCGGCTGCCAGTACTTGACCCCGGCCGGAGGGGCGAGGGCGTGAACCGCGCCGCCGGGGGCCCGGACCATAAGCCTGGGCTGGTTCGCGCCCCTGTCCAGCACGGCGTAGAGCGCGCCGCCGCCGGGGATGGTCTGGCGAACCGTCGTTCGGAACAGATCGATGCCGAGGTCTCGGGTTACGCAGCCGGCAGAAGCCAGCAGCGCCAGACTGTGGGTATTGGGCTCGGTGCCCCGCTTGATCAGCCAGGCCTCCCCGGCGCCGAGCAGGGGGGCGTCGGGGCCGCCGCTGTCGGCGGCGAGCTCGGCCCCGGGAACCGAACAGGCTACGGGCCAGTCGCCGTGGGCGTCCCGCGCCTCGCGTTCGATCAGGAAAAATGTCGGGATCGCCATAAGGTAGCCGATCGACATGGCGTAGAAGAAGACCGGGATGGTGGCGGCCAGGGCGAGGACCCGGATCAGGCTGACCCGCCGTACCGCCCAATAGATGATCGCGCCTGCCGCCGCCTGCAGACAGATGGCCAGGGCCAGATTGGCGGCCAGCCAGGCAAATCCGCGGGCTTCGCCGCCGCGGCTGAGTTCGGCCCACAACACGGTGCCGAAGAGGGTCGTGACATGGGGCGTGACCACGGGCAGCAGGTAGACCGCGAACGACCCTATGACGGCGACGATCAGGCTTCGCTTTGCGGCCGGTGCCATGGCGGCGCCCCTTTTAGGCTATTGCAGATGCCGGCCCACATCCATGCGGACCGACTCGCCGGTCATGTGGGTCGCGCCTTCGACCAGCCACAGCGCCGTCGCCGCCACGTCGGCCGGCCAGATCGGCTTTTTGAGGAGGTAGTCCTCTTCCGCTTCTCTGACCCGCTCCTGGTATTCCGCCTCGGTCAGGATGCTGCGAGTCCAGTTGCCCAGCAGTCCGCCGGGGCAGACGGTATTGATCCGCACCTCGGGCGCCAGCACCCGGGCAAGAGATAGGGTGATGTTGCTGAGCGCGCCCTTGGAGGCGCAATAGGCGATGGAGCTGCCCGACGCGCGCCACACGGCGGTCGAGCCGATGTTCACCACGGCGCCGTCGCCGCTGGCCTTGAGGTGGGGCAGGGCGGCGCGGATCATCTGGTAGGTGCCGATCACGTTGACCTTGTAAATGCGGATGAATTCGTCGGCATCCAGCAGATGGAGGTCGCGATGCTTGATCGGCTTGGTGGTGGCGGCGTTGTTGACCAGGGCATCGAGCCGCCCCCACTTGTCCATGGCGGCCTCGACCATGGCACGGCAGCTGTCGTCGTCGGCGACGGAGCCCTGGAACACGAGCGTCTCGACGCCGAGGGCCTCGCAGGCCGCCGCGGTTTCCTTCGCACCCTCTTCGTTGGAGTTGTAATTGATGACCACGTTACAACCGCGCCCCGCCAGCGCCTTGGCGCATTCGGCGCCGATCCCGGTCACCGAGCTGGAGCCGGTGACGATAGCCGCACATTCGCTGAGATTCATGTTCACCCCCTCGTGATCGCCGCCGATACCTGTCTCCGGCGGTTTGCCGGCGCCCCAATGCCGCCGTTCTGTGGATTGGCCCGGACCCGGACCCGTCTGCATCAGGCTTGAGGCTCCGGCGCGTCTTGTCAAGCCCGCAAGGAAGGGCCCGCCCGGGCCCGCCTCGGAATAGCGGGATCGCTTGATTTCCTGTATGAACAGGGGCGAACCATTCGAGGGGAAAGCGTTCATCCATGGATCTCACCGAAGAAGACGTCCTTGAAATCCTGAAGCTTATCGAACAGTCGGATTTCGAATATTTTCGCCTCCAGTCGGGCGATCTCAACCTGACCGTCAGCAAAGGCGGCTACGTCCCGTCCGCCGCCCAAGCGCCACCCCAGCCGCAGGAGCCGCTTCCGAGGGCCGCGCCGCAAGAAGAGCAGCGCGCGGTCGCCAACCCCTGCAGTGCCGAACCCGCGCCGGTGCCCGAGGAGGTCGCCGACCGTGAGGGGCTCGTTGCCATTCTCGCGCCCATGGTCGGCACCTTCTATCGCGCCCCGGAACCCGGCGCCGATCCCTTCGTCGAGGTGGGCGACAAGGTCGACTCGGAGACCACCGTCGGCCTGGTCGAGGTGATGAAGGTCTTCACCTCCATCCCGGCGGGCGTGGCCGGCACCGTCACCGAGGTCGTGGCCGCCAACGCGCAGTTCGTGGAAAAGGGCGAGGTGCTCTACTACATCACCCCGGTGGACGCGGCCCGGTGACCCTCACCCGGGTCTTCGTCGCCAACCGTGGCGAGATCGCCGTTCGCGTGATCAGGGCGTGTCGCGCGCTGGGAATCTCATCGGTCGCCGCCGTGTCGGAGGCCGATGCCGGCGGCCTTGCCGCCGAAATGGCCGATGCCGCCGTCACCATCGGTCCGCCGCCGCCGGCCCAGAGCTATCTCAATATCGATGCGGTGCTCGACGGCGCCGAACGGGCGGGCGCCGATGCGCTCCATCCCGGTTACGGATTCCTCGCCGAGCACCCCGAGCTTGCCCGCGCCTGCGCCGCGCGGGGGATCAAGTTCATCGGCCCCGATGCCGACACCATCTTGCGCATGGGCAACAAGCTGGAGGCGCGGGAGGCGGTCGGGCGCCTGGGCGTGCCGGTGGTTCCGGGCTCGTCCAAGGTCGGCAGCCTCGCGGCGGCGCGTTCGGTGGCGGCCGAGATCGGTTATCCATTATTGATGAAGGCGGCGGCGGGCGGCGGCGGGCGCGGCATCAAGATCGTCGGCGGCGCGGGCGACCTCGACGAAGCCTTCGCCACGGCCGGCAACGAGGCACGCGGCGCCTTCGGTGACGACACCCTGTATATGGAGCGCTACATCGGAGATGCGCGCCATGTCGAGGTCCAGGTGCTGGGCGACGGCACCGGCACCGTCATCCACGCCGGGGAACGCGATTGCTCTCTGCAGCGCCGCTATCAGAAGGCGGTCGAGGAGGCGCCGGCCTCGGCACTGCCCGACAGCCTCAGGGAGGACATCCGTGCGGCGGCCGTCGCCATCGCCGCGGACATCCGCTACGAGAACGCCGGCACGGTGGAATTCATCGTCGATCAGGAGGCCGGGCGCTTCTATTTCCTGGAGATGAACACCCGCATCCAGGTCGAGCACCCCGTCACCGAGATGATCACCGGCCTCGATCTCGTGGCCGAGCAGATCCGCATCGCCGGGGGCGACCCCCTTTCGGTGGCCCAGGCCGACATCGGCTTCCACGGGCATGCCATCGAATGCCGCATCACCGCCGAAGACTCGGCCCATGGCTTCCAGCCCCGGCCCGGGCGCATCATCGAATGGCGCCCGCCGGAAGGCGAGGGAATCCGCGTCGACAGCCACTGCAGGGAGGGCGAGGAGGTGACTCCCTATTACGATTCCCTACTGGCCAAGCTGGTCGTGAAGGGCGAAAATCGCATCCGCGCCGTGGCCCGGTTGCAGGAGGCGCTGGCGGCATTCACCGTCACGGGGGTGGAGACCACCATCCCGTTCCTCCGGCTGCTGGCCTGCCAGTTGGACTTCGTCAAGGGCGAGGTCAATACGCGCTGGCTGGAATCGAACCTTGACGCCTTGAAGGACGGAATATGAGCCAGATTCGCTTCGTCGATACGACCATTCGCGACGGTCACCAGAGCCTGTGGGCCGAGAACATGACCACCGGGATGATGTTGACGGTGGCCGATGACCTGGACCGTGCCGGATTCGAGGCCATCGAGCTGTTGTCCGGCTCCCACGTCAAGAAGGCGGTGCGCGAACTGAAGGAGGATCCCTGGGAGCGGATTCGCCTGGTCGCGGAGCGAATCACCGAAACGCCGCTCAGGGTCATCGTCGGGCGGGTCAAGACCTTCGAGTTCAATCCGCGGTGCATGCAGTACCTGTTCGTGAAATGCATGGCCGATGCCGGCATCCGTCAGGCCCGGATTTCCGACGAATGGAACAATCTCGAAGGATGGACCACCAAGGTCGGCCTGTGCCGGGAGGTCGGGCTCGAGCCGATCCTCAACCTGATCTATTCGGTCTCCCCCAAGCACACGCCCGAATACTACGCCGAGCGCACCCGGCAGGCCGCGTCCCTCGACGTTCCCAGGCTCTGCCTCAAGGATCCGGGCGGGCTCCTGACGCCCGACAGCGTCCGCACCCTGGTCCCGATCATCCGCGAGAATGCGGGCGGGATCCCCGTCGAAATTCATACCCATTGCACCACCGGCCTCGGGCCGCTCAACTGTCTCGAGGCCATCAAGCTCGGCATCACCACCGTCAATACGGCGCTGCCGCCCCTGTCCGACGGGTCTTCGCTGCCCTCGCTGTTCAATGTCGCCGAAAATGCCCGTGCCCTCGGCCACGAGCCGCTGATCGACGAAGAGGTTTTGCGGCCGGTCTCCGATCGCCTGACGGCGATCGCCAAGCGCGAGGGTTTTCCCATCGGCCGGCCTGCCGAATACCGGGAGTCGCAGTACCTCCACCAGGTTCCCGGCGGCATGATCTCCAATCTCGGCCATCAGCTCGAGGTGGTGGGCCTGGGCGACCGCCTGGCCGATGCGCTCGAGGAATCGACCCGGGTCAGGGCCGATCTCGGCTATCCCATCATGGTGACGCCGCTGTCCCAGTTCGTCGGCTCGCAGGCCGCGATCAACGTCATCGCCGGGGAGCCCTACAAGGAGGTCACCGACCAGGTCATCAAATACGCCCTCGGGCAGTTCGGAACCGAGGCCGCCGAGGCCATGGACCCCGACGTCAGGGACAAGGTGCTCGACCGGCCGCGCGCGCGTGAACTCGCCGCCTGGAAGCCGGAAGAATTGTCGCTTGAAGAGATGCGCGGAAAATTCGGCGGCGCCGGCGTCTCCGACGAGGAACTGATGCTGCGCTGGCTCTTGACCAGCGAGGAGATCGCGGCGATGCGGGCGGCGCCGCCGCCCCGCGAATACGCGGTCGCGGGCCATCCCCTGGTCTCCCTGGTCGCCGAGCTCGCCCAGCGCAACGACATCGCCCATATCGAGGTGGAGAAAGCCGGCGTGTCGGTGACCCTCGATCGCCGGGGATGAGCGGATTTGGCACGGAAAACGGCTCAGGAAATTCTCATAATAACTTGATCCATAAAGGCTATTCCTTAGACTTTAGACATCACTTTAAGACACGGGACGGACCGTCAGTAAAGGCCAAGGCCGCCACTGGCCGGCCCCAGTGCGGAACCGCAACCCGGGGAGGAAGGCGATGAAGATCGGGCTGTTTTCCAACGGCCAACGCACCAATCCGGTGGCCAAGACCAGCTACGACGAGGACCTCTACGAGGTGATCCTGGCCGATGAGCTTGGCATCCAGGAGGCCTGGATCAGCGAGCACGGGACGCTGCTGGGCATGCAGGCGCCCGATCAGTTGCCCTGCGCGGACCTGTTCATCTGCAAGGCGGCGGCATTGACCAAGCAGATCAGGATGGGGCCCGGCATCCGTCCCTTGCCGTTCTTCCATCCCCTTCAGGTGGCGACCGACTGCGCCGTCTGCGACCATCTGACCGATGGGCGCTACATGGCCGGTTTCGGGCTCGGCATCGGGACCGGCAACGGCCAGCGCGGCGAGCTGCCCGGTGACCGCCGGGTGATGATGCGCGAGGCGATCGAGATCATTCTCACGGCGTGGACGGCGGAAGACCGTTTCGATTGGGAGGGCGAAATCTGGCAAGGCAAGGACTGGCATATCATCCCCAAGCCCTATACCAAACCTTACATGGAGGTGGGCATGGCGTGTTCGCGCAGCGAGGGGACCCTGCAGCTCGCAGCGGAAAAGGGGTTCTATCCGCTGATGAGCTGGACCCCCAAGCTCGACCAGCTGGCCAACATGGTCGACATGTACCTCACCGCCGAGGGCCCGCCGGCGCGACCGCCGTCACGCGATGAGATCCGCATTTCGCGTTTCGTCTATGTCGCCGATTCCGTCGACCAGGCCAAGCGCGACCTCGGCGCCTTCGAGGTCGGCATGCCGGTGCTTCAGGGGCGGCTCGATGGCTATATCCCCGAAGGGGGCAGCCGTGACGACCTGACCATGGAGTACCTGATCGACTCCGGGCTGTTCTTCTGCGGCGATCCCGACAGCGTGTTCGCCCAGATCAAGGACCTCTACGAGCGCACCGGCGGTTTCGGCGTCTTCCTTTTGACCTGCGGCAAGGATTGGGGCAGCCACGACCAGCGCGCGCGCTCCATGCGCCTGTTCATGGAAGAGATCGCCCCCCGGCTCGACCAACTGCCGGCCGACGCGGCGCTGGCGGCCTGAGGCCGGCGGCCCTTTCGGCTCACGAGGCCTTGCGCGTCGGCGGCGGCGCGCCCACCGCCGCCGCCTTGTCCTCGCCGAAATTCTTGCCCGCGTCGAAGGTGATCACGTCCAGGTCGGGGTCGCGGACGATGCCCATCGGGTCCTCGCCGCTGGCGACCTTGTCGATGGACTCGGCCAGCATCCGCCGCAACATGACGACCCCCCGATCCGATGTCCCCAGCACCTCGCGGGAGCGGTCGTGGATCAGGCCCTGGCTTTCCTGGGCGGCGCGGTCCTGGTCATGGGACTGGAGGCCCCACCAGCCATCGTCGACGCGGCGGTAGACGCCGCGCTCGCGGCGGTTCAGCCCCTTGCACTCGATATCCGAATCGCCGGTCGGGTCGGCATAGACGCGCAGGTAGAAGGTGGTGGTGGTGACGTCGTCGGTGGGAACCCGGAAATGCATGTAGTGACTGGGAATATCCCCGGTGCGCGCGCCGAACCGCCGGGTGTGGGAGGGGAAGATCTGGTGGCTGACGTTCTCCAGCTGCCCGGGGTATTGCGAGCGTTGGCGGAAGCCGTACCAGGTCCTGGTCCACTCGACCTCGGCCCGCTTGAGGGCGATGTCGGGGTAGACGGCGGCGTGGAGGGCCGCGCTGTGATAGGGATCGACGCCGTTTTCGGCGCGCTGCAGCCAGTTGCAGTTGTCGATGCCGGCGCGGATGATGCGATGCCGTTCCTCGACGTGCAGCAGGTCGTAGGGGGGCAGGCAGGGCGCCGGGTCGGGCCCGAGATAGGCGAAGACCAGCCCCGAAACCTCCTCCACCTTGTAGGCGGTCTGGCGGACCTCGGCCGCCAGCTTGCCGTCGGGCTCGGCCGGTTGCTCCAGGCACTGACCATCGCGCGCGAACAGCCAGCCGTGGTAACAGCACCTGAGGCCGCGGTCCTCGGCCCGGCCCAATGTTAGCGACGCGCCCCTGTGCGGGCAAGACGCACCCAGCAGCCCGGCTTTGCCGCTTGCGTCCCGGAATAGCACCAGATCCTCGCCGAGGATACGCACGGCAACGGGCTTGTCCGTCAGCTGCTCCGTGAACCAGATCGGCCACCAGTATCGGCGCAGCATCTCGCCGCAGGGCGTCCCCGGGCCGACCCGCGTGAGGCGCTCGTTTTCTTCCGGTGTCATGGCGCGCTTCCCCTTTGTTCTTGATGGTGTCCGATAATTAGACACCGAGCGGCGGACGGTGACAATTTCAAATGGCAGCGGCGGCGGGCCGAAAGGCCCACCCGGCCGCGCCAGCGTTTCCCGCAGCTCCTGCGGGCTCAGCCGATCGCGTATTCCGCAATGGCCTCGGCATTGGGGCTGAACCCCAGGCCCGGCGCCTCGGGCAGATCGATCCAGCCATCGACGATCTCCGGCAAGCCGTCGAAGATCATCTGGCAGGCGCCGGCGGAGTTGAGCTGGTATTCGATGGTGGTGCCGTTGGCGACGCCCGCCTGCAGATGCATGTTGTGATAGGGACAGCCGCCGCCGTTGGAGATCGGCGTGTTGAAGGCGGCCGCCATGCCGGCGATCTTGAGGCACTGGGTCATGCCGCCGGTGATGATGGCGTTGGGCTGAACGATGTCGACGGCGCCGGCCTGCAACATGTCGCGGAAGCGGTAGGCCTGGCCCTCGTTTTGCCCGGCGCTGAGGGGGATGGCCGTGCGTCTGCGCATGTCGGCCAGCAGGTGCACGTCGTTCTGCATGATCGGTTCCTCGAAACACGCGACGTTAAGCGGCTCCAGCCGCCGGGCGAGGTCCACCGCGCTGGGGAGGTCGAGCCGGCAGCCTGCATCGACGGAGATTTCCACGTCGGGTCCGACCGCCTCGCGCACCCAGCCGACCCGTTCCACGTCGCTTTCGATCATCTGGGCGATGGTCTTGGTCGTGTTCCGCCGATCCAGCCCCGGGCGGCCCACCTGCATCTTGAGCGCGCGGTAGCCCTCGCTCACCATGGCGGTGACCGCATTCGTGAGCTGTTCTTGGTCGAAGAAGGAAAAGCCGCAGGTGGCGTACGCCTCGATCCGGTCGCGGGTGCCGCCGATCAGACGCCACAGGGGCTCGCCGAAGGCCTTGCCCTTGATGTCCCAAAGCGCCAGATCGATGGCGGCGATGGCATGGCTGCCCTGGCCCGATTGGCCCCAGGGAGTGAGTGTCCAATAGAGGGTCTGCCACACCCGTTCATGGGCCAGAGCCTCGGCGCCGATGATGGCCGGACCGGCGACATCGTTGATCATCTTGGCGATGACCGTGCCCTGGGTGATCGAGGTGATGCCGTGGCCGACAAGGCCGTCCTCGGTTTCGACCTCGGCGAGACACATGGAGTTGGGGCGCACGCGATCGTTCCCGAACTGTGCGAAATTGATGGGAACGGCTATCGCCGTGGCTTTGACGCGCGCGATCTTGTGGCTCATGATTCCCCCCTGAACTGCGGCTCTCGGTTATCGTTGGCCCTATGTTAGGGGCCGCCGCGAAGCGCGGCAACAACGCGCCAATGGGCGGACACGGGAAACCATGGAACGCACCAAACGCCTGGTCCTCAAGATCGCACTGACCGCGGTCGCGGCCTACGTCATCTGCGTCGCGATGGTGGCGATCACCCAAACCCATATCCTATTCCCCGTCGGCATGGCCGACGCCCATACCCCGCGCCTGCCGCCACATGCCCAGACGATGACGGCGCGGACGGCGGGCGGGCTGCGCCTCGTCGGCACCCGGCTGCCGCCAGCGAAGGCGCAGGACGAGACCGTCCTGGTCTTGGGCTTCGGCGGCAACGCCACCAATGCCGATGCCACGGCGATCATGCTCCATGCGCTGCTGCCCGAGGCCGATATCGTCGCCTTTCATTACCGCGGTTACGGCCAGAGCGAAGGCGCGCCCAGTGCCGAGGCGTTGCGCGCGGATGCCCTGGTCGTCCACGATCATGCTGTCGCGGCGGTCAAACCCGATAAGGTGATCGCCGTCGGCATGAGCATCGGCGCGGGCGTTGCCGCCTACCTTGCCAGAAAGCGGTCCATTGCCGGCCTGATCCTGGTCACGCCCTTCGATTCGCTGGCGGCGCTGGCCAAGCATCACTACCCCTGGGCGCCGGTGGATCTCTTCCTGCGTCACCGCATGCCGACGCGAGGTGATCTCGAGGGACGGCCAACGCCGACCGCCCT
Organism: Alphaproteobacteria bacterium; assembly: GCA_033720855.1. GTDB lineage: Bacteria > Pseudomonadota > Alphaproteobacteria > SMXQ01 > SMXQ01 > SMXQ01. Next base: position 36,346 of record JAWWBR010000009.1, read on the forward strand.
GATCGCCGGCGCCCGGGACCGGATCGTGCCGGCCAAACGCACCGCCGCCCTGCGCCAGGCGGTCGCCAAGCTGGTGCTTGACCGGACCATCGCCGATGCGGGGCATAACGATATTTATGGGCGCCGGGAGTTCGTTGCCGCGATGCGAACCGCGTATCGCCGGATCACGGCCCCCGGTGCCGGCGGGCCGGCGCGGTAACCCGCGGTTTCGATGGATGTTCGCGCATCAGGTCGTAACCGGGGGGCGCCGCCGCGGCACATCAGTCTGCGTGTTCGGCCGGCAGATCGAAGCTGAAGGTGGAGCCTGACCCCGTGCTGCTGTCCACGGCGAGATGCCCGTGGTGGAGTTCGATAATGCGCTGGGCGATGGCGAGGCCGAGCCCCGCCCCATCCGGCCCACCGCCACGCTCCTTGCCGACGCGGTAGCTGCGCTCGAACACGCGGGCAAGGTCTTCCGCCGGGATGCCGATGCCGGTGTCGCTGACGCGGGCAGTGATCCGCCCATTGCCGCCCTCGACGCCCAGAGTCACGCGGCCGCCCCTGGGCGTATACTTGATGGCGTTCTCGGTGAGGTTCGCCAGCACCCGCTCGATCAGCCCGATATCGCCCCGCACCGGCGAGGCATTCAAGGGAATATCGAGTTCAAGGCTGAGGCCCTTTTCCTCCGCCATGGGCCGAAACTTCTGGGCCACGTCCTGGACCAGTTCGGCCATCGAGAACGGCTCCATGCGCAACTGGCGGTCGGCGCTTTCGAGCGTCGTGAGGTCGAAGAGATCGGTGATCAGGCGTCCCAGGCGCTGGCTGTGCTTGTGGGCGAGATCGAGATAGCGGCGCTTGTCCTCCGGCGCCAGGGCATCGCCCTTCATCTGCAGGGTCTCGATGGCGCTTTGGAGCGACGCGAGCGGGGTGCGCAGGTCGTGGGAGATATTGGTGATCAGCTCCCGGCGCAGGGCGCTGGCGCGCTCCAGCGCCTCGACCTGTTCGTCGATGCGCTGGGCCATTGCCCCGAAGGTCGTGGCCAGCTCGTCGATCTCGTCCATGGGCCGCCCCCCGTGAAGATCTGCGACCGGCAGGCCGGCGGTTTCGCCCAGGCGGAAATTTTCGATCTGTGCGGTCAGACGCCTGAGCCTGCGGGTCAACCAGTTGAACAGCAGGACGCCGATGACCGCGATCAGGACCAGGCTGCCGAGCGCCACGCCGCCGCCGAGCCGCATGATCCAGCTGGTCTCGAGCATGCCGGCGACCGAATCGTAGGCCTCGCCGCCGAGCACCACGTAGAGGTAGCCGCGAAGGCTTCCCCCATTCGATATCGCCACTGCCGAAAAGATCTTGCGTTCATTGGGGTTGCGCGGATCATCGCCGCGGATCGGCAGGTTGGCGTCGCCGCTGGTGAAGGCCTTGACCGGCGCCAGCGCCACGTGGTCGCGCTTGATTTTCTCCGGGGCCGCGGAAAAGGCGAGGATTTTGCCCTCGGGGCCGAGGAGATAGACCTCGATCGCCGGGTTGACCACCATCAGCATGTCGAAGACCGACTTGAGCGCCGCCCGGTCGATGCCGTCGCGCGTGAACAGGGGCCGGGACTTGGCGAGGTCGGCGGCGAGCGACCGATTGAGGTACTGCGTCACCTCCTGGATGTGCAGGCGTGTGGTGGTGATGGACAGTGCGACATAGGCCACGCCGATCACGCCGAGGAGTCCCAGCAGCACGATGACGAGCTTTGCGAACAGGCTGCGGAGCATGGCTCAGTCCCCAAGCTCGTCGTTGAATTTGTAGCCGACGCCCCACACCGTGAGGATATAGCGCGGCTCAGCGTCCTCGGGCTCGATCTTGGCGCGCAAACGGTTGATATGGGAATTGACGGTGTGTTCGTAGCCGCCGAAACCGGGGCCCCAGACCTGCTCCAGCAGCTGCGCCCGGGTCCACACCTTGCCCGGATTTTCGGCGAAGGCCACCAGAAGATCGAATTCCTTGGCGGTCAGGTCCACCGCCTTGCCGGCGACGGAGACGCGGCGCTTCGCCACGTCGATGGCGAGCGCCCCCGCCGCTATGGTCTTTGCCGGCGCCGTTTGCCCTTGGCCCGCGCCGTCCTGCCGGCGGAAGATCACCTTCACCCGGGCCAGCAGCTCGGCCATGCTGAACGGCTTGGTCATGTAGTCGTCGGCCCCGATCTCCAGGCCCAGCACCCGGTCGAGCTCGGAGGATTTCGCCGTCAGCATCAGGATCGGGACCCGATTGTCCTGCTGGCGCAGCCGCTTGCAGAGCTCGATCCCGTCCATCCCGGGCAGCATGAGATCGAGGATGATGAGGTCGTAATGGCGGCCGCGGGCTTCATGGAAGGCGGCCATGCCGTCTCCCATCACCTTGACCTCGCAGCCAATATCGGAGAGGTGCAGGGACAATACATCCGCGAGATCGCGGTTGTCCTCGATGACCAATACCTGTCGCGCCATATCCTCTCTCCGGGCCGCCGGCGGCGGGCCAACGGCCCTGGATAGCAGAAAAGTATCACGAAACGGACACGGGCGATCGGGGGCCTCGCGGGCGGCACCGTCACACCGGCTGACGAAATCGTGAACGGCGTGACGGAATCGTCACCCTTCCGTGATCCTTTCGTGACCTCTCGGGCGCAGCATGACCGCGCGTGAGACACGGCCCCCAAATGCCGAGGCCGCCCAAGAAAGTGCTTACAGGAAGGATCAAGAGATGACGATTATCAGAGCGTTCATGCAAGCCGGCCTGCCGGTATTCGCCATTATCGGTGTGCTGATGGCCGCCCCCGCCAACGCGGAGCCGCCGTTCGGTGACATTTCGGGCGCGCCGAACTTCGGGCCGGCGATCTATGCCGATGGCGAGGTCTGGGGGACCAAGGGCTTGGCGCCGTTTCCGGCTCCTAATGACCATAACGTGCAGTCCTTCGACCCGCTCTACGTCTTCCCGAACGAGGAACAAAATGCAGTGGCCGAAGCCGGGCCGACCAACCCCGATTACAACGGGGGCCGCTGGCAGGTCTTTTTCGTGACCTGGAACGAGCCCCCGACGCTGTTGACGTCCGACGAGGCCATTCACGAGGCCGAGGCGATGGGCAAGCTCACCATCTCCGGCCCCACCGGTGTCTATTTCGAGTGCCCCCTGTTGCCGTCGTCGATCGGTAATTAACCCAAAGCCGCGAGAGGAGCCGGCCCCGCGCCGATCCTCATCCGGTCCCTGAACCCTAATGGAGAATTGAAAATGAAAAAGACCCTTGCCACCACCCTCGGCGTTGCCGCCATCGGCCTCGCCGCCACCGCCATCGCCCTGCCGGCCGCCATCGCCGCCGACACCGGGGCGCACATTGAGGTCGCGGCCTGCGGCCCCTGCGCGGCCAAGAATCCCTGCGCGGCCAAGAACCCGTGCGCCGCCAAGAACCCCTGTGCGGCCAAGAATCCTTGCGCGGGGAAGAACCCCTGTGCGGCGAAGAGCCCGTGCAACCCGTGCGCGGCCAAGAACCCCTGCGCCGCCAGGAAGTAGGGACGCGTCAAGGATTCGGCGTGGGCCCCGCTTGCGGCCGTAACCGTTCCCATGCGGCCGGGGCGGGGCCCCGCCCTTTCAGATTCTCTCCCGGCGGGCCGTGCTTCGACCGGAGCGCGCTCGATGGTATGATCCGGGAACTTTTGACAAGGAGATCAAGGCGATGATGAGACGCCTCCTCGGTTTACTGATCATTCCCTTCCTGTCGTTTGCGGTGATCGGTGCCGCCCCTGCGGCCGCGGAGAAGCCGCCGGTCTACACCGGCTTCCTCTCCAACCTGGCCGTGGGCGGCTACGACCCGGTGGCGTATTTCAAGGAGAAGCGCCCGGTAAAGGGCTCGGCCGATTATACGTTGAACCACAAGGGCGTGACGTGGCGGTTTGCCAGTCGCGAAAACTTGGAGGCCTTCCGCGCCGATCCCGGCGCCTATGCGCCCCAATACGGCGGGTACTGTGCCTGGGCGGTGAGCCAGGGCTACACCGCAAAGGGCGATCCCATGTACTGGCGGATCGTCGGCGGCAAGCTCTACCTCAACTACGATGGCTCGGTCCAGGCGCGTTGGGAGAAGGACATTCCCGGCTTCATCGCCAAGGCCGACGCCAACTGGCCCAAGGTGCTCGCCAACTGAGCGGCGCCGCCGAAGCCGGGGCCTATTGCCGTTCCGCCGCCGGCACCGAGGCGAGATCGTCGAGCCAGTGCTGGGCCGAGCGCGTCCAGACCTGCCGCTTCGGCGGCAATTGATCGCGTTGGTGGATGGTGCCGACGCGCACCCCCAAAACCTTCGCCCCTTCGCCCACCGACGTGGCGTAGATATGTGTCCCGCATTCGGGGCAAAAGACCTGGGCGCGCTTGTTGCCGCTTTCCGCCGTCTTGACGTAGGTCTTGAGCTCACCCTTCAGCAGCGTGAAGTCGTCGGCCGGGATCATCGCCACCGTGCGAAAAGCCGAACCGGACATGGTCTGGCAGTCGCTGCAGTGACAGACCGCGACCTTTTCCGGATCCGCTTCCGCTTCGAACGCGACCGCCCCGCAATGGCATCCGCCGTCGATTTTCATGACCCTGTCCTTTCCTGCCCGTTTGATCCAAGGAACGACCCTTCGTCCGTCTTCATAGCAGGGCCGGCGCGGGATTTGCACGCGTGAAACTTCGCCGTGGGCGTTGGCAAACACCGGATATTACCTCTAGACTGGCGAAAACATCATAGATCGCACGATTGCGGTCCGGGTAGGAGACGGTCATGACATACGATCTGGTGGTTCGCGGCGGCACCATCGCCGACGGCCGGGGCGGGGCGACCTTCGAGGCCGACATCGCCGTTGCCGGCGGGCGCATCGCCGAGGTGGGCAAGGTCGCGGAGTCCGGCCGCGAGGAGATCGACGCTCGCGGCCTTCTGGTGACTCCCGGTTTCGTCGACATCCATTCCCATTACGATGGCCAGGCCATATGGGACCAGCGCTTGCTGTCGTCGGGTTGGCATGGCGTCACCACCACGGTGATGGGCAATTGCGGCGTCGGTTTCGCACCGGTCCGTCCCGAGGACCGCGATCTGTTGGTCGAATTGATGGAGGGGGTGGAGGCCATTCCCGCCGCCGTCCTGCGCGAGGGCCTGACCTGGGATTGGGCGAGCTTCCCCGATTACCTCGATGCCCTGGAACGCCGTCCCCACGACATGGACGTCTGCGCCTACCTGCCGCATTCGGCGCTGCGCGTCTTCGTCATGGGCGAGCGCGCGGTCAAGCGCGAGACCGCGACAGACGACGACATCGCCGAAATGCAGAGGCTGGCGCGAGAGGCGATCCGCGCCGGCGCCATGGGCTTTTCCACCTCCAAGTCCTACAACCATCGTACCGTCGCCGGGGAGTTGATCCCGTCCTTCGGCGCCGATGCCCGGGAGCTGGAGGGGATTGCCGTGGCCCTCAAGGACGAGGGCCGGGGCGTGCTGCAGATCATCCTCAACCTGTCCCCCGACCTCCGGCGCGAGGAGTTCGAGCTGATCCGCGGCATGGTGCGGGCCTCGGGCCGGCCGCTTTCGGTCACGGTGCTGCAGCGCAACCGCGACCCCGACGGCTGGCGCGAAGTGATGGAAATGCTGGAAGGGGCGGTCGCCGAAGGCCTGCCCATGCACGCCCAGATCACGCCGCGCCCCTTGGGCACGCTGTTCGGTTTGGACACCGGGCGCCATCCCTTCGTCTTCCATCCCGCGTTCCAGGCGATCGCCGACAAGCCGCTGGCGGACAAGGTGGCGGCCATGCGCGATCCCGCGTTCCGCGCCAGGCTGCTCTCTGAGGAACCATGCTCGGATATCCCCGATGCGGCCAATCGGGTGCAGAACTTCGCCTATATGTTCCCCTTCCGCGAGCCGCCCAATTACGCCCCGGGCCGCGACGATTCGATCAAGGCCATGGCAGAGGCGGCGGGCAAGTCGCCGTTCGAGATCGCCTACGACCTGTTGTTGGAGGACGACGGACAGGCGATGCTGTTCGCGCCCAATTCGGGGATCGCCGATTACACCTTCAACGCCTGCCGCGAGCTCCTCGACAACCCCAATACCGTGGTCGCGGTGTCCGACGGCGGCGCCCACGTGGCCCATATATCGGACACCAGTTTCCCCACCTTCGTCCTCACCTATTGGGGCCGCGACCGGCCCGAGGGGGCGCTCGACCTGGGTCAAATGGTGGCGCGCCTGACCACCAATCCGGCGGGGCTCGTCGGCCTCATGGACCGCGGCGTCCTTGCGCCGGGCTTCAAGGCCGATATCAACGTGATCGACTTCGACCGCCTGACCATCCACCGGCCCTACATGGTTCACGACTTGCCGCATGGGGCCAAGCGGCTCTTGCAGAAGGCCGACGGTTACGTTGCGACCATCGTCGCCGGCCAGGCCGTCTACCGCGAAGGGGAGGCGACCGGCGCGTTGCCGGGAACGCTGGTGCGCGGCGCCCAGGCGGCGCCCGAAGCCGCGGCGGCTGAGTGAGCGCGCGGTTCTGTCAGGGTCTAGGCGGCATCGCAACCCGTTTCACGCCGAAGGCACCGCCGGTGATGGGCCCGTCACCATGTGGATGCCCCGGACGAGCCGGGGCATGACGTGGAATCCGAAATAGACCGTCATGCCCCGCTTGATGCGGGGCATCCCGGGGGTGCGCACGGGGGCCGCTGCTTTGTCTTGGTCGCCTTTTCCTCATGGTGAAAAGAAGGCCCGCCGGCGGGATGCCGGCGGGGCACCAAGCCACCCGTGCCTTGGCCGTTATTCCAAAAAGGCGCCTTCGATGAAGGTCGGCTTGCGCATCTCCGGATGCTGGGAGCCGCGTCCGGCGATGGGCTCGCCGCCCGGCGTTACCCGTGGACCCGAGGACTGTTTCTCGCGGGTTGCGCCGAAGCGCAGCACCACCAACGGCTCCGGCCCCGGATTGACGAACTCGTAGAAACACCCCTTGGGCAGCCATAGGGCCTGGTGCTTGCCGAGCGGCGGCAGCTCCCCGTCGATGGAGGAGAAATGCGCGGTGCCGCTCAGGATGACGAAGAGGTGCTCCTCGTCGGTATGGGCATGGAGCCCATGGGTCTCCCCGGCATTGGGGCCATAGCAGTGGATGCGGAAGGTGGAATGGTCGCCCTGGGCCAGCAGATCGCGGGTCATGCCCTTGGACACCAGGGGAATCTTGAGGTCCAGCATCTCCGGCTTGATGTCGCGGAATCTCTGCAGGTCTTCCTGGGTGACGGCTGCGTCGTCCATCGGTTTCTCTCCCTTGTGTTCGTGATCAGTCGCAAAAATCGGGCGCGATGCGCCCGGCCAGGCGCATCAGCGCGATCCAGTCCTTGCCGCCGTTCTTGCGCCGGCCGTCATTGGCGCGGTCCTGCTCGTTGATATGGGCGAGCACCTCGGGCGCGATCATCACCAGCTCGGCGCCGCCGCTCATCGCCGCCACCTGGTTGCGGCAGGCGAATTCCAAATTGTGGTGGGCGACATAGACGTCGCCGATGCTGTCGCCGCAGACCAGCGACCCGTGATTGCGCAGGAGCGCCACCCGCTTGTCGCCGAGGCTTTCGATCAGCGGTTCCCGCATGGCCATCTCGAACTCGTAGCCGCCGAAATCGTGATAGGCGATTTTGCCGTGGAAGCGGGCGCCGTGCTGGCTGAGCGGCAGCAGCCCGTCCTTCTGGCTGGCGACTCCGATCAGGGCCGGTGAGTGGGTGTGGAAGATGACGTTGATGTCGTCATGGACGGCGAACAGGCCGGCATGGATGATCAGCCCGCCGCCGCGCAGCTGGGGACAGCCCTCCTGGCGCGGGTTGCCGTCGAAATCGTATTTCTCCAGCGTCGACGCGGTGACCTCGTCGAACAGGTGATCGGCGCGCTTGATCAGGAAGGCATCGGGCTCGTCGGGCACCCGCGCGGTCAGGTGATTGTGGGTGGTGTCGGTAATGCCGAAATGGTGCAACAGCCGATAGGCGGCGGCCAGCTGGATGCGGGTTTCCCGTTCCGCTTCGCTCACCGCGTCCACGAGTGCGCCCTTCGATACCGCTTGAATGCTCATCGCCGATCTCCTCCTCTTCACCCGGCCCCGGGGCTTTTCCCGCCGGCCGGCGCTTTTCCTTGTTTGCCGGAAATGATACACCCAACGGGAGCGGTCGTCACGGGACGCGCACACCAGGGACGCAGGCGAGGGGAGGCATCATGATCGAACCGAAAAGCATCCTGCATTTCACCATCGGCGTGACCGACCTCGACCGCGCCACCGCGTTCTACCGCGATATCCTGGGCTGCACATTGCTGCGCCAGAACCGGCGTCACACCATGTCATTCATGTCGGCCGGCGGCGATCTCTTCGTGCTGACCGCGACGGGACGTCACGTCGCGCCGAACGGGCCGAAGGATACCGAGTTCCATCACGCCTTCGTGGTCGCGCCCGAGGCCTACGACGATGCGGTCAAGCACCTCGAGGCCAACGGCATCGAGCTCCTCTGGCCCCAGGCCAAGGAAAGCGGCCCCGACACCCAGCACAACACCTTTCCCGGCCGTCACGTCTATTTCCACGATCCCGACGGCAACGGCCTCGAGATCACCGACTGCAGCGCCGTGGCCGATAACCTCTGATCCCGCCGCGCGGCCCCGCCGAGAACGACTGACGGACGCAGGGTCAGACGAATCCAATGGAGAGTGCGTCATGCCCCGGCTTGTCCGGGGCATCCATAGGTGGCAAATTGCCGTCATGGCAGGCGGTTGGGTTTACATAATGACGAACAGGCCCAACGGGACGCTCTACGTCGGCGTGACCTCAGATATTCAACAGCGTGCCTGGCAGCATCGCGAGGGGCTGGTTCAAGGATTCACCAAGCGATACAACCTCAAGCGACTTGTCTACGCCGAGGCGCACGACGACATTCGGCAGGCCATTCATCGCGAGAAACGCCTCAAGCACTGGCCGAGGGAATGGAAGGTGAACCTTATCGTAAAGGACAATCCAACGTGGGATGACCTTTACGATACGCTCGCTTGACTTGGATGCCCCGCATGAAGCGGGGCATGACGATAAAATAGCTTGCTTATCGTGGACCGCCATCGGCCCAAGCAAAAGGGCCCGGCGGTGGCCGGGCCCGTTTCAGTTGTCCTCCCGTAGGCCCTTTTATTTGCAGGCGATCTTCTTGGCCCGGCTGTTGGGGCCGAGATGCGTGATCTCGCAAGTCATGCCCGCCTTGATTGCCGAGCGCTTGGCCTTCTTGCCGCCGATGGTGACCTTGGTACGGCTGCCCGACACCCTGACGGTCATGTCCTTGCCCTTGAGCTTGAAGCTGACCCGCCGGCCCTTGCGCTTGACCGCCGACACCGTGACGGTGTCGGTGAAGACCGGGTTGAGCTTGGACAGCATCGCCTCGGTCTTTTTGACGATCTCCGGGTCGGTGTTGGCGAGTGCGGTCACGCGCTTGGCCACCTCCTCACCGGTCAGCGGATCGATCTTCAGTCCCTGCTTGGCGGCGGCCTTGACGAAGGCCGGGTTCTTCATGGTGGCATCGAAGCCGCGGCGCAGCGCGGTCAAGCGGTCGGCGGGCAGGTTCGGCGGCGCCACCACCGGGCGGCCGAGCTCGACGTTGGACGAATAGAAGCTGAGGATCTCGCGCTGCTCCTTGTCCTTCACCCACTTGAAGACCGAGGGAATGTTGGTGCCGGGGATAGGGTTGGGCTCGACGTTGAACAGGACGTTCACCTTGCCCTTCTCGATCCAGCCGGGATGACCGACCTTGAATGCGGTATAGGTCTGGCAGATGCCTTCCACCTCGCCGCGTTCCATGGCCAGCACCACGTCGGTCGCGCTCTTGTAGCCCTCGATCAGCTTGAACTTCATGCCCAGGAGTGCGCGCAACACGTTGGGCGTGGTGCTGACGGCGGTTCCGGCGCCGGCGCCGCCCATCAGGAGCTCGTGCTTGAACAAATCTTCCGCGGTCTTGACCTTGGCCGTCGCCATGGCGATGCAGACCCGGTTGGTCAGCTCGGGACTGCCGAGCCAGCCGAACTTAACCGGGTCGAACTTCACCGCCGGGTGGTTGAGGATCGCGCGGGTCGGAATATTGCGGCTGAATGTGGCGACCACGGTGCCGTCCTTGGGCGCGATGTTGAAGATGTAGTTGGACGCCTTGATGCCGCCGGCACCCGGCAGGTTCTTGGAGATGAAACCCGGGTTTCCGGGGATGTGCCCGCCCCAGTGGCGCGCGATCAGCCGCGCCCAGGCATCGTAGGTTCCGCCCGGGGCCGTGCCGATGATGAAGGTGATGGTCTTGCCCTTGTAGAATTCGCCCACGGACTTGGCATCGGCCGAGGCGATGGACCCGGCGACGATGACCGAGACGAGAGCAAAGAATGATAAAACGTGCCGTCTCATGACTGCCTCCTTGGATTGGGGTACCCCCTTGGCCGGCGGAACCCATACCGGAGGACGTCCGCCGACCGAGCCGGCCCTCCTTGGTTCGACGGTCTTCACGGTTGGCCGCAGGACCCCCACCGCGGCGCAGGCGGGGACCGGAAACCGAGATGCCGTGAAGCCCCGATTACGCCCGGGCTGCCAAGGAGTTGGCCGCGATGTGACGGAGTTTGGCCACTTCGTCCTCCCTGGCGCCCCACCGGTTATTGCCGGATTTCGATTTGCGCCGCATCTGTGCCAAAATCACGCTCAAGCCTAGCATCCCGCATCGGGGTTGGCAAAGAATCCGGCCCGACCATCGCCGGCCCAAGGGAGGGAACATGCCCGATACCACCACCGTCACGGCGCTTGCCGATGCCGTCGCCGCGTTCGACCCGCAATCGCTTACCGACGATGTCGTCGAACAGACCAAGCTGCTGGTGCTCGACACCTTGGGCTGCGCCATCGCCGCCGAGGGGGTGCCGCTGATCGACGATGTCCGTAACGCGGTATCGGCGCTGGGTGGCGCGCCCCAGGCGTCGCTCATTGGCGGCGACGGCAAAACCTCGGTCCTCAACGCGATCCTGGCCAACGGCGCCATGGTCCGGGTGCTGGATCTCAACGACTACAACATCATGGAGGGCGAGGACGGGGCGCCGGCCATGGGCGGGCATCCCTCGGACAATATTCCGGTGGCGCTGGCGGCCGCCGAATGGCGCAGGTGTTCCGGGCTCGAGGCGATCGGCGGCATCGTCATCAGCTACGAGATCGTCAGCCGCATGAAGGACATCATCGAGCGTGACCGCCAATTCGACGGCACCAGCGTCTCCGGTATCGCCGTGCCCGCCATGGTCGGCCAAATGATGGGGTTGGGCCCGGGCCCGCTGGCCCATGCCATCGCCTTCGGAGCGGCGCGCTGCATGGCGCCGCCGTTGATGCGCCGGGGCCAGATCTCCTCCGGCAAGTCGCTGGCCAACGCCTTGATCGCGCAGTCGGGCACGCTCGGCTGTCTGCTCGCAGCCGAGGGCGCGACAGGCCCGCTCCAGGTGCTCGATCACGAGCTCGGAATCCGCGCCCTGTTCCGGGACGATGCCGATCTCTCCGTCCTGTCGGAGCCCTATGCGGGCGCCTCGGCGATCCTCGCCAACCACGTCAAGGCCTATCCCTGTGTCGCCACGGGGCAGGCCGCGGTGGCCGCGGCCCTGGAGCTCCACGACAAGGTCAAGGGGCAGACCCGGTCGATCGCCGGGATCGACATCATCATGTCCGACTATGCGTATGTCCGCGGCCAGCAGACCGATCCCGGACGCAGCAATCCGCAGTCCCATGCCGCCGCGGACCACTGTTTCCCGTTCACCGTGGCGGTGGCGCTGGTGGACGGCGAAATGACGCCGCGTCAATACGAGAACGAGCGCTGGTTCGATCCCGAGATCGTCGCCCTGATGGGCCGCACGACAATGGGCAACGACGCGGCGCTCAACGAAAAAGCCCCCGTTGCCTTCCCCTGCCGCGTCGAGGTGACCATGGAGGACGGCGCCAAGCACGCCGCCGAGGTGCTGTTTCCGCCGGGGTATTCCAAGGGGCGTCTCGACCGCGGCGAGGTGATCGAAAAGTTCGAAGCCTTCACCGGGCCGATGATCAGCGATGCCAGGATGGAGGCGATCAAGAATCTGGCCCTTCGGCTCGATGAGCTCGAAAGCGTCGACGAGCTGATGGCGGCGCTGTCGGAAAGGATCGGCTAGGCCGCGGGCGGCGCGGCATTGGACAGGCGTTCGCCGCTGTTCCATTATTGCGGTCAGAATCATAATCGTCGTTGAAATTCAGGGAGGATCGAGAGTGCCGGATCACGAGAGCTGTGATGTCATCGTCATCGGTGGGGGGTCGTCGGCGTTCGAGGCGGCGGTCTCGGCGCGTCAGTCGGGCGCCGAGCGGGTGGTCATGCTGGAGAAGGCGCCGGAGGCGGAATACGGCGGAAACGCCCGCTTCTCCCATACCGGTTTCCGCTTTTGCCATGACGGGCGCGACGAGATCCGCGCCTTCATCCCCGATGTCGATCAGGATCTCTTCGACGCCATGGAGATCAGGCCCTACACCAAGGAAGAGTTCCTCGGCGACCTCAACCGCGTGACCGAGGGGCTGATCGACGAGGACCTCGCCGATACGCTCGCCGGCGACTCCAATGCCGCCGCCCATTGGGCGTTGGAGACCGGGATCAAATGGGCGCCCGAGAAATACGCCACGGTCAACGGCCGCCATCACTTCGAACCCGGCCGCAATGTCCAGACCCTCGGCGGCGGCAGGGGGCAGCTCGAGCAGTGGCGCGCCATCGCCGCCGCCCTCGGCATCGAGATCCGGTTCGAATCCCGGGTCAGCGCCTTCCACGGCAACGCGCGGCGCATCGAAGGGGTGCGGGTGGTGGCGGAAAGCGGCGAATACGATCTCACCGCCAACGCCATCATCGCCTGCGCCGGTGGGTTCCAGGCCAACCCCGAGATGCGGGCCCGCTACCTCGGCACCAATGCCGATC